>JBLNCV010000059.1:0-13189 GCA_050260975.1 Syntrophothermus sp. | reverse complement strand
ATTCACAATCTCCTGCCCCCGGCTCAACAACCGGCGTTCCCTGATCCCAAAAAAATACTCTCCCAAAAGATGAGAGAGGGCCAGACCGAGAATAGCCAGAGTAAGCAAGATCACGGTCAGGTATGTGGCCATCAGCTTGCGGAAGAGGCTCCTATTCAAAAATTTGGGGCCCTTATTCAGAAGCTTTCGGAGAGACCTTATCCTTGTCGACTTCAAATTTGTAACCCACCCCCCAAACTGTCCTGAGACCCCAGGGATAGGAGTTTTCCGCGGATCCTTCCGGGTGGAGTTTTTGACGGATCCGCTTGATATGCACGTCCACCGTCCGCGCGTCTCCCGTATAATCATAGCCCCAGACCTGGTTCAACAACTGTTCCCGTTTGAAGACGGTTCCCGGGCGTTTGGCCAGGAACCACAAAAGTTCGGTCTCCTTTGGGGTCAACGGCACCGGCCGGCCCGCCACTTCTACAGTAAACCGATCGAGGTCTATGGTTAACATGGGGAACCGCAGCACTCGGGCATCTTCGGGGGCTTCAGCAGGCGCGGTTCGCCGTAGAATCGCTTTCACCCGGGCCACCACCTCCGCCGGGTTGAACGGTTTGGTGATATAATCGTCGGCACCCAGCTCCAGGCCAAGGATCTTGTCGTAGTCTTCTCCCTTGGCGGTCAGCATGATTACCGGCACGCGGGATTCCTGACGTAAGGCCCGGCAGAGGTCCCATCCTCCCAGGCCGGGCAGCATCAGATCCAGGATGATCAGGTCGGGGTTGAGTTCCCATGCCTTGGACAGGCCCTCAGGCCCCTCGGTGGCCGCGGCCACCCTGTATCCGTCCTTTTCCAGGTATAGCCGTAGAATCTCTTGCACATGGAGATCGTCTTCGATCACCAGAATTTGCTCGCCAGCCATCGGACACCTCCGTTACCGGGTGTTCTCTTCAAAGACTTTTTGGGTAAATTCCTGCATGGCCGCATCGCACCGCTGCAAGAGATCCTTCGCCCTGTCTTGCAGGGCGCCGCCGAAGTAATCCCGCTCCTTTACCTTGCGCAGCCACCTTTGTAGTTTGGCCAGATCCTCCTCGTTCTCCTCCACCTCGGCAAAGGTGAAGTTCCGGCGGTCGGTCTCCATCTCAAGCTCCTCCAGAAGGCGGCGGGCCTGCTCCATCACCTCGGCGTATTCCTGGTCGCGGGCGCGGCGAAATTCACCGATCATCTTCTCCTCTTCGCCGGCCTCCAGAAACTCCAGCCTGACCAACACGGCCTCGCCGTCAAGTTCCCGGATCTCCCTGGCCAGGGCCCGAAACTGCTCGCTTGCCGCCTGGCTTTCCGGCAGAAGGCAGACCGCCTGCTGCAAATAGATGGCCCCCAGCTCCTTGACCCGCCGCCACACATGAACCCGCTTGCGCGATGGCTCGCTGGGGACTTTGTAGGCCAGCGCCAGCCAGGCCAGCCGGTTGTGGCCCGGCCGGTCAGGCTGATCAGACCGATCATCGGAAGGTCTCTCATCCTGGATGGAAGGGGGCATAGCATTACCGGCCGAAGGCCGATCATTAACGGGCATGGCCAATCTTCTCCAGACGTACGAAAGCCATCAGCGCCACAACCGCCATAAGCGACAGCCCCGCGCCAAAGATGAAGGGAGAAGCGGGCCCCAGCTTTTGCCAGAGAATTCCGGCAATGAGGCTGGCCGGCAAAGCGCTGATCCCAACCGCCGCATTGTAGAGGCCGTAAGCCGTCCCGCGTTTCTCGGATGACACCACATCGGCCACCAGGGCCTTTTCCACCCCTTCGGTCGCTCCGTAGTAGATCCCGTACAATACATACAGTACCCAAACTTGCCATCCGGCACTGGCATAACCAAAGCCCAGGTAGATCAGGGCATATACCAGCCAACCCACGATGATCACCCGTACCCGACCGAAACGGTCGGACAGCACGCCAGCCGGATAAGCCACCACGGTGGCAAGCAAATTGAATAAGGCCAGCATCACGAAGATCTCCACAATGGACAGGCCGAGGTTCTGCGCCCGCAGGATCAGAAAGGCGTCGCTGGAATTTCCCAGAGTAAACAGGATCATGATGCCTAAAAACGCCTTGAACCGGCTGTCAAAGCCGCGCAACGACAGAGACGGCGCTTTGGCCTTTATTTTGGTTTTCCCTTCGACTTCGACCCCTTCGCCGGGTTTAAGATCCTTGATAAAAAACACGATGAGCGCCAGGGCGATAAACGCCGGCACAATGGAGATCAGTACCAGGGTCTGGAAGGTCCCGCGGGTCATGCTCACCATTCCCCGGTGCCCAAAGTAGACCAAAAGAGCCGCAATGAGAAGCCCCAGCACCGCCCCCAGCGGGTCCATGGCCCGGCTGTAGCCAAACGCTTTGCCAAGTTCGGCCTTATCGGTAGAGTCGGCGATCAAGGCATCGCGCGGCGAGGTCCGGATCCCCTTGCCCACCCGGTCCAAAAACCTGATTACCAGCACCGCCGGCCAGGTGACGGCAAAGTACAAAAAGGGCTTGCTCAACGCCGAAAGCCCGTACCCGCCCGTGACCAGTGGTTTACGGGTCCCCAGCTTGTCGGAGATCCAGCCCGAGAAGAGTTTCAGCAAGGTGGCCGTGCTGTCCGCCACCCCCTCGATGAGCCCGATGATGGAGGTCTTGACCCCCAGTACATTGGCCAGGAAGAGCGGCAGCGTGCGCACGGTGATCTCGCTGCTCAGGTCGTTCAACATACTTACAAAGCCAAAGACAAAAACATTCTGGCTGAGCCCGAAGAACTTCTTCGGGGTACCTCCTTGCCTGGACTCATGCTTTCTTGCCTGGGCCCTGTGCCCAACAGTTTCTTCCTGCTTGACTTTCGTAATTGCCACTCCCATTCCTCCCGCCTTAAGGTAACATCCGTTACAAATGTATCACATGTTACATGGCTGTGTCAAGTGGCAACGTGAAGATACTCCCATGACATTCGGCAAAATCAGGCTGGGGGCATCCCCCAGCCTGAAGAATTCGATTATATGGGCGCGCGATAGCGTCCACCTAATTTTTAGCCGAACTTGTACTGCACTCCGAAGCCGCCTCGCGGGTAACGCCACTCCACCAGCAGATCCGGGCAACCGATCCGGCAGGAACCGCATTCGATGCAGCCTTCGTAGGCCACCAGCATCTTTTGCTCGCTTTCGTCCCAGTGGTAGACCTGAGCCGGGCAAAACATCGTGCAGGGCCTTCCCTTGCACTCCTTGCAGTGATCCGGGTCGACGATCAGATGTGAACGGTCGTCGGGTTTAAACTTCACAAGAAAAAGTTTATCTTCAATACTGCTCATCGTAACGCCCTCCAAGCTGCATAAGCATCGCCAATCATCTTACGCAGCGGCCGCCTGGCGGTCGCATCGCGGATGATCGCCTTCTGCTTCTCGCGTTTGGGTACTCCGTCCACCTTCAAAAACTCATAAGCGGCATGGCTGGCCAACTCGGGGTAGAGTTCGAAGATGTGCTGGTGGGTCTCGAAGAAGTGCCCGGCATGCCGGTATTTTTTGAGATCCTTGAGCACATAGCTCTCCTCCAGCCGCCTCTGGTACGCCGCGAGGGCCTGCTTGGAAAAATCCCCTTTTTTCCTTGCCTCAAGCACCGTCTCCGCCGCCAGCCGCCCCGAGGTCATGGCCATGTTGGACCCCTCGCGATGGAGGCTGTTGACCAGCATCGCCGCGTCGCCCACCAGCAAAAAGCCGTCCCCATAGAGCGGCGGCACCGCATGGTACCCTCCCTCGGGAATCAGGTGGCCCAGGTACTCGCGGGTCTCCCCGCCCGCCAGAAGCGGTTTAACCATCGGATGCGCCTTGAGGTGTTCAATGAGTTCATAGGGCTTGACCTGTTTTCTGATAAAGTCCGACAGGATCGCGCCCACTCCGACGGAAAGGGTGTCCTGATTGGTATAGATGAAGGCCGTACCGAACATGCCGGCGGTGGCCTCGCCCACCAGTTCAATGGTCGCCCCCTGGCCCGGTTCGAGATTGAAACGGTCCTCGATCTTCTCCTTGGGAAGGGCGATGATCTCCTTTACCGCCAGCGCCACGTTGGCCGGCGGTATCTCTCCGTGCAGGCCGGCCTTCTTGGCCAGAAGCGAGTTCACCCCGTCGGCTACGATGACCACATCGGCGTAGACCTCGCCGTTTTCCCGATCGGTGCGTATGCCGATCGCCTTCCCGTCCTTGAAGAGCAGTTCCTCCGCCACCGTTTCGGTGATGATCAGCGCGCCGGCCTCTTCCGCCTTCTTGGCGAACCACTTGTCAAACTTCGCACGTAAAACCGTAAAACTGTTGTAGGGCTCCTGCCCGAACTTCGGGCTGCGATACCCCACCGTAACCGCCGAGTCTTTCTCCAGGATCCAGAGCCTGCTCTCCACCACCGGCCTCTCCAGCGGAGCTTCCTTCCAAAAGCCCGGGATGATTTCATCGACGGCGTGACGGTACAATACGCCGCCCATGACGTTCTTGCTGCCCGGGTAGTCGCCCCGTTCGATGACCAGCACCGACACCCCGGCCCTGGCCAGAAGATACGCCGCTGATATTCCGGACGGCCCCGCACCCACCACAATCACATCAAAATGTTCCGCCATTTACCTTTCCCTCCGTAAGCTCCCGTTCCGATTATACTTTTTCATCGTTGTCACGCCGTCACAGTTTGGAACGGAGCTGTTCGGTCAACATCGGCAATACCTGCAAGACATCGCCAACTATGCCGTAAGTCACAACTTTAAAGATCGGGGCCTGTGGGTCGTTATTGATGGCAATGATGATATCGGAGGTCTGCATGCCAACCAGGTGCTGAATCGCCCCGGAGATCCCGCACGCGATATATACCTTGGGCCGCACCGTCTGCCCGGTCTGCCCAACCTGGTGGGCATAGCTGATCCAGCCGGCGTCCACCACGGCCCTGGAAGCGCCCACCACTCCACCCACCGCTTTGGCCAGATCCTCAAGCAGGGCAAAGTTCTTCGGGCTGCCCATCCCCCGGCCGCCAGCCACGATGATATCGGCGTCCACCAGGTTTACCACCTCGGAAGCCTCGTCGCTGACGAAATCGACCATCCTGGTCAGCATCTGGTCCTCGCGCAGCCCCAGTTCATGCCGGATCAGCCTGCCATGGCGGGAGGGGTCCCGGGCCGGCATATCCATCACCCTGGGCCGTACCGTGGCCATCTGCGGGCGCCGGTTGGCGCAGAGGATGGTGGCCATGATATTGCCCCCGAAGGCGGGCCGGGTCTGTTCCAGCAACCGGGTCTGCGGATCGATGGCCAGCCTGGTGCAATCGGCGGTAAGCCCCGTTTCCAACCGGGTGGCCACCGCGCTGGCCAGATCCCGGCCGAGAGTGGTGGCTCCGAGTAACATGATCTCCGGTTTGTACCGCTGTACCAGGGACACCAGGCCATGCGCGTAAGGCTGAGTCCGGTAATTCTTCAAAAGCGGGTCGTCGATCAGATAAACGGTCTGCGCGCCATGCGCCCAGGCCTCGGGCACCAGCCCCTCGACTCCCTGGCCCAGGAGCACGCCGGAGAGTTCCGCCCCAAGGGCGCCAGCCAGCTTGGCCCCTTCCCCCAGAAGCTCCAGTCCGACCCGCGCCAGTCTTCCATCGGTCTGTTCAAGAAACACCCATACACCACGGTAATCGTCAGCCATTGCCTTGTCTCCTATACCCAAATCTTTTACCCAAATTTATCGTAACAGGTTGGCTCTTCAACACAAACCTGTCAACGCCTGGCTACACCGCCAAGGCTGTCCCGACGGCCCAGAACATTGGCCACCAGGAGTTTTTCCACCAGTACCCCCACCGCCGTGCCCAGATCTTTTTGGCCGTCAGTGATCATCTCCCCGCCTGGACGGGTCGGCGGCGCAAAGATCCGTTTCACGGTGGTCGGCGAACCCTTTAACCCCAGCGCCGCTGGATCCACATTCAGGGAGTCTTTCGACCAGACCTCCACCTCAAACCGCGCCGCCCGGAGCATATCCGGAAAAGTCGCCCGGCGGGGCGTATTCAGTTCCTGTACCACGGTCAACAGGGCCGGCAAGCGGGCAACCACCACCTCGTAGCCCCGTTCCACCTTTCGTTCCACGGTGAGCTCCCGTTTTTCCGGATCGACTTCCCGGATCTTTTTGATATAGGTCAACTGGGAGATCTCCAGCCTGGCGGCAATCCCGGGCCCCACCTGGGCCGTGTCCCCGTCGATGGTCTGCTTGCCGGCAAAGATCAGGTCAACCGGCTCCGCTTCCTGAATCTTGCGGATGGCCTGCGCCAGCACGTAGCTGGTGGCCAGCGTGTCCGAACCGGCAAAGGCCCGGTCGGTGATGAGAATCGCCCGATCAACCCCGAAAGAAGCCGCCTTCTTGAGGGCCTCGGTGGCCTGGGGCGGGCCCATGGTGATTACTGTCACTTTCCCGCCGTACCGGTCCTTCACCCGCATGGCTTCCTCGACCGCATGGACATCGAAGGGGTTGATGATCGACGGAACTCCCGTCCGTTGCATGGTCCCGGTCTTGGGATCGATATGCACCTGCGAGGTGTCCGGAACCTGTTTAAGGCAAACAACCGAATGCATCTCTTCCACTCCCGCATCAATTTTAACTTCTCACCGCGTAAGCCGCCCAACCCATAGTCTGCTACATTTCCGGTTTTTCTCATTCCGGATTTGGCGAAATCCCTGGCTCTTGGGTCATGCCCTGCTTGTGGCCGGCATCACTTGTATGGTAAAATGTAATTACGCCCCGGGTGCTCCGGCCACCCAGAGCATTCTTTTATTATAACGGAGGATCCCAGTGAATGGTTCCGTATCATAGGATTCCCTGCCAGCGCACCAATTTCCTGCCGGTGAAAACTTCCACGGTGGGATACACCACAGGAGGACGCATAATGAAGGCCTTGATCTTCATCCTGGTGTCCATGCTGATCTTTACGGTGCCCCAGCTTCTGGCTTCCGACAACCAGGCCCAGGACAACCCGCTCAACGGCAACCAGCCTCCGGGGCAGGCGGGTCTTTTTCCCGGTTCTTCCACCGGCAACCTTCCAGCCATTACCCGTGACATCCGGGTGGGGATTACCACCTCCAGTCAGGAGTCGCTGGAGCACAGCCAGGTGGTGATCACCGCGGGCGCTGGCTTGACCGTATCGCAACCGGGTTCCAAAAAGATCCTGGCCACCCTCCGGGGCAACGAGAATCTGGTGGTAAGCCACGACCGGTACGGGTTCTACACCAGGATCTCCAGAGCCGGGCAATCCGCTGCCAAGGCCCTGGGCACCTTTCGAAATCCGCTCGTGGTCCGCCCCCTGGACCCTATGAGCCCGCTGATGATTACCAGCATTGTGCGGACCGCCCGGAAGATCGCTCCGGCTTACCGTGGTTACCTGGAGTTGCGCCCCTCCCCGTATATAAATAAGCTTCGGGTGATCAACGTCGTTCCCCTGGAAGATTACCTGAAGGGGGTTGTACCCAATGAAATGCCCTTCACATACGGCCAGGAAGCTCTTAAGGCGCAAGCGGTGGCGGCGAGGAGCTACGCCATCTACAGCATGGATCCCGCCGGCCAGTCTGGATATGATGTTGCCGACAACACCAGTTCCCAGGTTTATTCGGGTTTTCGTACCGAACAAGAGCCTACCAACGCCGCGGTGGAAGCCACCTACGGTCTGGTGGCCACTTACGACTGGAAGGTAATCTATGCGGTCTTCTCGGCTAATTGCGGCGGGTACACTGAAAACAGCGAAAATATCTGGTCCGATCCCAAAACCCAAGCCTTTCCGGGAATAGCCAGGCCGTACCTGCGAAGCGTCCCCTGCGGGGAAACCGTGGCAAATCTGGAGACCGAAGAGGGCGCCCGGGCGTTTTTCACCGGGACCTTCGACAGCTACGACGCTGGTTCCAAGTACTACCGGTGGCAAGTTTACTGGACAAGATCGCAACTGGAGCAGATCCTGGACAAAAACCTGGCGGCGCGCTATGCCAGCCAGGAAGCCCGCCCGTTTATCACTCCGGCATTTAAGCCTGGCGCTTCCATCGGCAAGCTTTTGGGTCTCAAGGCCCTGCAACGCGGCGCATCCGGCAAGATCCTGGCCTTGCAGATCGAAGGCACCGGCGGCGCCTGGGTGGTCCAAAAGGAGTTGAATATCCGGCAGATTCTTCGCGATCCCCAGACCGGGGCTCCTGCCTTGAGCGCGGGGATGGTCTTTGACTTTGAATACGACGGCGCGGGCAATATTACCGGAATAACCGCCCGTGGCGGCGGTTGGGGGCATGGGGCGGGGCTCTGCCAGGACGGCGCCGAGGGAATGGCTCAACGCGGCCGTACTTTTGTGGAGATTCTCAAACATTATTACACCGGTATCAGCCTGAGTACCCCACCCTTGTTCCTGGGGAAGGATACGCCTGCCGCAACGGGTAAGGGAGCCTTAAGAGACAAGGAGGCCGGGCAAAGTTTCGTCTCTCCCTCGGGCAAGGGGACGCTGGTCATCGATAATGCGTATCTCCCCGAATTGGTGGTCCAGGTCAACGACTCGGCCCCGGTGCAAATCCTAGCTGTAACCAGCCCTCCACCGGACCTGTCGCCGGGGATGGGGCAACCCGGTTCGGGCGAAACGGCGCCTTCCAGCGAGCAAGATCCTCTTTCCGGCCAAAATGGCCCGGCTCAAAATAGCCTGACCATGGCAAGGCTTGGGGTTACCCGGTTGGATCTGACCGGCATGCTCAAGCCCGGCCTCAATCACATCAGCTTTTCCACCCCCCGGTCGACCGGCGGCGCCCGCTTGCTGGTTGAAGTAGAATAGCGGAATGCGAATATAAGATGAAAAAAGAACTCCCCCTCTTGTCAAAGACCTGACATCAGGTCTTTGCCCAATCTGGGGGTTTCTCGAGTGTCTCAAGCTCCCCTGGGAATCCGGATCTTCTGCCCCGCTATCAGGGCTTGCGGATCGACATGGTTGTTCGTCGCCAGAATCTCCTCTTCGGTGGTGCGGAACCGCCGCGACAACTTCCAGAGTGTGTCGCCGGGCTGGACGATCACCAGCGTCACGCTTGGCCGATCCTCGCTTTGTCGCTCCAGCATCACCGCCTCGGTAATAATCTCTTCCTGCCCGATCCGGGCCACTTTGGCGGTAACCTTCAAGGCCACTTCCACCCGGAGAGTGTCCGGGTCCGTCTGGGTTACATTCACCGTATCGGGGCTCACCTCGACTCGCGCTTTCATCCCGGGCAGCACTCCCGGCATGTTCAAAAAGTACGCGAGCTTGAGCGCCTTGGGGAATTCCGCGGAATGAACGGGTTGTGAGCCGTCTTCGACCTGCGCGATATAGATGACCTTTACATCCAGCGCCCCTTCTATGGAGATCTTTTCGGCCAGCACTTCCACCTCTCCCGGAAAGTACGCCACGGAAACATTGAGGATCTTGGCGATCCCGGGTTTGGCGGCCGGCAGTTCCAGGCTCCCGGCGAGCGGCACCCGCGCTGAACCTTTTCCAATGGTTTCTTCCAGGGTCAACGTCTGTTTATTTGCCTCGATCTCCTCGTCGGTACGGGAGGAGATCTGAGCCACCGCATCCAATTGCAGCGGTTGAAATACGGTGGCTTCGGCTTGAAACTCCATCTCCACCTCGATGTTTCCTGCCCCGGCCAATGTGTATTTGAAGTCCCGGATCTTGACCGCGGCCTCCGCGGGCAGGTCAGCCTCGGCCCCCGGCATCTCCAGGATCTTTTCAAAGGTGAAGGCGTCCTTCCAGTTAATGAACTGCAATTTTTGCTGGCGGACTACCGACCGGGTGGTTTCGGCTTCCTCCTCGCCACTTTCGCCAACCGGCGGCTTGCTTTCCACCTCAACTTCGATTTCGCCGATGTAGGCTCCGAAGAGATCCACCGATCCATGAACCGTGACCTCCTCCGCGGCGGGCGCCACCGACGTAATCTTGGCCACAGGCCGTAAGTAAAGGAGGCTGATGGGGTTGACTTGTTCGGGCGGCCACGTGAGCGGTGTCCGGACCTGCCCGTTGGCGCTGTTGGCGCCGACGATGTTGGTGATCCTGAGGAGGTGCTTCTGGACGGAAAGATCCGTGGGCGGGGTCGTCGAAACTCCGGTAACCACCACCGTGGAACGGATTCTGGTCACCCTGAGGTTGGCCTTGAGCGCCACCTCCCATTCAATCTTGGACTCGCCCTCCAACTTCCAGGCCACATCCTCCACTTCAACCGAGGCTTTTGCATCCATCCCCGGCTCTGCACCGGCCAAATCAATCACCAGATTGAATCGCAGCCCGCTTTCCCACTTTGCATGGCTTACCGGGACCAGAGAGTGGTTTTGCCCGGCAGCAACATAGAGAGCGCTGAAG
The DNA here is from genome assembly GCA_050260975.1 of Syntrophothermus sp. Classification (GTDB taxonomy): domain Bacteria; phylum Bacillota; class UBA5301; order JAMCQP01; family JAMCQP01; genus JAMCQP01. Next base: position 2,834 of record JBLNCV010000059.1, on the reverse strand, counting down.
GATACCACTCCGTTGATAACCACCCGGTCCTGTTCCACGGCCACCTCGGTCACTTCGGGCTCGACCAGGTAATCAATAATTCTGTCTATCGCAGGCTTGTTTCCGGGAAGCTCCAGAGTGCCTTCCACGCTTGTCTGAGCCGAAGTTTCCCCAATGACTTCCAGTGTGCGCAACAGGTGTTCCTGCAAGTTGATGCCCATACCGACTCTCCCCCTTTTTGAGACATATCATCTTTATCCTCCAAGAGACTGCTACATACTATGCGACCCTTGGCCATTCTATGTCAAACACTACCGGGCAACCTCAAAGAAATGGGGGAGCAACCGCCAGGGCCTCGACCCGTCCCGGCCGGGACCGTCAATGGCGATTCCGGCGAGGTTGTAGCGGTTGGTCAGCGACAACAGGCTATCCCAGGGCAGGCCCACATCTCCGCCCGCCGGGCCGCCCGCGATGATCTTCCAGCAAGGGGCCTGTTTGATCGTAAAGGAGATCGCCCTCTCCAACCAGGCCGGATCTTCTACGGAGTCCGCCACGAGAATCAAACGGGTGGCGGCCCTCCCGAGTAAACGTTGATCATACGGCGCCACTCGGTCTCTTTCCCGGCGTGCGCCTGTCGTGGCCGGAACGGTGATCAAGAGGGGGGTTTGGCGCGTTTTCAACCGGCGGGCCAGTTTGAGGGCCAGCTTGCCGACAAACCTTCGATCCCGTGGCAAGATCCCGTCGAGAACCAGGTTGATGCCTGCAAAAGCCCGTCTTTGCGAGAGGAGGTGGATCTGTTCGACAACCCTGCGGCGGTTCCGGCGGGACCACAAGAGGTTCTTGATCTGCGCCTGGTTAAGTTCGGCCCACGGCCCCAGACGGACTCCGGCATAGAGTGGCAACCGGCAGGCTTTGGCCAGATTGGCCAGGGGCGTCACCATTTCGCCTCTCAGATCACCCCGAGCGTCTATTTGAAACCATACGGCACAGATAAAACTCAACTCCCGGCAATGCTGCCCAATAGCTTCGAGGACCTCCGCCGGCCCGGCTCCCGTACCGACAAACCCGGCAACCTCACGGCGATAGATGACCAGCCGGCGGCCGGGATAGAAACTCCTAGGCCTGTGCAGACGGTTGGTGTTGCGGATGGCCAACTCCGACACGCCGTAGCGCCCCGCCAGAGACATTAATGTCTCCCGGGGCTTGACGATGGGAGTACGCCTCATTTGAGGAATATTTTCCTTTACCACGCCATAGACCTCCCGGCCGGCAATGCCGTCTATTCTCAACCGGAAGTCCTTTTGAAGTTGGCGGACCGCTTCTTCGGTCAAAAAACCATAGACTCCGTCCACCGCGCCCAACGTATAACCGAGCTCCACCAGGCGGGTCTGTAACGCCTTGACGTCTTCCCCCTTGTCCCCCACTCGAAGGACACGGCGACCCAGGGTCCTGCCCGGCTGCCGCCGGCCGGCGCCTACTAATCTGAACCGCATCTAAAACCCCCTCTTTACCTGGGGCCGGTTACTTTTTGATCTGCGACCGCCGCGCCCGCTGGACCTGCGCCTCGGCCTTGATCCGCGCCGTGTTAAGTTCGGCTTCGCAGGGCGGGCGGCCGATGGTCTTCTTGAATTCCTCGCCAAAGATCTCGATGAATTTGGCCATCTTTTGGTCGCCCCTAATCCCCCATTGCTTGTAATGTTCTTCTATGTAGTCCACCACGTCCACCGCCAGGTCGGACAGGGCCCTGTCCGCCTTCGCCCGGCCCATCGAGCGCCAGACCAGGCTTATCCCCACCAGAATCAGAGGGCGCATCACTTCTTCACTGGTCACGATCTCCACTAGGCTTTTTAACCAGTTCATTTAGATCGCCGCCCCTTCGGGAATTTTCACCCGCAGTATATTCCTCCCCCCGCCGATTGGTGAAATCAAAGGGGCGCAGTACAGCCAATTTTTATTTCTGCCGCCTTTGTCATAAGCTGACTAAGCCCATTGAGTATAGAGGTAAAGATGATTAACATAAAGCCATCGGCTGCAATTCGAAAAAACTACAACGAGATTTCCGAACTGTGCAAGAAGTCCGGACAGCCTGCCTATCCGACCAAGAACGGTGAGGGCGACTTGGTGGTGATGGATATTGAAGCCTTTGCAAGACGCGAAAGCATGCTGCGCCTCAGAGAAAATCTGATCGCTGCCGAGGAAAGCCGGTTAAGCGGCAAAAGCGGTTATTCCATTGACGAAGTATCCTCCATGATGAAAGCAGCCGTCAAGGAGGTACTGGATGGAGGAATTTCCGGAGCGAAACCCTTGGCTTTCCGATCCTTACATCCCTGCCGGTAAGTACAGAAAGCTCCTTATGGGCAAGCGGTATCTGCTCATTTATCAGGTAAAGGGCGACACCGTTTATGTGGATTATGTGGTGGATTGCAGGCAGGACTACGGATGGCTGTCGTAAGAAGTGTAATATATCGGAAATTAGCGCAGATCATAACCGCCCGACGGGGAGCAAACCGGACATCGGGCGGTTAAGCGCATTGGGAAGCTTGGTCACAAAGTTACGGTCGAACCTGCACCCTTAGGTACTTTGACAGCTTGTCTGAATACAAACAGGGTTTATATGGGAGTTTGATCCATTTCGTAGTAGCAGTTCCCGCTCAGGCGAAGATGTGCGGTACCGCCTCTTCCACCTTATCCACCGGTATAACCTCGATTTCCTTCAGATCCTTTGGCACGTCGTCCTGGTTTTCCCGGGAAATAATTACCTTCCGGACCCCGGCTTGCCTGGCGCCGTAAATCTTCTCCGGGATCCCGCCGACCGCCTTCACCTTTCCCTGAATCGAGATCTCCCCTGTAACCGC
>JBLNCV010000058.1:0-24969 GCA_050260975.1 Syntrophothermus sp. | reverse complement strand
TACCAGTATGCCGAACCAAGCGCAATCGCCGAGTATGAAACCTTTCTGACGCAGTTTGCCCGTGCCGGCAAGTACGATCTGATCGTTTCCATCGGGTTTGACCAGGCGGACGCTCTCAAGGCGGTTTCCGCCAAGTTTCCGAAGCAGAAGTTTGCGATTGTGGATATGGTCGTGGATGCGCCCAATGTGGCTTCTTATGTTTACAAGGAGCCGGAGCGGGGATTCGTCCTGGGGATGATTGCCGCGATGATGACCGGTCGCACCGGCGACCCGCGGATTAACAAGGAGAAGGTTGTTGGTGTCGTCGGCGGGATGGAGATCCCACTTATCAAAGCCAATGTCGCCGGGTATATCGCCGGGGCCAAGTATGCCGACCCGGAGGTCAAGGTGCTGGTCTCTTATGTGGGAGGCTGGGCGGACCCGGCCAAGGGCAAGGAGCTGACCCTGGCTCAGTTTGACCAGGGGGCTGACATTGTCTGGCAGGCGGCCGGCCGTTCGGGCCTGGGAGTGATCAAGGCCGCCCAGGAGAAGAAAAGGTACGCTATCGGCGCTGACTCCGATCAGGGATACCTGGCGCCCGAAAATGTGCTGACCAACGGGATGAAGTTCGTGGATAACACCGTCTTCCAGGCGATACAACAGGTGATCGACGGCAAGTTCAAGGCCGGGATCCATGTCCTTGGCCTGGCTGAAAACGGCCTCGGATACACCAGGAGCCTGGTTCCCAAGGACATTGTCGCCGAAGTGGACAAGGTCAAGGCACAGATCGTCGCCGGCAAGCTGAAAGTGCCGGAGAACCTTGATGAAGTGGACGAGTGGTTGAAAGAAAACAAGAAATAAAGCCGGTATTAAGAAGGCATCCGGAAGTTCAGCTTCTGGAGGCCCTTTAAAAATTGGGGTTTGTAACAGATATGGTCGCAAATGCGCTGGAAATGCGGGGCATAACCAAACGATTCGGGCGGCTGGTGGCTAACAACGCCATTGACTTTACGGTGGCCAGGGGCGAGATTCACTGCCTCCTGGGCGAGAATGGCGCTGGAAAAACCACCCTGATGAAGGTGCTCTTCGGCCTCCACAAGAAGGACGCGGGCGAGATCCTGTTCGAGGGACGGCGGGTGGAGATTGCGGGCCCCAGGGACGCGATTGCCAGAGGGATCGGGATGGTTCACCAGCACTTCATGCTGGTGGGGCGTCTGACCGTGGCGGAAAACATCGTGGCGGGCATGGAGCCTCACCGTGGGCTATTGCTGGATTACCAGAGCGCGCGGGAAACAGTGCGGTCGATCTCCGAACGTTATGGTCTCAAGGTTGATCCGGACGCCCGGGTCGAGGAGATCTCGGTCGGTCAGCAGCAGAGGGTGGAGATCCTCAAGGCTCTTTTGAGGGAAGCGGAACTCCTCATCTTTGATGAGCCCACCGCGGTCTTGACCCCGCAGGAGGCGCAGGAACTATTTGAGGTCATGCGAAGGCTCAAGGCAAGCGGGAAGACGATCATCTTTATCACCCATAAATTAAAGGAGACCATGGAGATCTCCGACCGGGTGACGATCCTCCGGGACGGCAGGAAAGTAGGGACGGTGGAGACCGCCCGGACCGACCCCGGCCAACTGGCGGAGATGATGGTGGGGCGGCGGGTGGAATTGCAGGTTACCAGGCCGCAGGCTGTTCCGGGGACTCTTCCCGGAGCTGGTCCGGAAGGTGCCGGGGGCGCCACGGGTGAAACCGGGGCGGAGGCCGCTGCTGCCAGAACGGTTCTGGCGCTCCAGGATCTCTGGGCGAGGGGGCCTGGCGGGCGTTACCGCCTGAAGGGCATAAACCTTGAAGTCCGGCGCGGCGAAATCCTGGGGATCGCCGGAGTGGAAGGCAACGGGCAGTTGGAGTTGGAGGAAGTGATCGCCGGCCTGCTCAAGCCAGCCCGGGGCCGGGTGCTGCTCGGCGCCGAGGAGATTACCGCCCTTAATCCCAGGGCCATCCGGGAAAGGGGCGTCGCTTATATTCCCTCCGATCGTCTCAAAAGGGGATTGATTGGAAATTTTTCCGTAGCTCAGAATCTTATCCTGGGATCGCAGCGGGCAACGGGCTTTGCTGCACGGGGGATCCTGAACCACCGCCAGATCGCGGCGGAAGCCCGGCGGATTATGGCGGATTTTGATATCCGGGCCGCATCGTTGCACGAACCTGTTTCCTCCCTTTCCGGCGGCAACCAGCAGAAAGTCGTCATCGCCCGGGAGCTGTCCCGCCGGCCGGCGCTGGTGGTGGCCGCGCAGCCTACCCGCGGGGTGGACGTGGGGGCCATCGAATATATCCACCGGCAGTTGCTCAGGATGCGCGCCGAAGGCAAAGGTATTCTCCTCATCTCGGCGGAACTTGACGAACTGCGGTCGCTCAGCGACCGGATTGCGGTCCTCTACGAAGGGCAGATTGTCGCGGAGGGGCCCGCGGGCGGCTTTACAGAGCGGGAATTGGGATTGTTGATGGCCGGCGGACGGCGGGCCTAGCCGGAGCGGAAGCGGCCTGGCACGGGCAGGAGTGACAGGCAAGGGGAGGGATAGGACAGATGAAAGACAGGAAGCCTCTTATCGATCTCATTTATACCTTCGGCGCGGTCTTGTTCGCCCTGCTTTTGGGCGGCATCCTGATCCATCTGTCGGGCTATGATGTCCGGGAGGCCTATCTGAGCTTTTTTGAAGGCGCCTTTGGAAATGTCTACAACCTGGCCAATACCTTGCTGATGACTATCCCCCTGATCTTTACGGGACTGGCGGTAGCGGTGGCCTTCCAGGCCGGGCTCTTCAATGTGGGGGGCGAGGGGCAGCTCTACATCGGCGCCCTGGCTTCGGCGCTGGCCGGCCTGTTTTTGCGGGGCTTGCCGCCTGCGCTGCACATTGGTTTAGCTCTGGCCGCCGGAGCATTGGCCGGTGGAGTATGGGCGTTGATTCCTGGTTATCTTAAGGCCAGGACCGGCGCTCATGAGGTTATTACCACGATCATGTTCAATTACATTGGAATCTTGCTGGCCGCATTCCTGGTAAAGGAATATTTCAAGGAACCTGGCCGGGCGGACCAGACGCCGGTGATTCCCGTTTCCGCGCAGATTCCGGAACTGATCCGCGACTCCCGCCTGACCTGGGCGTTATTCCTGGGCCTTCTGGCGATCGTGGCGATCGATTGCCTTTTCAAGCACACCTCGCTGGGGTATGAGATCCGGGCGGTGGGGCAAAATCTTTTTGCGGCCGAATATGCTGGGATCGACGTCCCGTCCCGGCTGGCGGTCTCCATGACGATTAGCGGCATGATTGCCGGCCTGGCCGGCTCTTCCATGGTTTTGGGAGTGTTGCACCGGTTTATCAACAACTTTTCGCCGGGATACGGCTACACAGGTATCGCGGTGGCGGTGCTCGCCCGGAACAAGCCGTGGGGGATCCTGCCCGCGGCGCTGCTCTTCGGCGTGTTGCAATCCGGCGGCATGTCCATGCAACTGTTTGCCCGGATCCCGATGGACTTGATGACCCTGGTTCAAGGGCTGGTTATTTTGCTGGTGGCGGCGCCGGCTCTGGTGGAGCTCTTTGTTACGTTGCGCCGGAGGCGAAAAGAGGGAGGGACATCGGGTGGAAGAGACCTTAAAGGTTATCTTCGACATCAATAACCTTTCCGCGACCGTCCGGATGGCGACCCCCATTGCTCTGGCGGCTATGGGAGGCGCTTTTGCGGAACGGGCGGGGGTTGTTAACCTGGGCCTGGAGGGCATGATCCTTACCGGCGCTTTTGCGGGCGTGCTTGGATCGTACATCTCCGGCAGTCCGTGGCTCGGGGTCCTCTTCGCCGTTTTAGCCGGCGGGTTGATGGGGTGGCTCCTGGCGGTGTTCGCCGTAAGACTAAAGGCTGACCACGTGGTAAGCGGAGTAGGCTTGAACATCTTTGCTTTAGGGCTGACCACCTGGTTGATGCAGGTGATCTGGAAGAGCCGCGGGACTTCGGAAGCCGTCGCCGGGTTAAAAGAGATCTCTTTGCCTTTGATTAAGGAGATCCCGGTGGTTGGCGTGGTTTTAGGGACGAATTCGCCGCTGGTATACCTGATGTTGATCCTGGTTGCCCTGGGGTGGGTGCTCCTGTTTAAAACACCATGGGGGCTTAGGATCCGGATGGTGGGCGAACACCCGGAGGCCGCCGATACATTGGGGATCGGGGTGCACAGGATCCAGTATCTCTGCGTGATCTTAAGCGGGGGACTGGCCGGCCTGGGAGGGGCTTACCTGTCTTTGGGGCAACTGAACTGGTTTAGCATGAATATGTCGGCTGGCAGGGGCTATATGGCGCTGGCGGCCAATATCTTCGGCCAGTGGAACCCATTGGGGGGGCTTTTGGCCAGCTTTCTCTTCTCTTTCACCGACGCCTTGCAGATGCGGATCCAGGCCAGCGGGATTCCCTGGCCGAACGAGGTGATCCAGATGTTGCCGTACCTTTTGACGGTTGCGGTGTTGGCCGGCGCGGTGATCCGTTCCCGGCCGCCCGCAGCGCTGGGCAGGCATTATGAGCCCGGTCACGACCTTTGACGCACGGGTCGTAAATTGGGCAGCCGGGTCGAAGGTTATATTGTGGTAGTGGAGGGAGAATAATGGAGTTGCGAGCGGTTATTCTGGCAGCCGGCCAGGGAACCCGCATGAAGTCCGACCTGCCAAAGGTGCTGCATAGGGTTTGCGGGAAGCCCATGGTGGAGCATGTCATTGCGGCGACCCGCGCCGTTGGAGTGGAGCGGCCGGTGGTGGTTATCGGCCATGGCGCCGATCAGGTGAAAGCCACGGTGAAAGAGGACGTCGCCTTTGTGCTCCAGAGCGAGCAAAAGGGAACGGGGCATGCGGTGTTACAGACCAGGACGTTGTTTGAGGGATACCGTGGCGATTTGCTGGAGCTTTTTGGCGACGCACCGTTGCTTACCCCGGCCACCCTGGAAAGCCTGGTGCGTTTTCACCGAGAAGGCGGGTTTGCAGCCACCATGCTTACCGCCACGGTGGAAGATCCGACGGGATACGGCCGGGTGATCCGGGATGGCGCCACCGGGCACGTGGCCAGGGTTGTGGAGCAAAAGGACGCCTCCGAGGCCGAGAAGGCCGTCCGGGAGATCAATACCGGGATCTTTTGTTTCAGAGCCCCGGAACTTTTTGAAGCTCTGGCCGAGGTCCAACCCAACAACGCCCAAAAGGAGTATTACCTGGGGGATGTCCTGCCGATCCTGCAAAAGCGGGGGATGAAGGTGGGCGCCCTGGCGATTGCCGATCCCTTCGAGGGCCTGGGTGTCAACTCCAGAGCGCAACTGGCGGAGGCGGAGAAGATCCTGCGGCGGCGCAAGGCAAGGGCTTTGATGGACGCGGGCGTGACCATTGTCGATCCGGACAATACCTACATAGACCTTGATGTGGAGGTCGGCCGGGATGCCGTCATCTATCCTTTTACCTTTTTGGAAGGCAGGACAAAGGTGGGAAGCCTGTGCCGGATCGGTCCCAGCACCCGCCTGGTGGACACCATCCTGGGCGCGAGGGTTGAGGCGGCTTATTCGGTGCTTCTCGAAGCCAGGGTGGAAGACGATGTGACCATCGGTCCTTTTGCTTATTTACGCCCGGGGACCGTCGTGCAGAGCCGCGCCAAGATCGGCGATTTTGTCGAACTCAAGAAGTCCGTGGTCGGCGAAGGCAGCAAGGTGCCCCATTTGAGCTACATCGGAGACTCGACTATCGGCCGGGGTGTCAACATCGGCGCCGGGACGATTACCTGCAACTACGATGGCGTGTCCAAGCATCCAACGTTTATCGGGGACGATGTTTTCATCGGGAGCAATTCCAACCTGGTGGCCCCAGTCAAGGTCGGGGACGGGGCCTATGTGGCCGCCGGGTCCACCATCACCAAAGACGTACCGCCGGCGGCGCTGGGCATCGGCCGAGCCAGGCAGCAGAATATCGACGAATGGGCGCGCCGCAGGCGCAAGGAGCACGGCGAAGACGCCGGCGGAACTGAAGGCGCCGGGGACGAGAGCGCCGACTAAGGGGTTTGACGTCGCACGGGACAAGTGTTATAATTACCATGAATTTATGTCATGAGACGCGCGGTGAAAAGGAGAGATATTGAGAGATGACGCAGGTGCAATTGAAGGTCGAGGTGCGGGAGGAGACCGGCAAAGGAGCAATCAGGAAGCTTCGGGAGAAGGGCGTGGTGCCGGCGATCTGTTACGGCGCCAATAAGGATAATTTGAACCTTCAGATCGAGTCCAGGCAGCTTCAAAAGCTCCTCTCGTCAGAGGCGGCCAACCAGTTGATAAATCTGGAGATCAAGGGCGCTAAAAAGGGCAAAAACAAGGCGGTTCTGATCAAGGATGTGCAGCGTGACAATCTACGCAACCAGGTATTGCATGTCGATTTTCACGAGGTCGACTTAAACGAGGAGATCACCACCACGGTTCCCATCATCTTTGTGGGTGAGGAGAAGAGGGTTCATGACGGCGGCATAGTCGAACATGTTCTCCGTGAATTGGAGATTAGCTGTCTGCCGACAAACATCCCGGAACACATCGAGGTGGATGTCTCCAAGCTCAGTATCGGGCATGGGATTCACGTGAGGGATATTTCCGCGGTGGAAGGGGTTAAAATCCTTACTCCCAGGGATGAAATGGTAGTCACGGTAGTAACCACCAGAGCCACGGAAGCCGAGCCCGCGGCGGCTCCTGCTGCTCAAGCCGAACCTGAACTGGTTGGCGATAAGGAGAAGGAGAAAGAAGCTGAAAAGGCGGAGTAACCATCTGGCCGATGCTTGGTAGGATCATTGTCGGACTGGGCAATCCGGGGTCCAGGTATGAATTGACCCGGCATAACGCGGGGTTTATGGTGGTTGACCGGCTCGCGGAGATGTTGGGGGTTCGAGTCAATCATAAACGTGCCCAGGCGTTAACCGGGGAAGGCGCCATCGGGCAGACCAGGGTCCTCCTGGTCAAACCCCAGACCTATATGAACCTGAGCGGTCTGGCGGTCAGATCGCTCATGGACTGGTATAAACTCAGCCCGGCGGAGGTCATCGTCGTCTACGACGACCTTGATCTGCCTCCGGGCCGTCTGCGTGTCCGGGCCAGGGGAGGGGCGGCCGGCCACAAAGGGATGACATCTGTTATCCAGCAACTGGGTACAGAGGAGATACCCCGGGTGCGGATTGGTATCGGCCGTCCGGGGCCACACCTGGAAGCGATGGATTATGTCCTCGCCTCCATCCCGCCCGAGGAGCTGTTGCTACTACGTAGCGCCATAGATCGTGCGGCCGGCGCGGTGATCTGTTTTGTCGAGGATGGTATCGAAAAGAGCATGAACCAATATAATAGAGATGGTGAGTAAAGGGATGCCGATTCCTCTGGCCGGGGTTTTTACCAGCCTTATCGCCGCTGTCGTCGCTGCCGCGGCTGCACTGCTCATCAATCGTTTAGCTTTGCGGTTTTGGGGGACAGGGGTGATTGTTTGGCTGGTCCCGGCGGTTGAAGAGGTCACAAAGACCACAGTGGCCCTCATCTGGCACGCCCCGTTGCTGATTACTCACATCCTCTTCGGGGCGGTCGAGGCGGTCTACGATATGGCCACTTCGCCGGAGACCGGCATGGTGGCCGGGTTGTTGAGTGTCTTTGGCCATGCCCTGTTTGGCTATACAGTTGTTTTGGGGTTAAGGTGGTTTGACAGTATTTTTATAGGAGCGGCTGCGGGTATCTTGCTACACATCCTCTGGAACGGTGTAGTGATGAAATTCGTGGTGCGCTGAATTCTTGCTGCTTGCCGTCGAGGTAGGGGGTTTATTTGGTATGTCTGTACCAGGATTGGTGGAACTATTCGCAGAAGAGGATAACTTTAGGCGTTTGCATGAGGGCCTTAGAAAGGGCTATACCGAACAATTTGTCACCGGCTTGGCCGGTTCGCAGCGTTCCTATTTGATTGCGGCGCTTTTGCATTCGACGCAGGCAAATGAAGGGCGTCCCATTTTGGTGGTGACCCATAATGCTTACCAGGCGGAAAGGCTCTATGCGGATCTGGCCACCCTGCTCGGCCAAGACAGGGCTTACCTCTTTCCGGATCTGGAGATACACGCGCACGAGGAGATCACGCAAAACCCGGACCTGCTTATGCAACGTTTGATGGTGCTGGAAAAGCTGGTCCAGCGCGAGCAGGCGGTGATCGTCGCCCCCGTTCGGGCTCTGATGCGCCGTCTTGTACCTGCGGAGGTCTTTCGGTCCAATTCCCGCTCTTTCTCGGAAGAGCAGCGGGTGGACCTCGGCGATCTGGCTTACAAATTGGTGGTCATGGGGTATCAACGGGTCGAGATGGTGGAAGGGCCGGGACATTTCAGCATCCGGGGCGGGATTATCGACATCTACCCGCTCTACCGGAACATGCCGGTGCGGATCGAGCTTTTTGACGATGAAATAGATTCCATCAGGAGTTTTGATCTGGCTACTCAGCGTTCGGTGGACAGGATCGGGACAATTACCATCTTGCCGGCCCGGGAAGGGATCTTCCTCAAGGAGCAGGCTGCCGCCGCCCTCCCGTATATCAAGCAGGAGCTGGAAAGGCAAGTGGCCAGGCTTGAAAAGTTGGGGAAAGCCGAAGAAGCGCGGGCTTTGCGGGAAAAAACCGGGGAACATCTGGTCCGGTTGCAGGAAACGCTTTACTTTCCTGGGGTGGATCAGTACCTGCCGTTTATGTACGAAAACCTCCAATACCTGCCTGACTATTTGGCGGACGCCCTGGTTGTCCTTGATGAGCCGGCACGGCTCCAGGAACAGACGCGCCAGGCGGAAGAAGAATTCGGCGAGATGCAAGCCGGGCTCTTGGAAAAGGGCCGGGTGCTGACTGGCGCGGCTTTGCTCTACGGTGACTGGCAGAGCCTCTCCAAGTCGTTCCACCGGCATCGAATCATCTACCTGTCGCTTTTGTCCAGGCGTTTTCATGGGGCCGAGCCTCAGCAAATCATTACAGCCTCCTCACGCACGCCGGAGATGTTTCACGGCAAGGTGGAGGAACTGGCCGGGGAACTTCTGGAATGGAAGCGCGCGCAAAACAGGGTAGCCCTTATTCTCTCGTCGAAAGAGCGTTGCGAAAGGCTGTTGGCCGTTCTGCGGGAACACGGGTTGGAAGCGGTTTACGTGCCCGAGGTTCATGGGGAGCTCCGCCCCGGTAACGTGGTAATCACCGAGGGAAGTCTGGAGAACGGTTTTGAATTCCCGCTGTTACGATTGATCGTCCTCACGGACAGCGAAGTCTTTGGCCGGGAACGCAAACGCCGCCGGCTGCCGAGATCCGCGGAAGATGGGATCCGGATCTCCACCTTTACCGATCTCAAGGTGGGCGACTATGTGGTCCACGTAAACCACGGCATAGGCCAGTACCTGGGTGTGGAGACCCTGGAGATCGGCAAGGTGCACAAGGACTACCTGGTGGTGAGGTATGCCGGGGAGGATAAGCTCTATGTCCCCACGGAACAGGTCAACCTGTTGCAAAAATACATCGGAGTGGAAGGCGTTGCTCCAAAGCTTTACAAGCTGGGAGGCGGCGAGTGGGCCAGGGTCAAGTCCCGGGTCAGGGAGTCGGTGCAGGAACTGGCGCAGAATCTTCTGTCGCTGTACGCGGAGCGGGAGACCGTCCAGGGCCATGCCTTCGCGCCGGACACCATCTGGCAGGAGGAGTTCGAAGACACCTTTGTCTACGATGAGACGCCGGATCAACTAAGGGCGCTCGTGGAGATCAAGCGCGACATGGAAAAGGGCAAGCCCATGGATCGCCTCCTGTGCGGCGACGTGGGCTACGGGAAGACCGAAGTGGCCATCCGGGCTGCTTTCAAGGCGGTGATGGACGGCAAACAGGTGGGGGTCCTGGTACCCACCACCATCCTGGCCCAGCAGCATTACAACACCTTCCGGGACCGTTTCAACGGCTTTCCCGTGACGGTGGAGGTCCTCAGCCGGTTTGAAAGCGACAAGGAGGCGGCGGAGATCACCAGGCGCCTGCGCCGCGGCGAGATCGACGTTCTCATTGGAACCCACCGGATCCTGCAAAAAGACGTGGTTTTCAAGGACTTAGGGTTAGTGATTGTGGATGAAGAGCAACGTTTCGGGGTGGCGCAAAAGGAACGGCTGAAAGAGCTGCGGCGCAACGTGGATGTCCTTACGCTGACGGCCACGCCGATTCCCAGGACACTGCATATGTCTCTGGTGGGTGTGCGGGATATGAGCATCATCGAGACGCCGCCTGAGGATCGCTTCCCGATCCGGACCTATGTTCTGGAGTACAACGATGAGTTGATCCGGGAAGCCATCCTGCGTGAACTGGGGAGGGACGGGCAGGTCTACTTTGTGTATAACCGCGTCCAAACCATCGACAAGATGGCGGATTACCTGCAACAACTGGTTCCGGAGGCCAGGATAGCAGTAGGCCACGGGCAGATGGAGGAATCGCGCCTGGAGCAAGTGATGATGGACTTTTTGCGGGGAGAGTACGACATTCTCTTATCCACCACCATTATCGAATCCGGGTTGGATATTCCCAATGTGAATACGCTCATCGTATACGATGCGGACAAGATGGGGCTGGCCCAGCTCTATCAACTGAGGGGGCGGGTGGGGCGTTCCAACCGGGTGGCTTATGCATATTTTACCTACCGGAAAGATAAGATCCTTACCGAAGAGGCGGAAAAACGATTGCAGGCCATCAAGGAATTCACGGAATTGGGCTCGGGCTTCAAGATTGCCATGCGGGATCTGGAGATCCGGGGAGCGGGCAACATCCTGGGCCCGGAGCAACACGGATTTATCGCTTCGGTGGGGTTTGATCTCTATTGCCGGCTTTTGGAACAGTCCATCAAGGAACTAAAGGGCGAGGCGGCGCCGGAACCGCCCGAACCGGTTCTGGATCTGAACATCGACGCTTACCTGCCCGACGAATACATCCCTGACGGCAAGCAGAAGGTGGAGATGTACAAGAAGATCATCGCGGTAAGCAGTGAGCCGGATCTCCAGGATGTCCAGGACGAGTTGGTGGATCGGTTCGGGGAGATGCCCGAGCCGGTGGCAAACCTCTTGCGGGTGGCATGGATCAAGGTATTGGCCAGACAACTGGCGGTGGCTTCGGTGGTGACCGATAAAACCGGGGCAAGCATCAAATTTCACGAGGGATTGAGTTTGGATGGGAACAAAATGCTGGATCTGGCACGTAAATATAAAGGAAAGGTATCTTTTGCGGCTGGCAGGGCACCCCAGGTCAAGTTGAAATCGGCGATCGGCGGCAGTAACGGTGATTTTTTACAATTAATGGAAAAGGTATTAGAGGAGATAAAAGGGTTTTAAATCTGCATGAATGGGAAAGATAGTCTTTGAAAGGCGGAGTTACCCATATCAGGCAATGGATCGGCCAAAGGGGGGGACAAGAGTTACGCCAGGCGATTGAGATTAGACTGGGCAAACTGAATAAAACTGTAAATTTAGCCATATACTATTTTTGAGTTGAACCAGGTACTGGAAGCAGACAAAAGGAGGGGCGCGCAATTGAAAGCAACGGGTATAGTAAGACGCATCGATGATCTTGGCCGAGTTGTCATTCCCAAAGAGATTCGTCGAACCCTGCGTATCCGCGAAGGCGACCCCCTCGAGATCTTCGTGGATCGCGAAGGGGAAGTTATTTTGAAAAAATACTCGCCCATCGGTGAGTTGGGAGATTTTGCAAAGGAGTATGCCGATTCCTTGCACGAGGCCACCGGGCATATCGCCGCTATAGCCGATCGTGACATGATCATCGCCGTCGCTGGTGCACCCAAAAAAGAGTTTATCGACAAGCCCATCACCAAGGCCGTGGAGCGAATCATGGAGGAGCGCAAGGCCGTTTATATGCCAAAGCCCGGAGAGCACAAGTTCTGCGAGGACTGCGCAGTGGTCGAGGGGGGGGAATCCTGCAAGTTCTCCGCGCAGGTGATCGCTCCGATCATCGCCGAAGGGGATCCAATCGGGGCCGTGATCCTGTGCTCCAAGGAGCCGGATAAAAAAATGGGGGACCTGGAGATGAAGCTGGCGGAGACCGCGGCCGGGTTCCTGGCCAAACAAATGGAGCAGTAACCGCCGCCAGGGCGCCGCTGGCTAACGGCATTATTTGCCAAAGGTACTTTAAAGCAGGTTTGAGGCTTGAAACCCTCACCGCCGGATGAGGCAGTGAATATACTGCCTATGATGCCAAAACCGGGGGTGAGGGTTCATGTTTTTGGCGCATAGCGAGGCACTCCCTCGCCATAGAAAGCGCCTTTTGGATCTGGAAAACGTGGCTGGTGTCGGGGTGGGGTATAAGGAAGTAAGCGGTCGCAAGACAGATCAACCAGCATTAGTGGTTCTGGTGAAGCAAAAGAGACCGAAAAGTGAATTGATCCAAACCCAGATGGTACCGGCACATTTGGACGGCATACAAACGGATGTGATCGAGGTAGGCGAGATCCGGCTTCTGGGGATTCGGACCGAAGAGCAGCGGCCCGCCTTCCCGGGGATAAGCATAGGCCATTATAAGATTACCGCCGGAACCTTCGGCGCGGTAGTCTTTGACCGGGAGACCGGCGAGCCCATGATTCTCTCCAACAACCACGTGTTGGCCAACGAGACCAACGGGCGGGATGGGCGGAGCAAAGTGGGGGATCCAATCTTGCAACCCGGGGTGGCTGACGGCGGCAGGCTGGGGGACGACACCATAGCCCGTCTGGAGCGTTTTGTTCCGGTACTTGGCCCCGAGAACCAGGATGGTTACTGTCCGTTGCGCAAGATGGCCCAGCGGTTCTTTGCGGCTCTCGGAAAGCCATTGGTGGAATCGCGCGAAATCAAGCCGCTTGCCGCCCAGGAGAACATCGTGGATGCGGCAGTGGCTCTCCCCCTTCAGGATGGGTTGGTGAACGCCAATATCCTGGGAATAGGGCTGGTCATCGGCGTAACCGAAGCCACTCCCGGCATGCGCGTGCAAAAGAGCGGCCGTACCTCCGGCGTAACCCATGGAGAGGTGAGAGTCATCAAGGCTACCGTTAAGGTGGGCATGTCCGGGGGCAGCGAATACATCTTCTCGGATCAGGTTGTTCTGGACGCCATGAGTGAACCAGGAGACAGTGGGTCGCTGGTTGTCGATGAGCAGCGACGGGCCGTGGGGCTGCTCTTTGCCGGATCCGAAAGTTCCACCATCTGCAACCGGATCCAGAATGTGCTGGATACGTTGTCGGTCAGGATTTAAGGCGGAGATCTTGAAAGCACATTGGGTTGGAAGGAGTCATCCGGGGAGATCGGGAATAACTAAGATAGTTAAATCACTAAGATAATGACAGAGGGATGTAAATGGCGGCAAAGATTGTGGTAGTCGGCCTTGGCCCGGGTGGCTTTGATCTCTTAACAGTGGGGACGCTGGAAAGGTTACGCCGGGCGAGGCGATGTTTTTTACGCACCGAGGTGCACCCGGCGGTTCAAGGTCTTAGAGAGCAGGGGATAGCTTTTACCACCTTCGACTCGTTTTACGATGAGGCTCCGGATTTTGAAACAGTTTACCGCCGGATTGCGGAGACGGTGGTGGATACTGCCGATCGGGCCGATGACGGTGATCTGGTTTACGGGGTTCCGGGGCACCCGACTGTAGCTGAGGAGTCGGTGCGGCAGATCCTGCAAATGGCCGGGCAACGGGGGATCCAGGTGGAGATTGCCGGAGCTGTAAGCTTTCTGGATGCGGTTTTTGCCACCCTTCACCTGGACCCGGTAAAGGGATTGCAGATCATAGATGGATTGGATCAGGACTACCGGCGGAAGACGGTCCCGAATCCAGGGGTTGGATGCATGGTTACCCAGGTTTATAACCGTTTGGCGGCTTCCGAGGTCAAGCTCTGGCTGATGCAACGATTTCCCGATGAACATCAGATCCAGGTGGTCAGGGCCGCGGGGGTCCCCGGGCAGGAACGGACTGCCGGCATTCCCCTCTACGAACTGGATCGCCTTGATTGGCTCGACCACCTCACCAGTGTCTACGTCCCGCCGGTAGAAGCTTCCGCTGCACGGCCGGCAGAAGGTGACGGCAAGACGGGGGATTCCAGCAAGGCCTCCGGGGTTTCTCAGGGGGTTGATCCGGAGACCGCTTGTGGTTACCCGTTAGACCCCCTGGTTACGGTCATGCAAAGGCTGCGTGGGAAAGAGGGGTGCCCCTGGGATCGCCAGCAGACCCATCAAACTTTAAAGCCATATCTGGTCGAGGAGAGTTATGAGGTTCTGGAAGCAATCGATGAAAAATCGGTGGACAAGCTCTGTGAGGAACTTGGGGATGTAATGCTGCAAGTGGTCTTTCATGCCCAACTGGCAGATGAAGCCGCCGCCTTTGATATCAACGACGTAATTCGCGTGATCACGGAAAAAATGATTCGGCGGCATCCCCATGTCTTCAGCGAGACAAAAGTAAAAGGGGTTTCGGATGTGCTGCGCAATTGGGATGAGATCAAACGGGGGGAACATGGCCATCAGGAGCGGGAGTCGATTCTGGACGGGATTCCCAAGGAGTTGCCGGCCCTTCTTCTGGCGCAGAAGATCCAGGGGAAGGCCGCCAAGGTGGGCTTTGACTGGGAAAATATAGATGATGCCGCCAAAAAGGTGTGGGAAGAGGCTCAAGAGTTGCAAGAGGCCTACCACAGGCATAATCCCGACAGGGAAGAACTTGAGGACGAACTGGGGGATCTGCTCTTCGCGGTGGTAAATGTCGCCCGCTTTTTGCATGTGGATGCAGAGGTGGCTTTGCGGCGCACGGTTACGAAGTTCCGCCGCCGTTTCAGGTTTATTGAGACCGAAGCGGAAAAGCAAGGGCTGGCTTTGAACCAGATGACCCTTGCGGATTTGGATGCGCTGTGGGATAGGGCTAAAACGCTGGAATGAGTCGATGGCGGCGTGGAAATTGCCTTACGGACAAGATATATTACCATAAAAGTAGACAGGGCATCCGCTCAGGCACCTCCAAGAGACCTGCGACGAACACCCCATCCTGGCCCAACATCCTTACCTTCCGAAGAGTTACTTGAACGAGAACTACTTCTTACCCACGGCGTCCTTGAGTGCCTTACCAGCCTTGAATGCAGGAACCCTGGCCGCAGGAATCTTGATGGGCGCCCCGGTGGACGGGTTGACACCCTTGCGGGCAGCACGGTTCCTCACCTCAAACGTGCCGAAGCCGATGAGGGTCACCTTTTCACCTTTGGAAAGTGAACGGGTGACGGTGTCGAAGACCGCGTCGACCGCCTCACCAGCAGCCTTCTTCGTGATAGAAGCTTTTTCGGCCACGCTGGCGATAAGTTCCGTCTTATTCAAGCGAACTCCCTCCTTTTCTATTAGGCTGTTGCTTATATTCGCCCAAAGTACCTAGATTCCTTCTTATAAGGTACATTTTGGCAAAAAATATACGTAAACTAGCGGCTTAAGACGGGCTTTTTATCTACTGTTTGTTTTGGCATGTCTGTAGTATGCCCATTATTAGCGTATAAATTCACTCCCCCGAGTAAAACTAAGACAGAATCAATGTCTTAGGAGGTTAACCTATGAGCGGGGGATCGATCCGTGCGAAACTGGCTTACCTGTTGCTCAGCGCCGCTTTGGTGTCGTCCGTTGTCTTCTTGGTTATCGGCTGCCCTGGGCCAGAAGTTAAGCTCTTACGTCAATTTCGTGTGGAACCAACCATAAATTTACGGGACGAAAAGGCAGGGACCACCAAAAAGATCAAACTGGAGGAGTACATCGCCGGGGTGGTGGCGGGGGAAATGAAGAAGGGATGGCCTTTGCAGGCCTATGAAGCCCAGGCGATCATCGCCCGGAGTTTTGCCTTGAATACCCTCACCAATGGCGGCCAGCAGCCGGTGGAGCAGGGAGTGATCAGCACCAGTCATGTCCAGGCCCAGGCATACGCACCGCAAAATATTACGCCTATCATCCGCCAGGCGGTGAACAATACCCGCGGAAAGGTAGTGACCTACAAGGGTCAGTTCATCAATGCCTACTTCCATTCGGCAGCCGGCGGCAAGACCACCACCGCCGTGGACGCGGGTCTGGTTGAACCCGGTGCCGAGCCGCCCTACTTGAAACAGGTCTATTCCCCGGAAAACAAGGTTGCCCCGCCCGAAGTCAAGAGTTGGCAGGCGAGCTTCTCCTCCGATGAGGTTGCCAGGGCGGTCTCCCAGGCGGGAGCCAGCAGGCCGTTAAACAGGGTGGACAGCTTTCAGGTGGGCAAAAAGGATTCCGGGGGCCGGGCGGTTACTTTTGTGGCCTCCGGCGGCGGCGTAAAGACGGAGGTGCCGGCCGGGAAGTTCCGCCTCAAGATCGGGCCGGATCGCATGAGGTCGGCGATGATCACCCGGGTGGAAACCCGGGACGGCAAGGTGTCCATGGCGGGAAAGGGTTTTGGCCATGGGGTTGGCATGGCGCAGTACGGGGCGTTTCAGATGGCCAAGGAAGGGAAAACAGCCGAGGAGATCATCCACTATTATTTTAAAGGGGTGAAGGTCTCCAAGCTCTGGAAGTAGAGGAGTCAGAGGATTGGCCAATCGTAAGGCGGGTCTGCAAAGACCCGCCTTTTGTCATGAAAGGGGGCATGAACGCATATGCATTAATAATGAATGGCGGTAAAGTGTCGATGAATGCAGAAAGGGGGAGCGGGCATGGACGACAAGCACCTGGAACGGACGGAACGAGAAAGGATGGTGCAGTCTTCCAATCAGCACCAGATTACGCTGAAACGGCGGGAGGATCTTCTGATTGACGGCGTTGCCAACGTGGAAAGTTTTGACGATGAAGAGGTCATTGTGGAAACCGTGGCAGGTGTTCTCATTGTCAGGGGCGAAGACCTTCATATCAACCAATTAAATCTTGATACGGGCAGTGTATCGGTGAAAGGGTTTATCACCTCCCTGGAGTATGTAGGCGAGACGCTTGGCCAGAAGGGGAAAGGGGTTCTCGGCCGCCTGTTCAGATAAGCGGCGCGCGCCGCCCGTGATCAGGAAAAGGGGAAGATCGGATGGGACGGCGCAGGAGCAGCCGGAGCTTTTTCAAGC
Organism: Syntrophothermus sp.; assembly: GCA_050260975.1. Lineage (GTDB taxonomy): Bacteria > Bacillota > UBA5301 > JAMCQP01 > JAMCQP01 > JAMCQP01. The sequence continues at coordinate 7,872 of JBLNCV010000058.1, read as the reverse complement.
CGAAGACGAGGATGGCCCGGAGCCGGGCGGTTGGCGGTGAGAAACCTTTTCTTTTGCGGGCGGTTCAGGCCGGCGGAGCGATGTTGCTCAGCCCGTTGGTCCTCTTGCTGGACGCTTTCCAACGCCGGAGCCGGGCGGGCTACCAATGGCGCAGGTATTTCTTATACCTTTTATTATTGGCGGTGGTGTTGACCTGGGGCTTGTTGCTGGCTACCGAACGGCAGACCGAAAAGGCCCTCCAACTGTTTTCGGATTACTCCAAGATGCGGTTTGACGTTCACGCCACCCCATATGCAGACCTGATCAACTTTTATGCGGTGCGCAATAATCTTGATCCATCCCTGGTCGCGGCGGTCATCAAACAGGAAAGCGGCTTTCGGGCCGACGCGCTTTCCCCGAAAGGGGCGCGGGGGTTGATGCAACTCATGCCCGCCACCTGGCGTCAATTGAACCCGGAGAGCAAGTGCAACGGAGAACACGCGCCAAATGCCGCGCCTTCTCACGGCCGGGACTGCATCTTCGACCCGGAAGCAAACATCAGCGCGGGGACCAGATATCTGCGCATGATGCTGGATAGATTCAACGGCGATGTGGTCCTGGCGATTGCCGCCTACAACGCCGGCGCGGGCAGAGTGGCCGAGTACAGGCGTCCTGGAAGCAGCCTCGGTGATGTCCCGCCGATTCCCGAAACCCAGACTTACACCAGGCGGGTCGCCCAGTTTTGGACCAACTGGCGGAGCGAGGCTGTCATCTGGGAGATTGGTATGACAAGATTTTTAAAAAGGGCGCTGGGATGGAGTTTTCTGGTGAATTTCGGCCTGTGGGCGGTGCTGTTCGTGTGGCTGGGGCGCCACCTGCGCCGCGGCTTATAAAGCCTGAAGGGGTGATGTGGCTTGGAACCTGTCAAACTGCAAGCCGCCTCTTTTTTTATCACGGTGCTTGCCGGGTTGCTTCTCGGCCTACTCTTCGACACCTACCGGGTGATGCGCCGGCGCACGAAGCCCCGCGGGCTGGCAACCAGCCTCGGTGATCTGCTTTTTTGGGTGGTAGCCACCTCCGTTACGTTCACATTCCTTCTCCTGGGGAATTGGGGGGAATTGCGACTTTATGTCTTTGTCGGATTATTTCTGGGGGTAGGCTTTTATTACTGGGCTTTGAGCCGGCTCTATATCCGCTTTCTGGCCGGGATACTCCGGACGGCCGGAATCGCTTCCCACCGCGGCGCGGATCTGGTGGCGCTGATGATCCGCCTGCCATGGTATGGCGCGGAGCGCCTGTTTTACGGGTTGAGGATTGATCGCTTTGGAAGATGGCTGGGGCGGTCCGTTGCTCGTCTAGCGAGGGGGATGGCGCGCAAAATCTTCGGCCCGATCTCCGGCGGGGCCCGCCGGGCAAGCAGGAAGGCCAGGGGAGCGGCGGACAAGACGGTGAGGCTGCTCAACCCCCTTCCAGCAGCCAGAAGGGCTGGCAAAGCGGCCAGGCAGGCCGGCAAGCGGGCGGCTGCGGCCAGACGGCACGCGGAAGGGATATGGCGCCGGGCGGCGGGGGAAGTGAAGAAGCCGTTTGGGCGAAAAAGGTAGGTAGTCGTAAAGATCTTGGAGAGAGACCCTTAACCAGTATATAGACGAAGGTCTGGAAAATAGGTGTGATAGAAACCTCTATCTCTAGAAAGTAAACAATCGGCCTGAACCATGGCGTGGGCGCCTATTAAAAAATCGGAAACCATGTGTTGCCGGGAAGTGATAACGGCATTGCAGTTTTGACAACGCACTTCTTGTGCCTGGCCACAATTTGCGCATTGAAGCAAGTTATCCCGTTTTGAAGCATATTTTTTCCAGGCGAAAGATGCGGTTTGCAAAGTTTGAACGACAGATGGGAGTAATTTGATGCCAGTATAACCAAGGAAGGCGTCTAATTCGGCGACGCTGGGGAATTGGCAGGCAACTTCAGCATAAACTGATTCGCAGACAACCAGGGATCCCGCCGCCAAAGCCTCATCCAGCAATACCTTGGACGATCTGGAGTAAGCTGTTTGGGGAAAAAGGATATCCAAAAGAATGTTGGTATCAATGGCGGAGATCATCTTCCCCTCATCTCCTCAACCACGGTGTCTGGATCTTGACCCTTTTTTTCGGAAAGATAGCCCACATATTTGTCGAAAGGGGATTGGGAAAGATGCTTTTCAATTATATATCCTGCCTGGGTCTCCCGGATTTGGATCTCGTCTCCCGGCCTTAGCCCCATCTTTTCCCTGAGCTTTACTGGAATTGTAACCTGACCTTTGGAAGTTATCTTAGATTTATACATTTAATTCACGCCTCCGGTAAGGAATTATTATTCTTACTAGTATTGTAAGGAACGGGCTTTAAAATGTCAACCATAATTTGGCCAAATTCTGCTCAACGTGTTATAATTATAATAGCTGCCCCTGAAATCGGGCAAGTAAACGCATGCGAAGGAAGACCTGTGTGGCTGGACAACCGGATTTGATGCCGGGGAAAGCGGAAGACCCGGATCTGGCAACCCAATTCCCATACTCTCACCCGGCGGTGGCGGCCTGGTTCCAGGGGACCTTCGGGGAACCGAGCCCGCCCCAGGCGCTCGGGTGGCCGCTTATCGCCGAAGGCAAGAACGTCCTGCTTTTGGCGCCTACCGGGTCGGGCAAGACCCTGGCCGCGTTCCTCCAGTGCCTCAACTGGCTCTACCAGCGGGCGGAGGCCGGCGAAAAGCTGGAAGACGGTGTGCGGGTACTTTACATTTCTCCTCTTAAGGCGCTGAACAATGACATCTACCGTAACCTGGAGATCCCGCTGGAAGGCATATCCCGGACGGCTGAACGGATGGGCCTGCCCTTGCCCAGGCTGCGTTCAGGCGTCCGCACCGGAGACACCCCGTCGAAGGAACGCCAGGCAATCCTCAAACACCCCCCACATATCCTGATCACCACACCTGAATCGCTCTTTCTGATGCTTTGTTCCAAGGCCCGGCGGATCCTTGCCGGGGTACGGTTTGTGATTGTGGATGAGATTCACGCCCTCTTCCCTACAAAGCGCGGGGTGCATCTGTCCTTGAGCCTTGAGTATCTGGAAGAGCTGGTGGGCCCCCGCTCGTTCCAACGTATTGGGCTTTCGGCCACCCAGCGGCCGTTGGATGAGGTAGCGGCCTTTCTCGGCGGCGGCACATTGGACGCCGAACTCCGGTGGACGCCGCGCCCGGTGGAGATCGTCGACACCGGGCAGCGAAAGAAGCTCGACCTGCGCATCCAGTTACCGGCGCCGGACCTGAGGGAACTGCCCGAAAAAAGTATCTGGCCGGAGATCTACAAGCAGTTGCTGGGGTTGGTGCAGGAGCACCGGTCGACGTTGATCTTTGTGAACAACCGGGCGGTGGCGGAGCGAGTCACCGCCAAGCTGAACGAGCTGGCCGGGCATGAGGTCGCCCGGGTCCACCACGGCAGCGTCTCCCGCGAGGTCCGGTTCGAGGTGGAGGCCCTCCTGAAATCCGGCGAATTGCGCTGCCTGGTGGCCACTTCGTCACTGGAACTGGGCATCGACGTGGGAGCCATCGACCTGGTGGTCCAGGTGGAATCGCCCCATGAGGTGGCGCGCGGCCTGCAACGGGTAGGGCGGGCCGGGCACCTGGTGGGGATGCCCAGCAAGGGGCGGGTGATCCCCAAAACCCGCGCGGATCTGCTGGAGGCGGCGGCCATTTCCCGGGAGATGGGGGGCGGCCGGATCGAGCGTAGCCATTCCCCCCGCAATTGCCTGGATGTGCTGGCCCAGCATCTGGTGGGTTTGACCGTGGATCGCAGCGTCCCGCAGGAGGATCTGTTCCGCCTGGTACGGCGGGCGTACGGGTATAGCCGCCTGTCCAGGAACGAGTTTGAACGTGTGCTGGCCATGCTCTCCGGCCAATTCGGGGCGGACGAGTTTGTCGAGCTGCGGCCCCGCCTCTTCTGGGACCGGGTCAACGGCATGGTTCGCGCCAGTGAAGGCGGCAGACGCCTGGTATACACAAGTAGCGGCACCATTCCGGATCGAGGGTATTTTGGCGTTTACATGGAGGGCTCCCCGGTGCGTCTGGGGGAACTGGACGAGGAGTTTGTCTACGAGCGGCGCCTCGGCGACCGCTTCGTCCTGGGCACCAACACCTGGCAGATAGAAGAGATCCGCCAGGACCGGGTAATAGTCGTCCCCGCCAAAGGAGCGCCAACCGTCCCCTTCTGGCGTGGCGAAGGGTTCGGACGCCCTTACGAGTTGGGCTGTACCATTGGAAAGTTTATGGATGAGGTGGCTGACCGGCTGAACGACCCGGATCTGCCGGGATGGCTGGAGCGGGAATGCTTGATGGATGCCGATGGGGCGAAGAATCTCCGGCAATACCTTCTCGACCAGCGTGAGGCCACCGGCGTCCTGCCGTCCCACCGGTGCCTGGTCGTGGAGGAGTTTCCCGATGAATTGGGCGAGTGGCGGGTGATGATTCACTCGCCGTTCGGGCAACGGGTGAACACGCCGCTGGCGATGCTTTTAGCGGATCAGTTGCGCCAAAGAAAAGGGCTGGAGGTGGAAGGGGTGCGATCCGACGACGGGATCCTCTTTCTCTGTCCAGCCGCTCCCGAGCCGCCCTTTTTCGACCTGGCAGCTCTGGACAGCGACGATCTTGAGGGGCGAATCGCGGAACTTGTAAGCACGATGCCGCTCTTCGGCCTCCTCTTCCGGCACAACGCCGCCCGGGCGCTGATCCTGCCCCGGGGCGCCCATGGCAGAAAGCGCACGCCTTTATGGCTGTCCAGGGTCAAGGCCGCGGATCTGCTGCAAGTCGTGGCCAAGTACCCGTCTTTTCCCATCGTGATCGAAACCTACCGGGAGATCCTCAGCGAAGTGTTCGATCTGGACGGCCTGCGCGAGGTGATCACCGGGCTGCATACGGGAGCGATCCAGGTCCAGCGTTGCCGGAGGTCTCAACCATCGCCGTTTGCCCACCCCCTGGCTTTTGATCTGGTGGCGGTCTACATGTACGAGCAGGATCTGCCGAAGGCTGAAAGGCGGTTGCATTCTCTCAGTCTTGATCGCGAGACGCTGAAAAACCTTTTGGGCAAGGCGGAGTTGCGCCGGCTTCTGGACCCGGAAGCCATCCGCCAGACGGTGGACGACGCCCGGGGGCTAACGGCGCAGCGGCGGCCGCGCAATCCCGACGAGTGGCACGCCTGGCTGCTGAAAAGCGGGGAATTGGAGATCGACACAAGAGTTGGCGATCCACTCAAAGAAGTTTTGCAGGAGGCTTTCAGAGTCCTTCAGGATACCGGCCGGGCAGCGTGGGTTTCCTGGCCGTCCCAGGGCCGGATGGTCGAGGCCTGGATTGCCACGGAAAATCTACCGGAGTACCGGGCTGCCCTCGGAGGGCGGTTGAAGTGCCACCAGCCCCGGAACGAAGCCATCGAATCCAGGAACGGGGCCTTCGGGCCCGGCAATGGGGTTGTTGACGATGCCGTCTCGCCCGAAGAGGCGATCGATTCCATACTCCGGCGGTTTGCCCGGACCCACGGGCCATTTCGGCCCAATGACCTGGTACGGCGGTATGGCTTTACGGAAGAAAAGGTCCGGGGCTCGCTCGCGCGCCTGGAAGCGGCGGGGCTGGTGCAGGCTGGCGAATTTTTGCCGGGGGGCATTGGCACTGAGTGGTGCGACGTGAGCCTGCTCCAGCAAATGCACCGGCGCAGCCTGGCCAAAGCCAGGCGGGAGACCGCTCCCCGCCCTGCGGAGGACTATTGTGCGTTTTTAGCCAGATGGCATGGGATTGGCTCTCCGGGTTCCGGTTTGGAGGGCCTGACGCGCGCGCTGGAACGCCTGGAAGGGTTGTTTTTGCCGGCCGCGCTCTGGGAAGGCGGGATTCTGCCGGTACGGGTGCGGGATTACCAGCAGGTGCTGCTGGATCAATTGATCAGCAGCGGGCTGTATGCATGGCTTGGGGAAGGAGCGGGAGACGGGCTACGGGTGGCGTTGTACCCGGCCGGCGACGGCTCGGGCCCAGCAGTAGGCGGGTTGCCGGGTAGCCGGAGGGTGAGCGATAGTCGAGCGGGCGACGGCCGAGCAGGTGGCAACCAAGCAGGTGGCGGTCAAGCAGGCGACGGCCGGGCGGGCGGTGGGCTGCTGGTTGACGAGGATGGTCTGGCTGGAGCACGCGACCAGATTGCCAGGGCATTGCTGGAGAAAGGGGCGCTCTCCCTCCCGCAGCTCTGGCAGCATACCGGTTTATCCGCCAATACCGTGCTGGCGGCCCTGGAAGAGATGATTGGCCAGGGACGGGTGACCAACGACACCTTTGGTCCCGTGCGCTACCTGCTCTCACGGGGGTCGAAAGGCCGCCGCACCGCACGCGGCATCGGCCCGGCGGTTCTTGCCCAGATGGGCCGCTGGTCTGCGGTCGACATTACTACGGATAAGAGTGTTCCTCCGGATCTTCTCTGCCAGGCGCTGTTGAATCGTTACGGGATCGTAACGAAAGACGTCGTGGCCAGGGAAGGGTTGCCGTGGAGTCTGGTCAGCCACACCTTCGGAGAATGGGAGATTGTCGGGAAGGTCCGGCGCGGGTATTTTGTGGAAGGGTTGGCGGGTATCCAGTACGCGAAGGCGGAGGCCGTGGAAGGGCTACGGTTGCCGCGAGACGTCGGGTTGCCGGAATTCTGGGGATTGGCCGCCCAGGATCCCGCGAACCCCTGGGGGAATATTCTTCCCTGGCCGGACGCGGAGAAGAAGCCCACCGCCCCGGCGGTGGCGGTCTTTCAGGCGGGGATGCCGGTTTTGGCGGCGGAGGGGAAGAAGGTCAGAATCTATTCCCTGGCGCCGCCGGCGCGTTTGCCGGATGAAAAGTTGGCGAAGGCTTTCAAGGAACTGATCCGGATCCTGGGGTTTTACCGGCGCGGGGAGAGGCGCATTGAGATCGTGGAGTGGGACGGAAAGCCGGTCGCCGAAACCGCCGCCGGTGAGATTCTTGGAGATTTAGGATTTGAACGCGGCTATCGGGCCATGGTCAGGTGGGGGACGCTGGCATGATCGCGCAGTGACGGAGGGATGTTATTTCAAAGCCTCTTTTGCGGCCTGATAACCAATTTTGATCAGATCCGGAATTCGATCAAAGTCGAAGAGACCCACGCGCCCTGTCTGCGGTCTAACCAGGATGACGTGGCGTTCGTCGGAGAGCCGCAGGTTGGTGATGGTCCGGAGCAAGACATCGATGCTGGCCGAAACATAATCGATCAACCATTTTGGCGGCGAAGCCGGATCCCGCTCCGCATCTGACACGTCCACCGCAACAACGGGAGTGGAATTCCCGTTCTTTTCATGGAGGGCATCAATGGGCAGAGGCTCGGCGATGCCGCCGTCCAAAAGAATCTGCCGGCCTGCCATCTTTGGAAAGAAGATTCCTGGAATTGCGCTGCTTGCTCTTACCGCGGCGGCGATGTCTCCGCTGGTGATTACCTGGCGCCGCCCAGTCCGGATATCTACCGCCACAACGACGAGGGGAATCCGGGTTTCTTCGAAGAGCCTGCATTTGAGGTTGCGGCGGACCAGGCTCTCCAGCTTGTCGCCCTTAATCAAGCCCTGCAACTGCCAGGGCCTGAAGATATTGGCCAGATAATGGCCGTAGGCGAAATCATAAATATCGCTGGGTTTTTTCAAATCGAGAAAAGCCCTTTCTATCCCCGCCACGGTGCGCCCGCTGGCGTAGAGGGCCCCCACAATGCTTCCGGCGCTCACGCCGGCCACCGCTTTTATGTTATGGCCTTTTTCTTCCAAAGCTTTGAGAACGCCGATATGAGCTGCCCCTTTGAGGGACCCGCCCGATAATGCGAGCAAGACGTCCATGACTCTC
>JBLNCV010000057.1:0-20426 GCA_050260975.1 Syntrophothermus sp. | reverse complement strand
GATTTCCCAGGGTCATCCTCCTTTTCTGGGGTCAATTTCTCCTGATTATCCCAGCCAACTACCCTACTCCCCCCTTAATTGGCCTTTTCCTTGGGGTAAAAAGATTCTACCCCCACTTCATACCCCTGTCGCAGCCTTTATTTCAGGGCAACGCAAATGCCTCAAGCCGGAATCCCGCTCCTAGTTTATTCAACTTCTTTCATTTTGAAGTATGTGAATATGCCGTTGGCCACAGCCTGGGCCAGCATCTGCCGGTAGGAGGGAGTGGCCAGGAGGCGGTATTCGAGCGGGTTGGTGATAAAGGCCAGTTCCACCAGGACTGCGGCCTGAGCCCTGGAGTTGCGCAGCACATGGAAGTTTGCCGTGTCGATGCTGCGCTCGTTGTAGGGCTGGATCCGCCAGAGTTCCTCCTGAATGGCCTGCGCCAGGCGCTTGCTCTCCTCGCAGCCTTGTTTGTAAAAGACCATCCCGCCGCGGGCGTAGCTGGCCAACGAGGCGTTGATATGCAGGCTCAGGGTAATGGCCGGATTCGCGCGGTTGAGAATCTTCATGCGCCCTTGCAAGTCCCGGACCTCCTCGGATTCTTCCTTCGGATCCCCGAGATCGGTCAACTCGATATCCTCATTGCGGGTCATATGCACCACGGCGCCTTGCCTGACCAGCAAGACCCGCAGCCGCCTGGCCACATCCAGGACGATGTCCTTTTCCATGAATCCCCTGCCGTCATTGGCGCCGCCGTCGATCCCGCCGTGCCCCGGATCGATGCCGATCACCCGGCCGGGGATGCGGAAGGGGTTCTTCGGCCCCGGCGCGATGGCCAGTTCCGCAAAGGTTGCCACCACGAGAAAGGCGGCCACCCCGACCCAGATCAATTGCTTTCTGGTGGTCACCAGGAAGAACATGCCTCTCACCGCACCCTACCTTATAGTTTGAATTCCCCTGCGCCAGCCGGCCCTTGTGCATCGCCAACCCTTGTATACCGTCGACTCTTGTGCGCCATCAATCCTCTTTTGATGTATATGCGCCGGGTTCCGGGATTTAGAAGGGCAAGTGGACGGGACAGGCATAACCGGGGCCAGGCTGAATAAATATGACATGATCCCTTATTGGAGCCGTCTTATCAAGCCGTCTCCGGGTGATGTCTGGGGGAGATCTGCGAAAAGGGGTGAATCCCGGATGAAGATTGTGTACTTCAATCGCCCCTCCCGGTCACAGAAGTTTTTGATTGCGTATTTGATCCTGGTCTTAATCGCGGCGATTCTCATCTTTCTGTACCTGGCTAATGAATATGTCCAGGTCATGGCCACACACCGGCTGGTGCCGATATACGAGGTCCGGACCAACCGCCAGGAACTCTCGCTCACCTTCGATATCAGTTGGGGGCACACCAGTGCCCCCCCTATTTTGAAGGTGCTGCGGGATAACCAGATCCGGGCGACCTTCTTTTTGTCCGGGCCCTGGATTGAAGTGCACCCCGAAATTGCCCGGCAGATCAAGGCCGACGGGCACGAAATCGCCAGCCACGGCGACCGCCACATCAACTACAGCACCTTGCCCAAGCATCAGATTATCGAGGAGATCATGACGGCCCACAAGAGCATCAAACAGGTCACCGGCGTGGACGCCAGCCTGATCCGGGCTCCAAACGGCGATTACAACGACCTGGTGATTGAGGCGGCCACCGATGTGGGTTATAAGGTCATCCAATGGAGCGTGGACTCCCTGGACTGGAAGAATCCCGGCGTGGACTACATGGTGGACCGGGTGCTCTCCCTGGCGCAGCCGGGCGCCATCATTCTCATGCACGCCAGCGACAGTTGCAAGCAGACCGCCGACGCCCTGCCGAGGATCATCGCAGGTTTGCGTAGCAAGGGCTTCAAATTCGTGACGGTCTCCGAGCTTCTGGCCGCCAGCAAGTCCAATAAGGTGCGCCTGCGCCAGGGTTCCCCGGAGGAGGACAGATCCAGCGACGACAGCCAGTCCCGCGAGCTGGAGCCGGTAAATGGACGCCGGCTGCTGCGAAATTTCTTGACAACGGAAGGACCTTAAAATATGATAAGAAAAGATGCAGGGCAGGATGTGACACAGATAGATGCATAGATGCAGCGTAGGAGGTCTTAACTTTGTCCGTGATTGATGCGCTGATCCTCGGGCTTGTCCAGGGTCTGACTGAATTTCTGCCGGTGAGCAGCTCCGGGCATCTGGTGATTATGCAGCATTACCTGGGTGTCCGGGAGATCGGGTTGAGTTTTGACGTACTGGTGCACCAGGCGACCCTTCTGGCGGTGGTGGTCTACTTCTGGCACGATGTGAAAAAATTGGTGGCTGCCTTTTTTTCCATCATTTGGGGCGTTCTGGGGTCCCGGGCCGCCCGGCGGGGGCGTCTCGACGCCGAGAGCCGGATGTACAGGCGGTTGGTGTGGCTGGTGCTCCTGGGTTCGATCCCCGCGGCGCTGGCCGGTTTCTTCCTGGAGGACTTCTTCACCGGGCTTTTTGAATCGGTGCTGCTGGTGGGATTGATGCTGATGGTGACGGGCCTGCTTCTCTGGGGGGCCGAATGGCTGCAAAGCCAAAAACAAAGGCGGCGGGAACTCAACGCCATGACGGCCCTGGATGCGCTGATCGTCGGCATCGGGCAGGCGATCGCCATTACACCGGGAATTTCCCGCTCCGGGACCACCATTGCCGCGGCGTTGGGCCGGGGGCTGGAGCGGTCGGCAGCCGCCAGATACTCGTTTTTGCTGAGCCTGCCGGCGATCTTTGGAGCGGGTCTTTTGCAGGCCAAGGATATCTTGAAGATCGGAATCGACTACAACTGGCAGGTGCTGGTAGTGGGCGGTTTAGCCGCCTTTGTGGCCGGGATTTTGGCCATCCGGGCGTTGATGGCCATCCTGGAACGAAGCAGGTTGACCATCTTCTCGTATTACTGCTGGACGCTGGGGCTGGTGGTCGTCCTCACCCAGATGGCCAGGTAAAATTTACTACTGAAAAAGTTTAACCCGATACGACATAGCTCCGGCCTGGCGCTTCCGGCGCAGGGGTAAACTTTTTTAGTAGACAAGCAGGAGTATCGCGCTTTTCCGAGAATATTTAATCAAGACGAAGAGGACCCGGCATGGCCGAGTAGTAGGGAGCAGGGTGTTAGATGAGCCCGGGACGCTATCAAGGCCTCAACTACTCCAAGTTGAGGCTTTTGCGATCAGTGGCTCGCCATCCAGGTCCGGCCCCCGGCGCCTGTTCGCAATAATATACATGCATAAGTTTAAAGTAGTAGAGGAGGAAGAGGAATGGGCAAAAGGACTTCTGTCGGTTTATTGCTTATCGTGGTTTTGGCAATAGGGTTGATCGGCCTTCCCGCCCTGGCGGCGGAGCCGATCAAAATCGGTACGGTATTGCCGACCACCGGACCCATTGCGACTTTTGGCCAGTCGACTCTCAACGGCATTAGATTGGCGATTGAGGAGATCAATGCCGCCGGCGGCGTACTGGGCAGGCCGATTGAGCTGATCAACGAGGATACCAAGAGCGATGCCACCGAGACCCGCAACGCCGTAGCGAAACTCATCACGCGCGACAACGTTCTGGCGATCATCGGCGAGGTGGCCAGCACCAATACCCTGGCCGGGGCGCCGGTGGCCCAGGCCGAGAAGGTGCCGATGGTGACCCCCGGTTCCACCAACGAAAAGGTGACCGAGGTCGGCGATTATATCTTCAGGACGGTCTTTATCGACCCTTACCAGGGCAAAGTGGTGGCCAACTTTGCGGCCAAATCCCTCAAAGCCAAAAGGGCGGCCCTGCTCACGGCCTTAAGCAGCGATTACAGCATGGGTCTGGCCAGTGTCTTCAAGGCGGAGTTTACCAAGCGCGGCGGCAAGATCGTCTCCGAGCAGTCCTACAGCGAAGGCGACCAGGACTTCAGCGCGCAGTTGACCAAGATCCGGTCCATCAAGCCGGATGTGTTGTACATCCCTGGTTACTATACGGAGATCGCCCTGATTGCCCGCCAGGCCAAGCAGCTTGGGGTAAAGGTCCAGATCCTGGGCAGCGAGGGCACCGAGTCGCCCAAGCTTTTTGAGCTGGGCGGTGACGCGGTGGAGGGGATCCTCTTCAGCACGCACTATTCGGCGGAGGTCAAAAACCCCATTGCCCAGCGCTTCCTGAAGAATTACAAGGCGAAGTACGGAAAGGACCCCGAGGCGTTGTCGGCGCTTGGCTACGACGCGGCCCTGGTGGTGGCGGACGCCATCAAGCGGGCGGGGAAGGTGGACCGTAACGCCTTGCGCGACGCCCTGGCCAGGACAAAGAATGTTCAGGTGGTTACCGGGGTGATCACCCTGGATGCCAAGCGCAACCCGATCAAGAGCGTGGTGATCCTCAGGGTGGAGAAGGGCCAGAAGTACAGCCTCGTGGAGCAGGTCAATCCCTAGCCCATTACTGGGGGCCCATAACGGGTATAACCACTTACACAGTTGAATGATAGGTGTGGCAAGATAGAGATAAGGCGAAGCAGGGCACGGAGGGGCCCGGCCACCAGCGCCGGCCCCCCCGTGCTGGCTTTAGTCTATCCAGGAGTGAATCTATTTGGATCTTTTGCAACAGTTGATCAACGGTTTATCTTTGGGAAGCATTTACGCGCTTATCGCTCTGGGCTACACCATGGTCTACGGGATCATCCGGTTGATTAACTTTGCCCATGGTGACGTCTACATGGTTGGCGCCTACGCGGGCTTTTTTGCTGTCTGGTATTATCATCTTTCTTTCTTTCCCGCTTTAGGCCTGGCCATGGTGGCGGCGGCCGCCACCGGCGTGCTTATCGAACGGCTGGCTTACCGCCCGCTGCGCCACGCGCCGCGGATTGCGGTGCTGATCACCGCCATCGGTGTTTCACTCTTGCTCGAGAATCTGGGAATCCTCATCGTAAAACCCGAGCCTCGCTCCTTTCCCGAGGTCTTTCCATTGGCCCTGTACGATCTGGGGGGTCTCATCGTCACCAACAGGCAGATCGCCATTTTAGCGATCGGATTGGTTTTGATGGCCCTGCTTCAGTATCTGGTGAACTTCACCCGGCTGGGTAAAGCGATGCGGGCGGTCTCCTTCGACACGGAGGCGGCCATGCTGATGGGGATCAACGTGGACCGGATCATCTCCGCCACGTTTGCGATCGGTTCCGCACTGGCCGCGGCGGCGGGGGTGCTGGTGGGAATCTTCTACAACCGGATCGATCCCCTGATGGGCATCATGCCTGGTATCAAGGCCTTTGTGGCCGCGGTGCTCGGCGGGATCGGGGCGATTCCCGGCGCCATGCTGGGCGGGCTGGTGATGGGGGTGGCCGAAGTGATGGTGGTGGCCCTCTTCTCCTCCACCTGGAAAGACGCGGTGGCCTTCGCGATCCTGATCTTCATCCTGCTGGTGAGACCCACCGGACTTCTGGGCCGGCCGGGCGGAGAGAAGGTGTAGGTGCGATGATCCAAATGCGGATGATACACGAAAGTTTTTTTCAAAGGCGCAAGCTGGCCCCGATCCTGATTGTTGCCTGGATTGCCCTTCTGGCGGGGGTTAACGCGGGAGTGGCCCTGGGGCGTTTTGACCAATATTTGCTCGGGGTTATGACCATGGCGGCCATCAACGTGATTCTGACCGCCAGCCTGAACCTGATCAACGGTTTTACCGGGCAATTTTCCATCGGGCACGCGGGCTTCATGGGGATCGGAGCCTATATCTCCGCACTCTTGAGCCTGTACGCCCACTGGCCTTTCTGGCTGGTGCTTGTGGCGGGAGCCCTGGCCGCGGCGATGGCGGGGCTTTTGATCGGGCTTCCCACCCTGCGGTTGCGCGGGGACTACCTGGCCATCGCTACTCTGGGTTTCGGCGAGATTATCCGGGTGGTGATCCTTAATATACCTTTTACCGGGGGGCCGAGAGGGTTGCCCGGCATCCCGAACCTGACGAACTTTTTCGTGGCCGAAGGGGTGATGGTGGTTTCCCTGGCGCTCCTCTACAACCTGGTGAACTCCGCTCACGGCCGGGCCTTCCTGGCGGTGCGCGAGGACGAGATCGCCGCGGAGACCATGGGGATCAACACCACCATGTACAAGGTGATCGCCTTCACCATCGGGGCGGGTTTTGCGGGGGTGGCCGGCGGTCTTTTCGCGCACCATCTCATGTTTATCAACCCGGCCTCCTTCAGCTTTCTGAAGTCCATCGAGATCCTGGTGATGCTGGTGCTGGGCGGGTTGGGCAGCCTGACCGGCTCGGTGGTGGCCGCCGTGGGGCTGACCTTTTTGCCGGAGTATCTGAGGCAGTTTGCAGATTACCGGATGGTGCTCTATTCCGCGCTGTTGATCGTCTTGATGCTCACCAGGCCCCAGGGGCTCTTTGGAAAGAAGGAGCTTACGGACCTTTTGCGATTCGGGGGAGGGAACAACCTTGGCAATCCTGGAGATCAAGGGCCTGACAAAGGTCTTTGGAGGACTAACGGCGGTGTCCAGGGTAAATATAGAGGTAAGTGAAGGGGAACTGGTGGGATTAATCGGCCCCAACGGCGCCGGAAAGACCACGGTCTTCAACCTTCTTACCGGGGTCTACGCCCCCACCTCCGGGGAGATCTTGCTCACGGGCCGCCCGCTGAACGGGTTGCGTCCGTACGAGATCACCAGGCGCGGGGTGGCCCGCACCTTTCAGAACATCCGGCTTTTTAACGAATTGAGTGTCCTGGACAATGTGAAGATCGCCTTTCACCGGCATGTGAAAAGCTCCATTCTCGCTTCGATGCTGCGGTTTCCGGGTTTTGCGCGGGAAGAGCGGCAGTTGGAAGCAAAGGCGCTGGAACTCCTGGAGATCTTTCACCTCACGGGGCGCAAGGATGAACTGGCCAAAAACCTGTCTTACGGGGAACAGCGCCGGCTGGAGATCGTCCGGGCCCTGGCCACCGGCCCGCGGCTTCTGCTTCTGGATGAGCCGGCGGCGGGCATGAATCCTCAAGAGACCAATGAACTGGTGCAACTCATCCGGTGGGTTCGGGAAAGGTTTAATCTGACGATTATTCTTATAGAACATGACATGGGGTTGGTCATGCGACTTTGCGAACGGATCTATGTGCTTGATTACGGGCTGGTGATTGCGGAAGGCGCTCCCGGGGAGATTAAGAAGGATCCAAGGGTTATTCAGGCATATTTGGGTGAGGAGGCAGTATGAGCATGCTTTTGGAGATCGATGATCTGCACGTGTATTACGGCGCCATTCATGCCATCAAGGGCATCACTCTGGAGGTCGAGGCGGGGGAGATTGTCACGCTGATCGGAGCCAATGGAGCCGGGAAGAGCACCACCTTGAGGACCATCTCCGGTCTGCAGCGGGCCAGGAAGGGCTCCATCCGCTTCAAGGACCGGGATCTGGGGAGCCTGGCCCCGCATCAGATCGTGGCGGCCGGGATTTCGCAGGTTCCGGAAGGGAGAAGGGTCTTTGCCAACCTGACGGTCAAGGAGAACCTGGAGATGGGGGCCTACCGGCGCACGGACCGGGTCGGGATTCAGAAGGATATGAAGCGGGTCTTCGAACTCTTCCCCAGGCTTGAGGAGCGCCAGAAGCAGCAAGCCGGGACATTGAGCGGCGGCGAGCAGCAGATGCTGGCCATCGGGCGGGGGCTGATGTCCAACCCTTCCCTGATGCTGCTCGATGAACCGTCGATGGGCCTGGCGCCGCTTTTGGTCAAGGAGATCTTCTCGATCATCAAGGAGATTAACGCGGCAGGGACCACCATTTTACTGGTGGAACAGAACGCCCACATGGCTCTGTCCATCGCCAGCAAGGGCTATGTGCTGGAGACCGGCCAGATTGTGCTGTCCGGCAAGGCGTCGGATCTGGCCAACAATGAGCAGGTGAAGAAGGCCTACCTGGGCGGGTGAGCTAATCCTCCTTTCACTTAAAACCACTGCGCCGTGCCTGTTGTCCACACAGAGCACGGCGCAGTTTTTAGGGCCCTTTGCCCCTTTGCAGGAAAATATTAACCAATGTCGAAAGTGGATAGGACAAAGGGAAGGGTTGCGATGGAGCGTAGAGGGCCGGGATCCGGCGGGTGGCGCCGGACAAGCAAAAGCGCCATCAACAGCACCGTCAAAGGCAGTGTCAGAGGCGCCGTCGCAGGCAGCGCTGGACGCAGTACCCCGGACGCCGCCAGAGGAGCCTTTAGAGGCAACGTTAGAGGAAACATTAGAGGAAACATTAGAGGAAACATTAGAGGAAACGTTCGCCCGGGGGCGAGGCGCGTACCACGCCGTCTGTTGGCGGCCGCTGCGGTGGCTGTTGTCGGGATCTTGCTTCTGGCCAAGGCCGTGGGATGGTTCGCGGACACCTTCTTTTTGACGGCGGTGGCCCGGTATGGAACCCTGGAAGTGAGCGCAGCCGGCGAGGGGGTTGTTTTGCGGCGTGAGCGCCCGGTGCCGGCTCCCGTGTCAGGCAGGGTCATCTTTCTTGTCCAGGATGGGCAGCGTGTGGCCCGCGGCACACCCATCGCGGAAATTATCGACGAACAGCAGAAACGGGCGTTGCGGATGAGGCTCCGGGTGATCGAATCCCAGATCAAACAGTTCGAACGGGAAAGAAACCTCTGGGGCCTGGTCCTCGGCGGAAAAAAGGAAGGGTCAAAAGATGCGAAGGCTCAAAAGAAACAACTGGCCCTGGCAAAGGAGAGAGAACAGCTAATCCAGCTTCTGGGTGGAGGCGGGCGGCTTCTGGTGGCCGAGGAGAGCGGGTTGGTCTCGTTTTATACGGACGATCTGGAAGAAAAACTTAATCCCGAAAATGCCACCTCGCTTCTTTCCTTTGACAAGCCTTTCTCCAGATTACGAAGCACCCTGGGCGGTAAATCACACCAGATGAAAGATCGGGAAGTAATCCGGGAGGGAAATGCCGTTTTTAAAATAGTGGACAACTTCCGCTTCTGGATTCTGGCGGATCTGCCGGATGCACCGGTTGCTTTTACCGAAAGAGCGCAGGTGAAGGTGCGGTTCCACGGCGGGCAGGCCATGCATCAGGCCAGGGTGGAAAGGATCTTTGTAAATCCGTCCATGCGCCGCCAGCGGCTGCTTCTCTCCCTCGACCGGCAGATCGAGGGATTGGACCGGCTGCGCTGGCTCAAACTGGAAGTGATCAGCATGAACCGGGAAGGCGTCATTGTTCCCCGCTCCGCGGTGGTGGAGAGGAACGGCCAGGCGGGTGTATACCTGAAAGTCGGCGGGTTCTCCTTCTTCCGGGCGGTGGGAATCCTGGGCGAAGCGCAAAATCGCCTGGTGGTATGGGGCATCCCGGAAGGGGTGAGGGTGGTGGTCCATCCCCGTTGACCTGCGGTGTATTCTCAAACCAGGTTTACCGGGAATATACATGTGAAGGAAGACCCGGTTACAGAGGAGGTCTTACGGCCTAGATGAAAAAAAGCTTTGTGCTGGACACCAGCGTTCTGTTGCATGATCCTCTGGCGATCTTCGCCTTTGAAGATAACGATCTGATCATCCCGATTGCGGTTATTGAGGAGATAGACGGCCACAAGAAGCGTCAGGACGAGGTCGGGCGCAACGCCCGCCATGTTTCGCACCAGCTTGACCTGCTTCGCAGCCGGGGAAAGCTCTATGAAGGAGTGAAACTGGACAACGGGGGCACGCTCCGGGTGGAGCTCAACCACCAGGGGATGGAAGCGCTGCCGGTAGGGCTTGACCGGACCAAGATGGACAACCGGATTCTGGCGGTGGCGATGGCGGTGCAGAAGGAGCATCCCGAGCAGCCGGTAATCCTGATCACCAAGGACATCAACATGCGGGTCAAGTCCGATGCCGTGGGTGTTTTGGCGGAGGACTTCGAGACCGATCAGATCAAGCTGGAAGAACTCTACGGCGGCGTGACGGCCCTCAAAGTCGGGCCGGAGCTGATCGACCGTTTTTACGAGGAGAACTTCCTGGGGTTGGACGCCCTGCCGGGGCAGACCGACCTCTATCCCAACCAGTTTGTGGCTCTGGAGGACGAGGGCGGCACGAGCAAGGGAGCTCTGGCCAGGGTGAATATCGACCGGAAGGCCCTGGTGCCGCTCCGATACCTGCATACCGAGCTGTGGGGGGTCAAGCCTCGCAACCGGGAGCAGAAGTTTGCGATGGAACTGCTCATGGACGAGGATATCCGGCTGGTAACCCTGGTGGGCAAGGCCGGGACCGGCAAGACCCTGCTGGCCCTGGCGGCAGGATTGCAGAAGGTGACGGAGGAGTACGCCTACCGCAAGCTCCTGGTGTCCAGGCCGGTGGTGCCCATGGGGAACGATATCGGCTTTCTGCCCGGCGACAAGGATGAGAAGCTGCGCCCGTGGATGCAGCCGATCTACGACAACCTGGAACTGCTCTTCGCCAACCGGGATAAGAAGGACAAACTGGAGAATATCGTGCAGAGCATGAAGGATATGAACCTGATTGAGCTGGAAGCCCTGACCTACATCCGGGGGAGGAGCATCCCCAACCAGTATTTCATCCTGGATGAAGCGCAGAATCTCTCTCCCCATGAGGTCAAGACGATCATCACCCGGGTGGGGGAGGGCACCAAGCTGGTGATTACGGGCGATCCTTACCAGATCGACCATCCGTATCTGGATTCCAACAGCAACGGGTTGACCTACGTGGTGGAGAAGTTCAAGAACGAAAAGATCGCCGGGCATGTGACCCTGACCAAGGGCGAGCGTTCGGAGCTGGCCGAGATGGCCGCCAGGCTGCTTTAACGGCCGCAGGTTGTTTGCACCGCCTGTTTTCGGCGGGCGGCTGCTTCAAGGGGTAGGAGTCGAGACGATGGGAACGGATATCGCGCAAAACCTCGCGGAGGTCAGGGAGCGGATCGAGGCCGCGGCCGCGCGGGCCGGCCGGGATCCGGCCGGGGTGACGCTTGTGGCGGTGACCAAAAATATGCCGGTGGCGGACATTGAAGCTGCTCTGGCCGCCGGGGTCCGGGTGATCGGGGAGAACCGGGTGCAGGAGGCCAGGGAAAAATACCAGGAGATCGGCAACCGGGCGGAATGGCACCTCATCGGCCACCTTCAGACCAACAAGGTCAGGACGGCCGTCTGGTTGTTCACGATGATCCATTCGGTGGACAGGCTGGAGCTTGCCATCGAGATCGACCGGCGCGCCAGAGCGCTGGGGAAGCACCTGGATGTGCTGGTGGAGGTCAATATCGCCGGGGAGGCGAGCAAGTTCGGCGTGGCGCCGGAGGAGGCGCCAGCTCTGGTGAGGGCCATGGCTCCCCTGGAGGGTTTGCAAATCCGGGGCTTGATGGGGATGGCGCCCCTGCTGGACGACCCCGAGGAGGCCAGACCGTATTTCCGCAGGTTACGCCGCCTGGCTCAGGAGATCCAAGCTGAAAATATCCCGCGGGTCATGATGGAAGATCTGTCGATGGGGATGAGCAACGACTTCGAGGTGGCCGTGGAAGAGGGCGCGACCATGGTGCGGATCGGGACGGCCATCTTCGGAGCACGGAGGAGGAATGCTTGATGGGCAAGCTGATGGACAGGCTAATGGCATTGGTGGGATACCAGGAAGGGGCGGAAGAGTACGAGGAAGCGGCGACGGATCAGGATTTGCCGGAACCGCAAGGGTTCAGGGCGCATGATCCACACGAGACCAGACGGCGCGCGCGGCTCGTCAATTTCCCGTCCCAGCCCGCCAGCCCGGCGCGGGTGGTAATCTGCGAGATCAGGCATTTTGAAGAGGTCCAGACGGTGGCCGACCATCTCAAAAACCGGAGAATGGTGATCGCCAGCGTGGTGGCCACCGATCGCGAGGAGGCCAAGCGGGCGGTGGACTTTTTGAGCGGGGCGGTCTACGCCCTGGACGGCGGCGTCCAGAAGATCGGGGAAGGGGTCTTCCTTTTCACGCCGGAAAACGTGACGGTGGATAACGAGCATCCTCTAGCCCAGGCCCAGGGCCACGGGATCTTTGCATAAGCCCATGGACGGACGAGGCGGCACGCGACCCGGGAGGGGCGGCGCAATATATGAACTCAGGAGGTTTGCGGTATGTTTTCTGACAAGCGCCTGGCGGTGATCGGGGCGGGCATGATGGGTGACGTCCTGGTCAAGGCCATCCTGCAGGCCCAGCTTATGGAGCCGGAGCAGGTCGTCGCGGCGGATCTGGATGAGGCGAAACTCAAGCGCCTGCAAGCGGACACGGGCGTGGGGGTGACCACCGATAACCTGGCGGCGGTCGCCAAGGCGGATCTGATCATATTGGCGGTGAAGCCGCAGGTGATGCGCAAGGTTCTCGGCCAGATCGGGTCGCGGGTCAGGCCTGAGCAACTGGTGATCTCTATTGCCGCCGGCATCACCACCGGCGTGATCGAGGCGGCGTTGCCGCCGGGGACCGCGGTGATTCGCGCCATGCCGAACTCGGCCAGCCTGGTGCGGGCCGGAATGACCGTTTTGGCCATGGGAAAGGCGGCCACCGCAGCTGGCGAGGCGCTGGCCTCGGAGATCTTTCGCAGCATCGGCCCGGTGATTCTCATGCCGGAGGAGATGCTGGATGCCGCCACGGGCTTAAGCGGGAGCGGCCCCGCCTATGTCTACCTCTTTATCGAGGCCCTGGCCGACGCCGGAGTGCGGGTGGGATTCACCAGGGAGACGGCGTTGCAACTCGCCGCCCGGACGGTATACGGCGCGGCCAAGATGGTGCTGGAAACGGGCGAGCACCCGGCCGTGCTCAAAGATATGGTCACCTCTCCGGCCGGGACGGCCATTGCCGGATTGCACGAACTTGAGCGCAAGGGTTTGCGCGGGATCGTGATGGACGCGGTGGTCGCCGCCTGGCAGCGCTCGCGGGAGCTGGGGCGGGAAGGAAAGTAAATAGATGACAGTTGATGGGAGTGTTGGTATTGAATCAGGATCTGGTGTGGTTGATCAGGGTAGTCTTCTCTTTTTACATCTGGGCCATCATTATTGATGTGTTGCTCTCCTGGTTCCCGGCGGTGAATCACCGTCATCCGCTGGTCAGCCTCTTGCATTCCATCACCGAGCCGCTTTTGGCCCCCATCAGAAGGTTTATGCCCATGGGAGGCATGGGGATAGACTTTTCCCCGGTGGTGGCCATCCTGATCCTGCAATTATTGGAGAGTTTTTTGATCAACATGCTGTTGCGCGGCATCAGGTAGGAGGGGGCCAATGGAGCGCGAGGAGATCCTGAAGATCTTCCATGACCCCGAGGAGCGGCTCCTGGCCGCCAGGATCCTGGACAAGATCGAGCAGGTGAAATTCAACGGCCGCCCGCAATTGACGGACTTTTTGGACCCGGCGCAGCAGGAAGCGGCCAACCTGATTGCCAGGCAAGAAGAACGGGTGAGCTACATCCTGGCCGGCGGTTACCGGCAGGCGGAACGCAAACGATTGGCCCTGATGCCGAAGTTTTACCACACGGAACTTTTGGACCCGGAGATTCGCTTCCTGGCCGTGGAGGGCGATTCCCGGGGGACGCAGGTCTCCCACCGGGACCTCCTGGGCTCGATACTGGGATTGGGAATCAAGCGCGAGAAGGTGGGCGATATCATCATGACCGCCACCGGCGGGCAGGTGGCGGTTACCGGTGAGATCCTCGACTTTGTGAAGGATAACCTCAAACAGGTCCACAGGTTTCCCGTCCAGGTGCGCGAGATCGACCCGGAGCAACTGGCGGTGGAACCGGAACGGACCAAGGAGATCCGGGCGTCGGTGGCTTCGTTGCGCCTGGATGCGGTGGCCAGTTCCGGGTATGGGACCTCCCGCACCCAGATGGTGAGGGAGATCAAGGCCGGCCACGTGAAGGTCAACTGGCGGGTGGTGGACGACGCCTCGTCCGCCGTCAAAGCCGGGGATGTGCTTTCCATGCGCGGCCGGGGCCGGTTGGTGATTGAGGAGGTCCGCGGCGAGACCAAAAAGGGCCGCACCAGCCTCCTGCTAAGAAGATATTATTAACGCGGGGGTCGAAACACTGATTTGGGACCCTCGGAAGGAGGAAGGGTGAAAGATGCTTACACCGCTGGACATCCAGAGCGTTACCTTTAACCGCAGCCTGCGGGGGTACAATGAACGAGAGGTCGACGATTTCCTCGACCGGCTGGTCATCGAATACGAACAGGTCTACAAGGAAAACCTAGCCCTGAAGGAGAAGCTGGCCGCGTTGACCGCCCAACCCATGCCCGGCGCGCCCGATGGGCTCGACCCGGCGCAGGCGGAGGAGACCGTGCAACGGATCATCGCCCTGGGCGAAGAGGTCGCCCGGGAGACGAGGGCGAACGCCGAACAGGCGGCTGCCCTGATCATCGAGCAGGCCAAGGCACAGAGCGAAAAGCTGAGCCGGGCGGTGCGGGAGGATGTCCAGAAGGAGTTGACGCGGCTGGAAGAGGTGCGCAAGCAGGCCCAGCTCTTCCGGATCCAGTTCCGGACCTTGCTGGAAACCTATATGCAATTGCTGGATTCCTCGGCCGAGATGGGAGGCGCCGGGGGCAACGAGGGCAACCGGGAGGTTGGCGCCGCCGGGTTTGCCGGGATGGGAACACCGGCGCCGGCCGGATACCAGGGTTCTATCGAGCCTTCGACCGTCTCGGGCGGGACGCGGCTGACACCCGGGGAGAAGAGGGCCTTGTTGAATATCATTGCGCCGTTGGACAGCGCAGCCGGGGACGTGGCTGGAGGCGGCGTGGTTGGCGGCATGGCCAGTGGCGCGGCCGGCCGTGCAGACGATACCATGAGCGGGAAGTTGGCCGAAGGGTTGAAGGAAGCCGCGGCCGGGCTGGACGTTGCCGGACAGGCCGTCCAAGATTTCGATGACGACGAGCAGACCCCTACCTGGATGGAGGTACGCAAATAAAAGATGCCCAAAGAAAAAGAGCAGACGGTAAAAGAGCGCCTGGCGGAGAAAGACCGTGAGTCTGAATACGGCGCCACACTGAATCTTCCTAAGACCGATTTTCCCATGCGGGCCAACCTGCCCCAGCGGGAACCGGAGATCCAGAAGTTCTGGAAGGAGCACGAGATCTACCAGAAAGTCCAGGAGCAGGCCAAAGCCATGGGCCTGCCCAAGTTTATCCTGCACGACGGCCCGCCTTACGCCAACGGGCATATTCATATCGGGCACGCCCTCAACAAGACCCTGAAGGACATGGTCACCAAGTTCTGGGCCTTCAAAGGCCATTTCGCACCCTATGTGCACGGCTGGGACACACACGGGCTGCCCATCGAGCAACAGGTGATCAAAGACCTGGGGCTGAACCGCCATGCGGTGAGCCCGGTGGAGTTCCGCCGCAAGTGCCGGGATTACGCCCTGAAATTCGCGGCGATCCAGATGGAAGAGTTCAAGCGGTTGGGGGTTTGGGGGAACTGGGAGGACTCCTATTATACGCTTTTACCCGAGTACGAGGCCAGGCAGATCACCGTCTTCGGCGAGATGGCCCGGAAAGGCTATATCTACAAGGGCCTCAAGCCGGTCTACTGGTGTGTCAGTTGCGAGACCGCCCTGGCGGAGGCTGAGATCGAATACGCGGATCATACCTCCGGCTCCCTGTACGTAAAATTTCCAGTAAAAGACGATCAGGGGAAGCTCGGAATGGATGCGGCGGGGCTGTCCAGGACCTCGTTTGTGATCTGGACCACCACCGCCTGGACCCTGCCGGCCAACCTGGCCATCGCTGTGCACCCGGACTTTGAATACGCCGTGGTGCAGGTGGACGCCGAATACTTTGTGGTGGCCAAAGAACTGGTGGAGCGGCTGGCCCATGAACTGGCGTGGCCGGACCACCGGGTGGTGCAGACCATCCCCGGCCGGGAACTGGAGAGGATCAGGTGCCAACACCCGTTTATCGACAGGGAGTCGGTGGTCATCCTCGGTGAGCATGTAACCTTAGACCAGGGCACAGGCTGCGTGCACACTGCGCCGGGCCACGGCCAGGAAGACTTCGACGTGGGGATGAAGTACGGCCTGCAGATCCTCTCGCCGGTCACCAACCGGGGGCATTTCACCGAGGAGGCGGGCAAGTACGCCGGCATGACGCTGGAGGATGGCGGCAAGGCCATCGTCAAGGACCTGGCGGAGAGCGGGCATCTACTCAAGTCCAGCTCCATTCGGCACTCGTACCCGCATTGCTGGCGGTGCAAGCATCCGGTGATCTTCCGGGCCACCGAGCAGTGGTTCGCCTCGGTGGACGGTTTCCGCGACGCGGCGCTGCAGGCGGTCCGCCAGGTGAAATGGTACCCGGCCTGGGGCGAGGAGCGCATCTCCAACATGATCGCCGAACGCCACGACTGGTGCATTTCGCGCCAGAGGGTCTGGGGCGTGCCCATTCCTATCTTCTACTGTGAGAAGTGCGGTGAGCACCTGATCAACGATGAGACCATCGCCGCGGTCAGCGAACTCTTCGGCAGGAAGGGATCCGACGCCTGGTTTGAACTGGACGCCGGCGAGATCCTGCCCAGGGGGATCAAGTGCCCCAATTGCGGCAACGATACCTTCCGCAAAGAAACGGACATCATGGACGTCTGGTTCGACTCCGGCTCCAGCCACGCGGCGGTGCTGGAGGAGTGGGACGAACTGGCCTGGCCGGCGGATCTGTACCTGGAGGGCAGCGACCAGCATAGAGGGTGGTTCCAGTCGTCGCTCCTTACCGCGGTGGCCACCAGGGGCCGGGCGCCCTACAAGGCGGTGCTCACCCACGGTTACACCGTGGACGCCGAAGGGCACAAGATGTCCAAGTCGGTGGGCAACGTGGTGGCGCCGGAGAAGGTCATCAAGGAATTCGGGGCCGATGTGCTCAGGCTCTGGGTCACCTCGGCGGACTATACCGACGACGTGCGGATCTCGGACGGCATCTTGAAGCAGATGTCGGAGGTCTACCGGCGGATTCGCAACACCTTCCGGTTTATCCTCGGCAACCTCTACGACTTCGACCCGGTGGCCGACAGCGTGCCGTACGAAGAGCTTTTCGAGATTGATAAATGGGCGCTGATGCGCCTCATGAAGCTGGTGGAGCGGGTAACCCGCGGGTTTGAGGATTACCAGTTCCACGTCTTCTACCACGCGGTGCACAACTTCTGCGCCGTGGATCTGAGCGCCTTCTACCTGGATGTGTTGAAG
The DNA here is from genome assembly GCA_050260975.1 of Syntrophothermus sp. Lineage (GTDB taxonomy): Bacteria > Bacillota > UBA5301 > JAMCQP01 > JAMCQP01 > JAMCQP01. The sequence continues at coordinate 3,306 of JBLNCV010000057.1, read as the reverse complement.
GACCGGCTCTACGCCAGCGGCGCCAAGTCCAAGGAGCGGCGGGCGGCGCAAACGGCCCTCTACGAGATCCTCCACGTGCTGGTGCGGATGATTGCGCCGGTTTTGGTGCACACCGCCGAGGAGATCTGGCAATACCTGCCCGCAAAGGACCGGGACGGCGCGAAGAAGGAGAGCGTGCAGATGGCTTTCTGGCCCCAGGTCAAGCCGGAGCACCTTGACGAGGCGCTGGAGGCGCGCTGGGAGCGGCTGCTTGATCTCCGGGACGAGGTGGCCAAGGCTCTGGAACTGGCCCGCAGCGAGAAATTGATTGGCAACTCGCTGGAGGCCGAGGTGGAGCTCTATCTTGCCGGGGAGACGCCCAAAGAGATGCTCGACCTGATTGAAAGGTACCGGCAGGACCTGGCGATGATCTTCATTGTCTCCGGGGTCAAGGCGCACACGCCCGGAAAGGCGCCGGATAAGGCGGCGGGGCCGGATAAGGCGGCAGCTGGCGAACCGGACAAGGTCTGGCGTTCCGAGACAATTCCGGGGCTGGGGGTGCTTGTGAAGCGGGCGCCCGGTGTGAAGTGCGAGCGTTGCTGGAACTATTCCACCGAGGCTGGCCGGGACGCGGCCCATCCAAACCTCTGCCCGAGGTGCACGGAAGTGGTCAAGGCGGGATGAAACAGCCAGGGCTGGATAGAGCATGGGACTTGCCGGGTTTGCGCCGGCAAGCATAGGAGCTTGCAAGGTCAGATTTTAGCGGGCTTAGCACGGGGGAGTTGAAGGGGAGAGGGGTTAAGCCTTTTGGAGGAGAAGACGGATCGAGGCCTGATTGAAACTCTGATCAAACAGACCGCCGAGCTCACGCATTCCATGGAGAAGGCCAGCATTGCCGAGTATGTGAAGTTTCTGGAAAGCCCCGGGCGGCTGATCTTCGCCAACTTCCTGGCCGGTCTGGCCAGGGGCTTTGGAATTGCGGTGGGGCTTACCGTGGTCGGGGCGTTGTTTCTTTATATCCTGGGGAAGCTTGCGGCGCTGAACTTGCCGGTTATCGGCGAGTTTATCGCCGACATCGCGCGTATCGTCCGGTATGAACTGAACGTAAGGCCGTGATGGTGAACAGGGCTGAGACTAGACATTTGCCCCGGCGTGTACCACGGTGTGTCGATGTATCTATGCAAATGTGCAGTGTGTATGGGATCCGCGGGCCGGGGCACACTAGGGCCGGGAGGCGATGCCCATGGATTCCAACCAGTTAAACGGTTTCAGGCGGCGGCTGGTGGCCGAACGACAGAGGCTGCTGCATGAGATCAGCGATCTGGAGCACCATCCTGGCCTGGATGACACGTTGAGCGATTCCATCTCCGAGTTTTCGACGTATGACAACCACCCAGCGGACATCGGTACGGAGACCTTTGAGCGCAGCAAGGACCTGGCCCTGCGGGAAAATACCCGGATTATCCTGAATAATGTCCAGGAAGCGCTGGATCGCATGGAGGCGGGGGAGTACGGGATCTGCCAGACCTGCGGGCGGGAGATCGAACTGGACCGCCTGGATGCGGTGCCCTATGCCACCCAGTGCGCCAGTTGCGCCGAGGAGCATGAGGAGCAGCCGGACGACTTCACCCGCCCCATAGAGGAGAAGGCGCTCTATCCGCCATCTGGGCGGTCGTTCCGTGATGACACCGATAACAACGCCTACGATGGGGAGGACGCCTGGCAGGAGGTGGCCAGGTACGGGACGGCCAACTCGCCGCAGGATGTGCCGGATTCGGTCGCTTACGGCGACTCCTGGGTCAATGCCGACGAGGACCATGGCCTGGTCGAGCAGACGGACGGCCTTATCGATCTGAGCGAGATCGATGAAAATGTCCTGGACCACATTTACCCTGATCCTTCCGATCCTCACAAGGCCAGAATGCCCCACCCACAGAAGATGCGGGGAACCAGGCCCGGGCCGAGGAAAGGGCGATAAAACAACACCGAAACGCCGCATTGGCAATGGACGGGGCCGCGAGAGCGGCTCTTTTCATAAGCCGGTTTTTGTGATAAGATGGTCCTGGTTTGTGGTTCTAGCGGAACAAAAGGCCTGAACCTGATGAGGCGGGGTGGCGCGCGGTTTGGGACGGGTACGCGCGCTGGGAGCGGGGAGAGATGACGTGAAGGTTGTATTGTTCGTTTTTGGGATATTACTGCTGGATCAGGGGACAAAACTTTACATCGAACGGACCCTGGCCATCGGGGAGTCTGTTCCGTTGATCAAGGGAGTTTTGTACATCACGCACATCCAGAATCCAGGGGCAGCCTTCGGCCTGATGGCCAACCAGACGATCTTTTTCGTAATCACCACCTTGCTGGTGATCACGGCGATCATCCATTTCTACCGGCGGCTTCCCAGGCGCCACTTCTTTTTGCAACTGGGTCTGGCGCTCGGGCTGGCCGGGGCCATGGGAAATCTCATTGACCGGCTGCGCCTGGGGTATGTGGTGGACATCATCGATCTGCGAATCCTGCCGACGATCTTCAACCTGGCGGACACGGCCATTGTCCTGGGCGTGGGCATTCTGCTTCTGGTAATCTGGCGCAGAACGGAGGAGCGGGTTTGATAGGCGAGGTCTTGTTCCAGATCGGGAGCCTGAAGATCTATAGCTACGGCTTCGCGGTGGCGCTGGCGTTCGGGCTTGGGACCTGGCTGGCGGTGAGGGAAGCCAGGCGGCGGGGTATTCCGGCCGAAAACATCATGGATTTGGCGCTGATTGTAACGGTGGCGGGGATCCTTGGCAGCCGCGTCCTGTTTGTATTACTGGAATTGCCTTACTACCTGGCGCATCCCAGCGAGATCATCTTCGGCATCACCACCGGCGGCCTGTCGTTGCACGGGGGCCTGGCGGGCGGAATTCTGGCCGGGATCTGGTACGCCAGGCGTCGTCACCTGGATCCCTGGCAACTGGCGGACATCTTCGCCGTGCCTCTGGCGCTGGGGGTGGGAATCGTGCGGCTGGGGTGCCTGTCCAGGGGCTGCTGCTACGGGGTGCCGGCCCCATATCCCTGGGGGCTGGACTGCTCGCTTTTGCACGACGAATTGCGCTATCCCACCCAGCTTTACGAGTCGGTGCTGGGCTTCATCCTCTTCTTCTTCCTTTACCGGGCCAGGGGTCACCGGCATTTCAAGGGGTGGCTGATGTTTCAGTTCATCGGCTGGTATTCGGTGATCCGTTTTGTCGTGGAGTTCTGGCGGGACAGCCCTATTTTCCTCGGCCCGCTGAAGATGGCGCAGGTGGCCAGCATCGTGCTGGCGGTGGCGGCCTTCGGCCTGATCCCGTA
>JBLNCV010000056.1:0-5719 GCA_050260975.1 Syntrophothermus sp. | reverse complement strand
GGCACGCTGGCCTGCGGGGTAATCCCGCTGGCTTTCAGACTCTTGTCGCCGGATTTCAGCACCACTTCCGAAAGCGCATACTCCGTCCCGCCGATCTTGATCCGGCTGATCTCGGTAACGGTACCGGCGGCCAGGGTGTTCTTGAGGCTGAAGCCAACCCCGGCGTCGGTATTCTTAAGGCTCCCTTTGACATAGAGCCCGGACAACATGAAGCTTGGAATAGCCAATTGCTCTACCTCCCTGCTTGATGCGCAATCTCCAAAGTCTTGCCGATGCCAGAGACTATTATTACCACGAATCCTTCAACTGCCGCACAATCCGCCTGATCTCCTCCTCGTCCGGCTCATGCGGGTATTCGAGCGGGTCTTCTCCCGGCGGGCAATCCCGGTATGGGCTGCTGCAAGCCGCCCTGCCGTCCGCCCCCGGGCAGCCGCAATGCATGAAGGGCTCTCCGTCTTCAATCACGCTGCAAAGGAGATCGCGCGATACATGGACGCCGGTAAGCTGTTTTTCCCGGTTAAACCTGAACTCCTGGAAAGTGGCCAGGCGGTTGTCCAGCATGAACCGGGCCAACTGCATCCGGCGGAACCGCCCATCGGGGACCTGCGCGGATAAGTGGGTCACCCCGCCTAGGTCGCTGACCCGCGCCATGGCATGCGCCATATCCCGTTCCGTCTCGCCCATCCCAGCCACCAGGTGGCAAACAACCTTGCCGCGCCCGAAAACCGCCACCGCTTCCTCAAGTACCGCCCAGTATCTCTCCCAGAGGTGGGATCCGCCACCGTTGAACAACGCCGGCGTAGCCGCGTCCAACGGTATTCCGACGTAATCCACTCCTGCCTGCCGGAGCTTCTCCAGGTCCCCGGGCTTTAAGAACTCCGGCGAGAGCAGCACCGACACAGCCGGCATTTCGGGCTGCACATTCAGGGAAACAGCGGCCACCGCGGCAAACGGAGCGGTTAACTCTCCGATCACCTTCAGCACGTCTTCCAACGCCCGGGGATGGTTTACCATCGGAACGCAGACGCGGTTTGCATTATGCTTTATCACTCAAACCACCACTTCCAACGCGCGGGGAATCATTTCGAAAACCACCGGACCTTCTCCCAGGATCTCGCCGTCCGCCTGCAAGACCGTCTTTTCCACCGAAGCCACCTCCACCCTCTTGCCCCGAAAAACCTCGACCTTGGGGTGGGCCAGGTGGGTGCCTTTGTACAGCTTCGGGAAGTTTACGATCAGTTCCGGCCGGGAGAAATCGCCGAGCAGCACGCAATCAAAGAGGCCGTCGTCCGCCTGCGCATCCGGCGCCACAAACATCCCGCCGCCGAAATAGTTGCCGTTGCCCACCACCAGGGAATTCAACCGGCGCCTGTAGATCTGCTCGTCGATCTTCACCTCGACCCGCTGGTTCCGGAAGGCGACCAGCGTCACGAAAACGCTTATCATATAAGTTAATGTGCCGCGCATGAGCTTCGGCATTAGGTTGGTCCGGTTGGCCACCTCACTGGAAAAGCCGGTGCTGGCCACATTGATAAAGTAACTGCTCCTCTCCTGCCCGCCGGCATGGTAAGTCATCCGCCCCAGATCCATGAAGACCGTCTGGCCTTCCGCAATCCTCCGGCAGGCATCTTCATACGTCATGGGGATATAAAGCGAGCGCGCCAGGTCGTTCCCCGTACCGACGGGGATGATCCCCATAGCCGTTTCCACCGCTCCGGTCGCCGTGGCCGTTTCTCCTCCCGAAGCTCCCTTTGCGGCTCCGGTATCTCTTGCTGCATCCCGCTCAGCACGGTACGCCATCAACCCGTTTACAATCTCGTTGGCGGTCCCGTCGCCCCCAACCCCGACTACCAGCCAATACCCGTCCCGGGCGGCTTGCTGCGCCTGAACGACGGCATCGCCCGGCCCCCGGGTAAAACAGGCCTCGAACGGCACTCCCAGGCGTTCCAGGATCGCGGCGATCCTCGGCCATTCTTTCCTGGTCCGGCCATGCGCCGAAACCGGGTTCACAATGAATTTCACCGGCTCTCGGCGTCTGTCCGGCCCGAGCGCGGATCTGGCTGCCGGCCCGGTTGCTGATTCAATCACTGATTCGACTGCCGGTCCCGTCGCTGGTTCGATTGATGATTTCACTGTTGATTTGACTGCTGATTTGACTGCTGGTTCGATTGCTTGATCCGGCATAACGCACCTCACCCTGTTTTGGGGTTCAACCTCCCTCTGCCCCAGTCGGAATTCAAACCGCCTTGGCGGTGTTTTGGATATATTCCATCAACCATTGGAGGCTGGCCAGCACGTAGTCCCGGTTAAAGCTGTAATACATCTCCTTGCCGAGTTTTTCCGCTGAAACCAGCCTGGAATCCTTCAAAACCTTGAGATGGTGGGAGATTGCGGGGCGGCTCAACGAAAAGTGCGCCGCGATTTCATTGACGCAAAGCTTTCCCTGCGTGCCGATCAACAGGAGAATCTTCTGCCGGGTCTCATCCGCCAGTGAATTCAGGACTTTGATGGTCCTGGTGATCTTTACGGGAACTACTACTTCAGACATCAACCAACCTCCACCCATCAAAACTACCAAGGCGCGGTCCCTGTCTGAGTATTTTCGCCAGCCCCATCTATTTTCCTGCTTAATTTCAAGTCAGGATTAAAGCTTCTGAATAATAGATAATCAATTGTATGCTGCTTCCAGCGCAATTAGTTCCAGGACAGTATGCGTCTCAACCTGCATGGTAAAACCGCCCAGGCTGCCGGCAGCGCCGGAAGGACCATCGGTTTCGAGCTGCGAAATAACGGTCTGCCCGACGGTGCCCACATCTTTCAGTAGAACTCCCCTGGTCATGTCAAAAGCCGTTACCCCTTGCGCGTTTTGCTTTACCAATACCTGAAGCCGCCGCCCCTGGCCGGCCGGGAAATTCCCGCCAGCCTGCCCGCTGGATACGGTATTGATCTGGGCGATCTCGGCGCCGTCCATTTGCTCAACAGCCATCAGGGAATGGATGATGTCTGCCTGTAATTCCACCGGCCCCATGGAGGTCTGAACAGTATTGCGCGCCTCTTCCCGCCAGTTGCCGCCCACTTCCAGAGGCTCGGGCGGCTGTTCCCAGGCGATCACCCGCAGCAAGCCCCCCCGTTCCAGAACCCCCAACGCGCCGGAATCCATTCCCCCCGAAACCACGGCGGCCTCCAGCGAGCCGATATTGGCGGCCTCCAGCCCCACAGCCGCCCCTTTGTAACCAAGGATCTTGCCATCGGGCGAGATCTTCATCCGGAGCTTGCTGCCCTGCAATTGGGCGGGATCCTCTTGCACGGCCAGGTTGGAGCGGACATCCACCCTGGAAAAGGTGATTTCCACGGGAATATTTCCACGGCCGTCCGGCTGGCCGGCGACAACCTCAAGCTCCGCCTCCATGCGCACCACTACTGTTCCGCCACTGCCCGGCAGGCCCTGGATCTGCATGACCACCAGTTCCCGGTAAGTCATAACCCGGCCCGGGCGTACCTGGGCAGGAAAGCGAAAAGTGCGGACCCCTCCCTGTACCTGCTCCGCCTGCTCTGTTTGCACCGCCTGTTTCGCCTGCTCCGTTTGACCCGCCGCAAGCGCTTGCCCGCTCCCTGGCCAACCTCCCGCTAAGAACACCGCCGGCAAAAGAAGAAGCAACAAACTTGGCATCCGTGCCAAACGCATCCGCATTCCTCCTTGACCGAACACTTTCCTTGTGAAAGCCGGGATATCTCTTTTACATCTTCGGCATCTTTTTGCAGCGGCAAAAATGACAGATGGGCAAAAAAATGAACTCCCGGTAAAAGGAGTTCGTAAAGGTCGGCCTATCGCATTATTACACGTTGTCTGCCACGTTGACACCAGGTTGTCCATGTTGTCTATCTTGTTCCCACACGCGCCGTTCCCACTTGCGCGTAGGAACGTTCCATCGCCTCAACAATCGCCGCAGTCATCTCTTTAGTACCCGACTTTCCACCCAGATCGGGAGTGACCTTGGTCCTGGCAGCCAGAACAGCCCGCACCCCCTGCTCGACCCGCTCCGCCGCTTCCGTCTCCCCCAGGTGCCTCAGGAGCATGGCCGCGCTCAGGATCATCGCCGTGGGGTTGGCCAGGTCCTTGCCGGCCATCTGGGGCGCGCTGCCGTGCACCGGCTCAAAGACTGCCGCCTTCTCGCCCAGATTGGCGCCGGGAACCACTCCCAGCCCGCCCACGAGGCCCGCGCACAAGTCGGAGACGATGTCGCCGTAGAGATTGGGGAAGAGCAGCACGTCAAAATCCCCCGGGTTGAGCACCAACCTCATGCAGAGCGCGTCAACGATCACCTCTTCGTAAGTGATCTCCGGGAATTCGGCCGCCACCCGCCTGGCGCTCTCCAGAAACAACCCGTCGCTGAGCTTCATGATGTTGGCCTTGTGCCCGGCGGTCACCTTCTTGCGCCCTTCCCGGCGCGCAAAACTGAAGGCCGCCCTGGCAATCCGCTCGCTGGCCCGGCGGGTAATCTTCTTGATGCTCTCGGCGGTATCCGCGTCCACCAGCCGTTCGATGCCGGCATAGAGGTCCTCGGTGTTCTCCCGGAAGATCACCAGATCTACCTTCTCGTAGCGCGAAGGGATCCCGGGCAGGCTCATCACCGGCCGGACATTGGCGTATAGATCCAGCCATTGCCTCAAAGCGACGTTCACACTCCGAAATCCATCCCCGATTGGGGTGGTCACCGGTCCTTTGAGGGCCACGCCGTTCTCCCGTATCGAATCGATCACCCGGTTGGGCAAGGTGGTGCCGTACCTGGCCAGCGCCCCTTCTCCAGCCTCGACCACATCCCATTCCACCCGGCAACCGCTGGCTTCGACCACCGCGCGGGCCGCCTCGGAAACCTCCAGCCCGATCCCGTCACCGGGGATCAAAGTCACCTTGTGTACCATAACCGCGCCCCCCTCTCTTAAATATAAACAAACTGCTATTTCACGCGTCCAGCTTGAACGTGCCGTACTTTCTGAAGTGCGCCGCCAGTCCTCCATCCTGCAGGATCTTGATCATCACCCGGGGCAGCGGTTTGACCGGAATACGAACGCCTGTGGTGCGATCTTCCAAAACACCCGCCTCCAGGTCCGCCACCAGTTCATCGCCGGCTCCGATCAGGTCGGTGTCGCATTCCAGCACCGGCAAACCGGTATTTATGGCATTCCGGTAGAAGATCCGGGCAAAAGATTTGGCAATCACCGCGCTGATCCCCGCGTTGAGGATCACCAGCGGCGCCTGTTCCCGGGAGGAGCCGCAGCCGAAGTTCCGCCCTCCCACAATGAAATCCCCAGGCTTAATCTTGCTGTAGAAATCCGGGTCCAGGTCTTCCATCAGGTACCTGGCCAATTCCTTCATGTCCAGGGTCTTGAACTTGCGCTTGCCGGCGATGATGTAGTCAGTGTTGATGTTGTCCATCTCAAACTTGTGCGCCCTGCCCCGTAGTTCCATTGTCAAACCTCCGTAAAACTATCTCAGATAATCCCTCGGATCGGCAATCTTCCCGGCCAGCGCGGAAGCCGCCACCGTCGCCGGGGAAGCCAGATAGATGAACGCTTTGTTGTTGCCCATCCGGCCCCTGAAGTTCCGGTTCGCCGTTGAAATCACATTTTCCCCGTCGGATGGCACCCCGTTGTGGGTCCCGACGCAGGGGCCGCACCCCGGCGTCACCACCGCCGCCCCGGCCTCCACCAGGATCTG
>JBLNCV010000055.1:0-15535 GCA_050260975.1 Syntrophothermus sp. | reverse complement strand
AAGTAAGCGATCTGCTGGCAAGGCTCGGGATACCGCCCGGAGAGGCCTTTGTGGTCATGGTCAACGGCAGGCGTCAGGACCTGGGATGGACACTCAAGGACGGCGACCGCATCGGGATCTTCCCCCCCGTCGGCGGGGGGTGATTCCTCAAAATAAGCCGACGGCCAAAACAAGCGGTACAAGGACATAGCCGGGGGGGGACAGTGATCCATAATTCGCCATTTCTGGCCAAACCGTAGCAAAGTACTAGCCGTTAACGGGCGCGGGATAACGCGCCCGTATTCTTTTTCCCTCCGGGCACGGGACAGCCTGGCAAGCGACGGACCTTTTAAACAACGCACGCATATTATGGGGCTGCAACAAGCTGAGAGGAGGTGCAATACATGGCACTGTGCGTGAACTGCTTTTGCATCGTCGTAGTTCAACCCGGTGACACCCTTGGCGCAATCGCCGCGCAGTTCGGGACCCCCGGCGGATTTCAAAGGATTGCCTGCTGCAACAACATCCCGGATCCGAATGTAATCACCCCAGGCCAGGTGCTCCTGGTGCCGACTCCTTGCCCAGGGGCACCGCCGCCGGGATGCCCGTTCCAGTATACGGTGCAACCGGGCGACACGATGTTCCTCATCGCGCAACGCTTCGGTGTAACCCTCAATGCATTGATCGCCGCCAACCCGCAGATCCCGAATCCGAACATAATCTTCCCGGGCCAGGTGCTCACCATCCCATGTCCGACTACGTAGAGCCCTGACAGCACCGGGCAAATCTTCGCAAGGATTGGTGACCCTCTTCAAACAGGAAGGACGCAGTAGCCGCCGGCTATTGCGTCCTCTTTCTTCCCCTTGCGTCGTCATGCATCCTCTTGCGTCCTCCGTCTCCCCGTGTCGGCTTCGCTTCTACCACCCCTGCTTGCTCTACAGCACTTCCACCCCCTCGGCGTCTACCCGGCGGATCTTCTCCTCCACCCCTGACAGGGCATTCACATAGATCAGGTAGTATTCGTCCCCCAGCCGGGCGCGAAATTCGTAGGCCAGCACTTCCCTCCCTCGCTCGTCGGTGAGCAGGGCTTTTCTTTCGTCTAAGACTTCCAGGCGCGGGTTGAGCTGGCGGCGCGCCTGCGCCGGCGGCAAGGCGGGCCGGGGAAGTTGTCTTTTCCTGTGGAAATTCAGATAATTTCCCGCTTCAAAGGCCACCACCCTTTTTTGCGCCGGATCGACCTGCAATTTCACCTCGTCCGGGTAGATCAGCACTCCATCCTGTTGGTAAACATACGAAATCAACGCCCGGTTATGGTAGAGCTGCCGGGAAACCGCCACCATTTGCGGATATCCCCTCTTCCGCAAAAATTCGGTCCCCACCGCTTCCGCCTCCGCCAGCGAGGGGCGGCCCGTCGCCACCGTGATGGCTTCCTCGGGGCGTTGGGCCATATACCAGATCACCCGGCCGCCCTTTTTACTGATCTCCAGGAAAGCGCCGGCCGTGGTGCTTAGATTGCCTGTGCGGGTCTCTTTAGCGGTCTTTTTGGGCACAGCTTCAATGCTATAAGCCGGGATATCCCCCCCACTCTCGCCGGCGGCCTTCAGGATCTTCCCCTCCATCCCCTCCGGCCCGATGAATTCCCTGGCGATCCGCAGCGCATCATCCCAGGAGATCGGCGTGGCCTGAAAAACCTCTGGCGCGTATTTCGGCGGCTGGATCTTGCCAAGATCGGGTTCCGGGAACCGCTTTAGCCCGTCTTCAACCATGCGCAGGCTCCGGACCGCCGGGTCCACCCGCGCCCCCCTGTTTTCGCTGGCGCGCCCGGTATTGGCCGAAAGTTCGGTGGAAAATATTGTCGCCGTCGCAAATTCGGCCTGCTTGGCTCGAAGTTCGCTATTGATAAACTTGGATTGGCGGTAAAATTCCACCAGGGTCCGCCAGTCCTCCTCGCTGATCGAGCCAACTGCCGGCCTGCCTCCTTCTCCGGCCAAAAAACCGCTGAATACCTCAAGGCGGTTCAAGTAGGTCTTCGTGCGCGTCAGGGAAACCTTCACCAGCGGCAGCTGGCCCAGTTCCTCCCGGGCTGCGTGCGCCTCTTGCCAGACCTCCCGCAGGTGTTGCACCAGCTGTTGCCGGGAACCCGACACCCGCGCTTTGGCCAGATGGGTTTCCACGGTCCCCAGGTGGTATAAAAGTTCCTGAAAAGCCCGTTGATACTGGTTATTTGCGCGGATTTCCACCTGGCGCCTGGCTTTGAACTGGCCGTAGCCCCACAATCCGGCAACCGCCAGCGCCATTGCCAGAAAAATCGCCGCAGAGCGCCATCCCGGGCGCCATGCAAAGCGCCTTCTCATCCGGTCGCCCTCCTTTTTCCGGTCCCTCTTTCAATCTGGCCGCCGGTCCACCGCCGTCCTCAAACTGGCCCTCCCCTTCCGCCTACTTGGTGAAGACATGCCGGCCGATCACCTTGATCACCGGCCTTTGCCAGATCCAGGCGCTGGTGGCCTTAGCCGGGTTGTAATAATACAAGGCCCCGCCGGAAGGATCCCAGCCGTTGACGGCGTCCTCCGCCGCTCGGAGCGCTTCCGCGTCGGGATCCATGTAAATCTGCCCGTCGGAGACCGCGCTAAAGGCGCCGGGCTCGTAGACCACCCCGGTAATCGTGTTTGGAAAGAGTGGGTTATCGACCCGGTTCAAGATCACCGCCCCCACCGCTACCTGCCCAATATAAGGCTCTCCCCGGGCCTCGCCGTGGATCGTCCTTGCCAGGAGGTAGACCTCGGCCCGGTAAGTCGAGCCTCTGGAGGCCAGCCGCTTGCGGCCGCTCGAATCGGAGCCCGGACGCTTGCCGCTTTTACTCCCGGTTTTACTTTTGCTTTCGGTCTTGTCCTTGGGAGTGGCCTTAGTCTGAATCTCCTCTAAATCTTTCGCAACGCCCGCCCGGGGTTGCCGTTGCATTTCCGGTTGAGGCCGGACTGGGGACCACAGGTAGACAAGCGCTGATAGAACCAGCGCCAGCAGCGCGATAAGGTACGGGTAATGTTTGTTCATCGCCTTCCCCGTCCTTCTTCCATCTTTCCAACTTTCCGACCTTCTGGAGTTATCTTCAGTCTTGGAAACCTCTTTTATGCGTTCCCATGGGACATTTGCCATGAATTCTTCTTAATGGCATAGTACCCACAATGGGTCTCTTACCTAAATCCCATTAATCGTCAGCTTTGCCTACAAAGGAAATTCTGGGGTCTATCAGAGAACATGCGGCTACGATTAAAAAGGCTTTAGGTAGAAAATGGATGATAATCCGCTCTGACTGGCCGGGAAGCGTGATTTACCCCTTGGCAAGTATCAAAGAAGTGGGATAAAATATAAAAAAGCGTAAAGGGAGGTTGGCCTTGACCGGAAAGACAAAGGGAAGAAATCACGATGGAAAATTTTTAAAATCGGAATGGAGGCGTGCCAGGTGAATACTCTCGCGATTCAGAAAAACCTCGAAGAAGCTTTGTCAGCACTTGATCAAGCAAAATCCGCCAACGGAATCGGAGCTGAACATCACTCGGCCTTGCACGAGCGAATTACGTCGGCCTTGCAGTTGTTGGACAAAGGCGCCGACTCACAAGTCAACACCGCGCTGGGGCTCTTGTCTCACAGTGAGCAACTGGCGGTCACAGCGATTCTCAAGGAGCTTCAGGGCAACGAAGGGGCTGTGGTGACCAGCCGTCTGGCCGACGGGCTCGAAATCAGCCGATCAATCTTCGTGGACGCCATCCGCAAGCTGGAACTCTCCGGCTTGGTGGAAGCCCGTTCCCTCGGGATGAAGGGAACCTACATTAAACTTCTCAACGCCAAGCTACGGGAAAGGCTGCACTAACGCGATCCAAATCGCGATTTACGCCAACCTTCAAAGGCCTACCGAGCAAAACGCGTGAAGATAAGCCCGGGTGCTTGACCCGGGCTTCTTCATTATCTATACGACGCGCGGAGCCGGCTTCACCGGGAATTAAACCAGCGGCAAGAGGACCTCGCCTTTCTGGAAACTGCCTGTCTCGCGCAATTTCTCCATGACCGCCTCCACCACCGCATCGGTCATGGCGGTAAAGATCTTGGCGCCGCAGGCATCCTTCTCTCCGGCCCGAATCGCATCCCTCCTGGCCTCAACATGGTCCGCCAGAGCGTTGGCGCCGGCCACCAGGTAGCGGGTGTTGATGTTGTTCTTGCCCACCAGGCCCCTTGCTACCGAAGCCGCGCCTGTGCCGCCATGCTGCGCGAAGGGTGCGTACCGGCCGGCCTCAAGAAGGATCGCCCGTTGTACCACCTCGAGCCGCTCCATGTCCGGCTCATGCTTTTCTCCCAGCTTGGCGGCGTGCTCCATTCCGATGGGATAGGCTATCCCTTCCGCACCGGTGTATTTGATAAACGCCGCCACCCGCCGGGCGAACTCCTCAAGCTCCTTGCCCCGGATCGGTTCGTAGGCGACGGCCTTGCCGCTCTGCCCGGTCGCGCCGAATTCGGCCTCGATGATCATGTCTTCATTGCCGATCTCCTTGCGCACCGCATCGCTCACATCACGGGTCACCACAAAGTCCAGCAGAGGCGGCAGCTTTTCGGTATCGATCATCCCCCAGGCGGGCCGGACGGCCTCGACCGTCAACAGGAACTCTTTCTTGAATTGGGTGTACGCAGCCCCGCACAGGTAGTTGACATAGCCCTTCAGAGTCTTTTCGTCGGGCTCGGCCTCGGATCCGAAGACAGGTCGCATGGCCTCCACCGCCGCCAGGACCTTGGCTTCCGCCAGGCGGCGTTCGGTGGCATCGCCTTGCATTGCTCCCTGGGCATAATCAGTCTCGCTATAACCCGGGACCTTGAAATGATCCAGGGAGATGGCCACCAGTTGCGCGCCGTACAGTTCCACGTAAGTCTGGATCAACCCGGCGGCCAGGCGCGCGCCGTCCACCACCGCCAGGGATTCCCGCCGCTTTACCCCTTCCGGCGGCTTGATGCTCTTCGTTTCGCTGCCGGCCAGAAGCAGGGCGTTGTGGCTCAACTGGACAATCATGGGCGACTGCCGCCCCGAGGCGGCGGCCATGGCAAAGGCCCTGGCTTGCACCTCAAACGGTGTATTGGCATTGGAAGCCAGAATTGTCACCCGCTCGGCTTCGGGCTTGAGACGACCGTCATTGTAAAACGGTGAAAAAAAGTCAAAGATTCGTTTCAATTGCCTCCCGGTCAATAAAGGCATCCTCACATCCCCTCCGTAGCAAATAAATTTTAGCGCTCAACCGCCGGCCAGAGGAGGCAGGCAGACCACCTCGTCGCCATCCTCCACCAGGTAGTCTTTATCCCGCCGCCTGCCCCCAATCAGGACGCTTGCCACCAGGTCGGGATTGAGCCCAACCTGCCGCAAGACCTCCTGGACCGGACGCGCCTCGGAAAGCGAAACCTCGATCCACTCCTTGCCTTCCGGCATATACCTCGCCAGAACGCCCACCGCCCGCAATCTGATCTGCATCACATCACCACCGCACAAAATCCAGCCCTAGTTCGTGCAATTTTTCCCGGGTGGGAAGGCCGTCTTTGTCCCACCCTCGAAGTTTATAATATTCATCCAGGAGTCGGTCCAATCCTTCCCTGGCAATAAATTTTCCGGCGCTTGGCCCGTCCGGCACCGGATCTTCATAGAACCGCGCCGGGGGATAGTCGTAAGCCCGGCCGAAGCCCTGGATCTCCCTGGCCCAGAAGGCCCGGGTGAGGTTCCACACCCGTTCGGAGATCTTCAAAAGCCCGGCCAGGTTGTATTCCAACCCGGTCACCGCCCGCAAGATCTCCGGATAATGCTCCAGTTCCAGCCCGATCTCCACCCATAACAGCCGGCAGGCGCCCAGGATGTCAAACATCGGCCGGATATGCTGCAACTCGATTACCCGCCCGGCCTTTCCTTCAATCTTCTCCCGGCCCACCGCCACATCATGGGTGATTGCCCAGGCCCTGTTATGGTGCGCGCCCACGTCGCAGGTCATGTACGCCAGCATCATCGCCGGCGCGTTGCGGGCGCCATAGCCGCTCCACTCCAGCCCTTTGATCTGGATGGCGAACCTTTGGGAATCCCCTCCCAGCCTGGCCGCCGCCGCTTTCACCCCATCGGCCAGAAGGTCGCCAATCCCCTCTCTGGCGGCAATCTTTTCCGCCAGGAATTTGAAAGACTCGATGTCGCCGAAGCGGATCTCCTTGCCGCCGGTCTGGCGGGTGGTGATGATTCCCTTCTGGAAGCACTCCATGGCAAAGCCGATCACGTTGCCGGCGGAGATCGTGTCCAGCCCCAGTTCGTCGCAGATGTAGTTCCCGTAAGCCACATCCTCGATGGAGGGCATGGCGCAATTGCCGCCGATGAGCGCCGTCGTCTCGTACTCCGGCCCCTCCACGTAGGCGTCGTATTTGCTGGTCCTGGTGTGGCTGTACTTGCCGCAGGCCATCGGGCAACCGAAGCAGGCCTTGTCGTTCACCACCAGCTTCTCCCGCATGACCGTGCCGGCCAGAGCCTGGTTCTCCGCATAAAATTCGCTCTGGAAATTGCGGGTCGGGAAGGCGCCGATCTCGTTCACCCAGGTGGTGACGCCGGCCGTGCCGTAATCCTGCCATTCCTTGAGGGCGGGGTTTGCGAAACACCGCCGGAACATCTCCTTGCCCTTGGTCAAAACCCCTTCCTTGTCCGCCAGGGAAATTTCTTTCTTCCCGGAGACGGCCACCGCCTTCAGAAGTTTGGAGCCCAGTACCGCTCCGGTTCCGGTCCGGCCGGCCTGGCGCCCGAAGTCATGGGAGACGCAGGCGAACTTCACCAGCTTCTCGCCAGCCGGGCCGATGGTGGCGATCTGGAACTCTTCGCCCAGGTGGTCCTTGAGCATCTTCTCCACTTCCAGGGCGCCTTTCCCCCAGTAATGGGCGGCATCCCGGATCTCCACCCGGTCGTCCTGGATAAACAGGTAGCTCGGACGCGCCGCCTTCCCCTCGATGATAATCACGTCGTAACCGGCGTACTTCATCTCGGCGGCCAAGTGCCCGCCCATGTTGCTGTCCCCGTAACCGCCCGTAGCCGGCGACTTGGCCGCGATGGTCACTTTGCCCCCGGCGGGCAGAAAGACCCCCGCCAAGGGTCCTGAGGCAATTACCACCTTGTTTTCGGGGCCAAGGGGGTCGATCCCCCGTGGAAGCTCGTCGTAAAGAAGCTTGGCGGCAATGCCCCTGCCGCCGATATAGTCCTGGGCTAGCGCTTCCGGCAACGGCTCCACCCGGTAGCTTCCCGTGCTGAGGTTCACCCGGAGCATCTGGCCGGCGTAACCGTACAACTTCTTTCGGTCGCCAAGATAAGCCAAACCAGCCCTCTGCCCCCCGGAATCTTGCGCGCCTTTCATCTTTTCCGCGCCGGCGTCCGCGTCATAGATCGCCTGGCGCGGGCAGAACTCGATACACTCGCCGCACGCGGTACATTTAATCGGCACGGGTTCCTCGGCATGGGTGAAGATGGCGCCCTTCCGGCAGGTCTCCACGCAGATGCCGCACCCGGTGCAGGTTGCCTCGTCGATCAGGTACACGCCGTCTTTCTCCTGAATAGCCTCTACAGGGCATGCTCTGGCGCAGTCTCCGCACTGGTCGCAAACCTGGATCCGGTAGTGGCCCGGCACGGGAAATTGGCCGGCAATCCGGATCGCCGCCTTTTTGGGATTGTTCTCCCCGTAGCGCACCAGGCTGCAAAGGACCTCGCAGGTCCGGCAGCCGGTGCAACGCGCTTCGTTTTTGGCGATTTGCACTTCGCCGCCCCCTTCCTTCTTATTTTCTGATTAGACGACCGAAGGTTCCAAAACCAGTTCGCCCCGGGCAAAGCGCCCCACATCCAGCCGGTCGATGGGCAAAGAAAGCTTCTGGCCAAGGATCAGTTCCGCCATGAGCTGGCCGGTCATGGGGGCAATCATGAAGCCGTGGCCGCTGAAGCCAATGGCCATGTAAAAGCCCTCCAGCTCGGGATGGCCGCCCAGGATCGGCTGCCGGTCCTGAGTCATGGTATAAAGCCCCGCCCACTGGCGCACAACCCGCAAGTGGCGGGTCACCGGCAGAAGCCAGGTCGCCTGCTTCGCCATCTCCTCAAGGAATTGCCAGCTGGAAAGAATGTTGAAGCTTTGCGGCTCATTGGGGTCGCCGACACCCATGATGAAACTCCCGTGGGGAGTTTGCTGGCAGTAGAGGTGATGGTGAAAGGAGATGACCATCGGCCCCTGCATGGGTTCCACCGGTTCGGTTGCCAGAATCTGGTGCCGCTCGGGGTAGATGGGCAGTTCGAGGCCGGCCATCCGGCCCGCAACTGCCGAGTAAGGGCCAGCCGCATTGACCACCACCGGCGTGGCAATCTCCCCTTTGTCCGTCACCACGGCCTGCACCCTGCCACCCGCCACCTTGATGCCGGTGACCTCGGTATAGGTGTAGATCTTCACTCCCAGCCGCCTGGCCGCGTCGGCATAGGCCTGGGTGGCGTGAAACGGGTTGGCGTGCCCATCCGTGCCGCAGAAGGTCGCCCCCAGCAGGCCTTCGGTGTTCAAGTGCGGCACGATCCGCCGGGCCTCTTCCGGAGAAATAAGTTTCGAAGGGATCCCCAGACTGTTTTGCAACGCCACGTTCTTTTTGAACTGTTCCAGTTGCTTTTCGGTGTACGCCAGGATCAGGTAGCCGCCCTGTTTGAACTCTACATCCCGCGTGTACTCGAGCTCCTCGTTCATCCGTTCAAAGAATTCCACGCTGGCCTTGGCCAACCGGCAGTTCATCTCGGTTCCCCACTGCTGACGGACGCCAGCCCCGCACCGACCGGTGGCGCCGGCGGCAAGATATTGCCTTTCGACAACCACCACGTTGCGACACCCGCGCCTGGCCAGGTTGTACGCAATGGAGCAGCCGGTGATCCCGCCGCCGATGATCACCACATCGGCCTTGTTCACGATATTACTCGCCATGGCCTTCCCCCTCCAGGATCGTCCCGAGTTTGACCGGACGGGTGGGCGGCCGGAAGGTCGGTACGGCAACCTCTCTGATATCCTTTCCGGTGGCCCTGGCGATCTCGCCGGCAATCAGCGCCCGGCAAGTCCTTCCCTGACAGGGGCCCATGCCGCACCGGCTGATTCGCTTGATCTCATCCAGGGTAGTAAACCCTTCGCGGAGCAGTTCACGGATCTCCTCTGTGGAGACATCCTCGCACCGGCAGATGATGGTCTTGTCTTCCAAATTGATCCCCCCGCGCAAAACTTTGACATCCCACGCCGTATCGAATGCTAATTTGCGTTGTACGGTTCGCCCAGTTGCGCCAACCCCTGACGGATCTTGACCCCCGTGGGCCCGGAACGCAGGGCGGCCAACTGGCCGTGCAACTCTTCCTTGCGCGCCGCCAGGTCCGCCGGAGCATGGCCGAGACCGGCGGCCGCCATCAACCCCGCCAATTGGCCTTCCACCATGGCGCTGCTGGCTTCCTCCACCCCCGCCACGTCGCCGGCCACATAAAGGCCCGGGACGCTGGTCTCAAGGTCCCTGTCCCGTTCGGACACGTGTCCGCCGAGTTCCGGAATAAACCGCATCCGGCACCCCGCCTGCCAGAGCAGATCCGCCAGCGGCGTCAACCCCACCGCCAGGCAGATCGCGTCCACCTCAAAATCCTTCTCCGTGCCCGGAACCGGCTCCCAGTTACGATCCAGCTGCCAGATGGTGGCGCCCTCCACGCAGTCCTTCCCGTAGGCTCGTTTCACGGTATGGCTGGTATAGATCCGGATCCCGGCGCGCCGCACCTTGGCGGCATGCACCAGATACCCGCCGATGCGGGGCGACGCCTCCACAATGGCCTTTACGTTCACCCCGGCCTGCCGGAGCTGGTAGCTGACAATCAGACCGATATTTCCCGCCCCCACCATCAGCACGCTGTTTCCGGGTTTCACCCCGTGCAGGTTCATCAGCGTCTGAACGGCGCCAGCCCCGTAGACGCCGGGAAGATCGTTGTTGGGGAAAGCCAGCACCTTCTCCGAGGCGCCGGTGGCCACAATGATCCGCTCCGCCTTCAATTTCACGAATCGCCCGCCCCGCTCGACGCCCAACACCCGGTCATCGTAGTAGCCCAGAACCGTCGATTGGGTCCAGACCTCCAACCCCGGCTGGGACATGGCCTCCAGCACCAGGCCGGCCGCGATGTCGATCCCTCTTCTTCCGGCATGCTGTTGTCTTGAGCCAAAAAATTTATGCGTCTGCTTGACCAATTGCCCACCCGGGCGATCCTCGCCGTCGATCAAGGTCACCCGGGCGCCAAGCCTGGCGGCCTGAAGAGCCGCGGAAAGACCCGCCGGCCCGCCGCCGATCACTGCAATTTCGGTTTGGTCCAATCTCCCTCGCCTGCCTTATTCGCCTATGGAATCTGCCTTATCCGCATCCGCTTGTGCAAAATCTACTCTTTAGCAATCTGGCGCAAGTCCCCCTTGCCGCGCTGGGTCTGGACCCGCACCCCTTCCTTGAGTTTCTCCGTGCAAACCCGCACATTGGGTACGCCATCCACGATCATCAAACAGGATGAACAGTTCCCGATGGCGCAGTAAAAGCCCCTTGGGCGGTGAAACCGCGCGCTCTCCCGCAGGACCTTGACGCCTGCCGCATGCAGCGCCGCGGCGATGGGCTCGCCTTCATATCCTTCCAGTTCCTTGCCGTCGTAGTAAAACTTGACCGGCCGCCCCTTCTGAAACCTCAAGATCGGGTGTTCCTGGATGCGCAACATCTTCTCCCACCAGCTCCTTGCAACGCAAAATAAAAAGGCCCTCCCGGGTAGAAAGGAACCGCTTTACCCACAACTATAATTTCGCTGGGAGATGCCCATCTCCTTTTTTGCCCTCGAAATTGCCCGGCTGCGTATCTGTCGAACCCACCTCCGGCGCCCGCGCGGCTGAGGCCCGGACAAACCAGTACATGCCAGCCAGGGTGATCGCGCCGCCCAAGAGTTGCGCCGGGCCCGGGATCTCCTTCAAGATGGGGATGGCCAGGATCACGGCGCCCACGGGCTCCCCCAGGATGCTCACCGAAACGACCGCCGCCTTCACATAGCGCAGCGCCCAGTTGAAGACCGTATGGCCCAAAATGGTGGGAAAGATCGCCAGGGCCAAAAACAGCGCGAAATTGAAGGCCGAATAGGGCCATAGAGGCGTTCCGGTCAAAAAAGACGCCGCCAACAGGACCACCGATGCCGTGCCATAGACTAAAAAAGTATAGGGCAGGAGCGATAACCGTTGCCTGAGCCCTCTCCCCAGGACGACATACGCCGCCACCAGCACCGCCCCGGCAAAGGCCAGAAGGTCGCCGAAGAGGCTGTCCTGGCCGGCCTGAGCGTCATTCAGCCCGATGAAGATGCTCCCGGCCATGGCCGCCAGAGCCCCGTAAAAAGCGCTTCTGGGAATGCTCTCCCGCAAAAAGAAATAGCCGCCGATCACCACAAAGACCGGCTGCATGGTTACCAGGACCACCGAACTGGCCACGGAAGTATACTTCAACGAGGTGATCCAGCTGAGAAAGTGCAGGGCCAGGAAGAGGCCGCTGGCCACCGATAACAAAAGATCCTCCCTGGTCACCTTCCGCAACTCGCCGGAAGAGGTGGCCAGGGTGACCGGAGCCAAAATCAAAAAGGTGAAGAGCATGCGGTAAGCGGCGATGGCCAGCGCGGGAGCGCTGGACAACTTGATGAGGATCGATGAGATCGATACGGCGATCACGCCGAAAAATACCGCCGCATAAGGGTTGATCCGGGGCCGTGCCGTCAAATTGATCACCATCGATAGTATTCGGCCGCCGGTGTGCATTCCCCTGCAATGGCCGGAAAAAGAGTTGGAAACCAAGATCTGGATTATCCGGCATCAATTATCCAGTTTTGCCGGTCGGTCTGCGCCTGGTAGGCCAGGATTCCCGTGTACAGCCGGGCCCAGTCCTCCGCCTTCTCCAGGCTGAGCCCGGTAAGTTCTTCGATTCTGGCCAGTTGCTCCTTGAGTTCGTTTCTGCTGATAAAGAGCGCCCTGGCGGTTTCCGCCGGGTTTTCGTTATGGGCGAAGTAGGCCGCCAGAGTGTGCAAAAGGTCGGTGTTGTTGGCTTCATCCCAGACAGCCAGCGCCCGGATATGTTCGTCGATCTGCCAGTGCTCCCGCCGGCGGCTCTCCAGTTCACCATTCTCTCCGGCGATAATCTGTTCGATAACCGAACGAATCCCTTCTTCCAGCGAATAATCCTGCGGCAGGACAATCAACGGGAGATCCACGGCCTCCGCCTCTTGAATCATGCAATCCGGAAGTTCTTTGAGGAAACGGCCCACCACCACCGCCAGGGCCGCGCCACCCCGGCGGGCCAGCCTGCCGACCAACTCTTCTTGTAGCGAACTGTCCCTGGCCAGCAGATAACCGGAAGTAAACAAAAATTCCTGACCGAGCAAGAAATCCGGGACATCCGGGGAGTCAAGGACATTTACCCGGCCCACCGGATTCTTCAACCCCTTGCGGCCCGCCGCCAGCCTGGCGCGCCGCATCGACGAGATCGCCAATATGTCCATGACCGTGACCGCCATCGGCCCACCTCCTTGTTTGCTTATACTCCCTTATACTTTCGTCTCCTTTCAGCTTTGATTTCTTTGACCCGTTCCACCCCGTTCCACCCTGTTATTTTCAGTAAATTTATCGGCAGTAGATCTCCCCAGCTTAATTGGCTGAATTGGCCCTCACAATTTTTGGCAATGTGCCGAATAAGCTTTTAAGGGGAGCGTGATGCAGATGCTGACGAGATTGACCCTGGACGGTGCCTGGAAGCTTAAACCCGTCTCTGTTTTTTCAGAGGCGGATCGGGGATGGGAAGAGGACGGCGGCTGGCTTACGCAGGAATTGCCGGCCCACTGGCAACAGTTGCCCGAACTTGCGACACATACGGGAAAGACG
Organism: Syntrophothermus sp.; assembly: GCA_050260975.1. GTDB lineage: Bacteria > Bacillota > UBA5301 > JAMCQP01 > JAMCQP01 > JAMCQP01. The sequence continues at coordinate 2,585 of JBLNCV010000055.1, read as the reverse complement.
GTTTACCGCAAGAACTTTCGGTTGCGCGCCAAAGCCGGCCACACCTATCGGTTGAGGCTCAATGGGATCTTCTACTTCTCCACGGTGTACTTGAACGGCCAATGCCTGGGGTCCAACGAAGGCTATTTCTTCCCGCAGGAGTACGAGATCACCCGGCTCCTCCTGCCCGAGGAGCCGGCGGAACCTGGCGGAACCCCGGGATCTCCGGGAGGTGCGGTGACCACGACAGCCGGTTATCCCGAAAACCTGCTGGTGGTGGAGGTGGATTGCCCCGAAGAGAAGGAGAAGAATAACAAACGCCTGATTACCGGGGTCTTCTCCCACTGGGACGCCATGGACCCGGCCACCAACCCGGGCGGGATCTGGCTGCCGGTGGAGATCCTGGAGACGGGGGGAGCTTACATCCGCGAGAAATACTTCTGGACTGAAAGCTTTTCAGGCTCCGTGGCGCAGGTCAACTCCCGCCTGGTGATCCATTCCGATGCGCAGCGGGACGTTCAGATTCAGGTCAGTTTCACCCCCGGCAATTTTCAGGGGCGGCCCACCACGGCCAGCCGCAAGGTGCGGCTCAAGGCCGGCGAAAACGAACTTTTGGACCGTTGGGAGGTGGAGGATTGCCACCTGTGGTGGACTCATGACCATGGCTTCCCGCACCTGTACAACGTGGAGATCAGGCTTGGCGACGCTCCATTCAAAAAAGCCACGCTTGAGGACGCGGCGGGCAACGCCACGAACCCTCCCGCGGCGCTTCTGGATCGCGAGGAATTTTCCTTCGGCATCCGCACCGTAAAGTTGCAAGACTGGATCTGCCACCTGAACGGAAAGCGGATCTTTCTGAAGGGCAACAACTACCCGCCGGGGGACACCCGGATCGCCACCATGACGCTCGAACGCTACCGGGCCGATCTCAACCTGGCCAAAGACGCCCACATGAACATCCTCCGGGTACACGCCCACGTGGAACACCCGGCCTTTTACCAGGCCGCGGACGAGCTGGGAATCCTGGTCTGGCAGGACTTCCCCCTCCAATGGCAATACCGCAAGGAGGTGTTGCCGGAGGCCCTGCGCCAGGTGCGGCTGATGGTCCGGCTGCTCTTCAACCACCCCTGCGTGGGAATCTGGTGCATGCACAACGAGCCGATCTACCTCGTGGACACCAAGGACGAGACCTTCTGGCGGCAGGTACGGACCAATGCCAATATGTTTCTATACAGTTGGAATCGGGATGTGATGGACAGGGAACTGCGCCGGGCGGTGCAGGAGCTGGATCGCACCCGGCCCGCGGTGCAGTCCTCCGGCGAGTTGAACCTGATCCGCGAAGGCGGCGACACGCATTTTTATTTCGGCTGGTACCAGGCCTACGGGCCGAAGAGGAAGTTTGAAACTCTCTATAAATACTTCCCGAAGAACCTCCGGTTTGTCACCGAATTCGGCGCCCAGAGCTTCCCCAACTACGAGAGTTGCCGCCGGTTCATGGATCCGGATATCAGCAAGATCGACTGGGAGCGCCTGGTCGAGCGGCACAGCTTTCAGCCGGAGATCATGCGTTACTGGATCGACGTGGACTCCTTCCGGGACCTGCGGGATCTGATCGACGCCACCCAGGACTACCAGATCATGCTGAACCAGTACTACATCGACCGGCTGCGGCTGCACAAGTACCGCCCCACGGGCGGCATCCTGCCTTTCATGTTTCACGATCCCAACCCGGCGGTGCAGTGGTCGATCATCGATTACTGGCGGGTGCCGAAGCGCTCGTATTACCACATGCAGAAGGCCTTCAACCCCGAATATATCTTCACCATCTTCGCCAAAGACCGTTACCCGGCGGGCGAAGCCGTGCAAATGCCGGTTTACGTGGTCAACGATTCCGATCGAGAATACCGAAGAGTGTCGGTGGAAGTGCGGGTCACGGACATGTACGGCGGCGAGATCCTGAAAAGCCAGCTCGGCGCCTCTCTGGAGCCCGATTGCCAGGCCAAGGAGATCTGGCAATCGGGCTCCAGAGAGGCGCCCGATTGCCAGGCCAAGGAGATCTGGCGGCTGGAGGTTCGACCGGACCGGCCTGGCGCCTACCACCTGCACCTGGCCATGACTTACGGTGACAGCCGGCTGGAAAACAGCTACCCCATCGTGGTCGTGCCGGGCAAGTAACGCCAATCGACAGGCCAATTAGGCCAACAACGTTATACCTGATAAAGAGGCTGCCAGAGGCCCCGGTTTGCGCGTCGATCGTCAACCGCGTAAACCGGGCTCTGGCAGCTTGATCTGCTTAACCCCACGGAGCAGGCCTGTTACCTGGTCCATAATCGCCGGTGGCAGGCCTGAATTGTAGCTACCGGGCGTTGGACGCCGCCCCGGCCCCTTCCAGCTCCCCGGCTGCATCAAGCTTCCCGGACTTGGCCAGGAAGAAGACCAGCGCCGCCAGGGCCGCCAGGATCCCGATGGGGCTTCCCACACTGTGCGCCAGGTGCAACCCTTCCGGCGCCACCATGATATAGGAGATGGACACCGCCGTCATGAAGGTGGCGGGAACCGTAGCCACCCAGTGGAACTTCTTGTTGGCCGCCAGATAGACCGCCCCC
>JBLNCV010000054.1:0-3858 GCA_050260975.1 Syntrophothermus sp. | reverse complement strand
CGAGGCGTTCTGCTTCCCGCAGGGCAGCCATGACCAGGCCAAACTCCTTGGTGTCCACCATTTGGGGGCGCTGCCCGCTATAAATCTTCTCCAGTACCTGGGTGGCGGTCCCGAGGTAGACATCCCTGGTCTTCACCTTGCTCTTGGTCTCATGGGGCTTAGCGCCTTCCGGCTGTACCCTGTAGCTTTCATGGTAGTAGTAGACTGGCTGCGGACATCCTTTGGGCTGGCGCTTTACAATACTGGCCACCGGTCATCCCTCCGTGTGATAGCGTTTAACACTACCTTATGGAGGGTATATTCGACAAGGACGGCAATAATCCTTCCCGCAACTATCGCTACATTGGATTATTTGATCGGCCCAGCTAAATCCGGCATTTTGAACGAGAACTATCACTATTGGCGAAAGTCAGGTTTAAGAATTTCACCTTTTTCTTGTTTAGCTGATAGTGGTTTGTGCCGAAGATGGAGTTGGTGGCAATGTCCACCCAAAATTTGCGACATGGAGGATGATTTGGTTGAGTAAGGGAATTTCGCGTCTGTTGGTGGTTTTGTTGTGCCTTGGGCTGCTGGCGGTTGCTGTTCCAGCAAGCGCCGAGGAGACAAGGTCGATTACCGTTAACCCCTTTGGCTTCTTGCTCGGTTCCTACAACGCCGAGTACGAACAACTTATCAGTGACAAGCTGAGTTTTACCGTTGGTGGCAACTTCCAGAGTTTGAAACTGGCTGGTTGGGAATTCAGTGGGTTTGGTGGGAGTGCTGGCGTTAAATACTATCTAAATACCCCGCTCAGGGGTGCTTGGGTTGGTGGCGGGGCCGAAGTCTCCTCCGCCAAAATGACTTACACAACCACTGACATTTTTACGGGAGAAACCTTAAAAACCGAGGCCAGCGGAACACTCTTCGGAATTTTTGGCCTGGTGGGTTACAAATGGATCGTCGGCGGCGGGTTTACCACTGATGTGGCCCTGGGCGTAAGGCAGACTTTCGGAGAGATGAAGGTTACCGCGGGGTCAGAAACGCTTCCGACTGGCGTTACGGGATTTGGACCTGCTTTGAAGCTGCAATTGGGATACTCGTTCTAATCAAGGGTCTTTCAGGCCGGCATCGTGCCGGCCTTTTATTTTTGCGGCTTCTGCCTTCTTTTGAAGCGACACAGGTTAATGCCCGCCTTCTTCCGCTCTCTACATGTATTTAACGATCTTTTGTTGACAGCGCAGCAGTACTTGACACATACCCTACATAATCGTTAAGGCTACGGTATAGATGTGTTGGGACAGAGCAGGCTATGGGAAGTATTAAGGTACAAAACACTTGCCGGAGGATGAAAGATGCCCGTCTTAAAGAATGCTAACCGCTTAATCCGCGAAAAGAGCCCCTACCTGCTTCAGCATGCCCATAACCCCGTGGACTGGTACCCCTGGGGAGATGAGGCTTTTGCCGAGGCCAAGCGCCGGCAGGTTCCCATCTTCCTATCCATCGGCTATTCCACATGCCACTGGTGCCATGTCATGGAACGGGAATCCTTCGAGGACGCAGAGGTAGCCGCCCTCCTCAACAAGCACTTTGTAGCCGTCAAGGTGGACCGGGAGGAACGTCCTGACGTGGATCAGGTCTACATGGAGGTCTGTCAGGCGCTGACCGGCCAGGGCGGCTGGCCGCTGACCATCCTCATGACCCCGGAGAAGAAGCCCTTTTTTGCCGGGACGTACTTCCCCAAGCAAGGGCGCGGGGGGCTTCCCGGGCTCGTGGAGCTTTTGCCCCAGGTGGCGGAACTCTGGAAAAAAGACCGTAAGCACTTCCTGGAGGCAGGCGAGGAGATCGCGCAGGTCCTTCGCTCTCGGACCGCGCCACGGGCCACGGAAGCCAACACGGCAGCCGGAGAAAAGCGCCTCGGGCCGGAGATTCTTGAAGCAGCCTACCAAGATCTCGCGGGCCACTTTGATTCCGTCTACGGCGGTTTCGGTTCAGCCCCCAAGTTTCCCATCCCCCACCAGATCATCTTTCTCCTTCGCTATTTTCACCGCACCGGGGAGAAGAAGGCTAAGGAGATGGCCGAGAAGACCCTGGAGGCAATGCGGCGGGGCGGAATCTGGGACCACGTCGGATTCGGCTTCGCCCGCTACTCCACCGACCGCCGGTGGCTGGTGCCCCATTTTGAAAAGATGCTCTATGACAATGCCCTACAGGCTTTGGCGTATCTCGAGGCCTACCAGGCCACAGGCAGGCAGGATTGGGCCCGGGTGGCAGACGATATCTTCACCTATGTCCTGCGGGATATGACCGGTCCGGAGGGTGGTTTCTGCTCGGCGGAGGATGCGGATTCCGATGGTGTCGAGGGGAAGTTCTACCTCTGGACGCCCCAGGAAGTGGAATCAGTCCTGGGCGAAAGGCTGGGGCAATTGTACAACCACTGTTACGACATCTCCACCAGAGGAAACTTTGAAGGGAAAAATATTCCAAATCTGATCCGGCAAGGGATCCCTGAACTGGCGGCGGAGCAGGAAATGCCGGTGAAAGATCTGGAGGCGGCTCTGGAGGAGGCCCGGATCAGGCTCTTTCAGGCCAGGGAGAAACGGGTGCACCCGCATAAAGACGATAAGATTCTGACCGCCTGGAACGGCCTGATGATCGCCGCTCTGGCCCGTGGGGCCGCCGTCCTGCAGAACCCTGGCTATGCTGCCGAGGCCGAACGTGCTGCCGGCTTTATCCAGGAGAAGCTGCGCAGGCCGGACGGCCGGCTTCTGGCCCGTTATCGCGCCGGCGAGGCGGCGTACCCCGCCTACCTGGATGATTACGCTTTTCTGGCCTGGGGGCTCCTGGAACTATATGAGGCCACCTTTAAACCGGCCTATTTATCGGAGGCCATCCGGTTGGTCCAGGAGATGCAGGACCTTTTCTGGGATGAAGAAAACGGCGGGTTCTTCTTCTACGGGCGGGACGCGGAAGAATTGCTGCTGCGTCCGAAGGAGCTTTATGACGGCGCCCTCCCCTCAGGCAACTCGGTGGCGGCCTACGTTCTGCAGCGGCTGGTCCATCTGACTGGGGAAGAAGCCTTCACCGAGGCGGCCCAGCGGCAATTGTGGGCTTTTTCCGGAGAAGCGGCGCGTTACCCGGCCGGTCACACCTTCCTTCTTCTGGCCCTGGAATGGGTGCTCGGGCCGGTGAGCGAGATCGTCATCGCCGGCCGGCGCGGCCAAAAGGAAACCGAGGAGATGCTGCGGCTGGTTCAGACGAGCTACCTGCCCCAGGCCGCAATCCTCTTCCATCCGTCAAAGGACAAGTCAGGTTCAGATAAGGAGGCGGATGAGGAAGGTAAAGAGCGCCGGGAGATCGAAGCCATCGCCCCCTTTGTGCGGGAGCAGACGGCCAGGGGCGGACGGGCCACCGCCTATGTCTGCCGCGACTACGCCTGCCAGGCGCCGGTCTTCGACGCCAGATCGCTGGCAGCCAGGCTGGAGAGCAACCCATAAAACCAGCGTCAGTACTCTATCCCCCGGCGGGCGGTTACGCCGTATCCTTGAAAGGGTGCTTGACGCCCACCATCTCGGTTACCAGATGCGCCACCTCGATGATTTCCGGCGGTGCGTTGCGGCCTGTCAAGATCACTTCCACATGTTCCGGTTTCCCTTTCAACAGGCCCACAACTTCGCTAACGTCGAGAAGGCCGTACCCAAGCGCATTCAGTATCTCATCCAGGATGACGACATCGTGATCCCCGCCTTTGATGATCCCACTGGCATGGCGGAAGGCCATTTCCATCTTCTCCCGGTCTTCCCCGGTGATCTCATCCTTCTTGACGAAACATTCGCCGCAGCCTGTGCATTTCATGAGCCCTTCCTTGATCAGAGAGGCATG
>JBLNCV010000053.1:0-11994 GCA_050260975.1 Syntrophothermus sp. | reverse complement strand
GCAATCCAATTCCTGTGCAGAAGCCACCCGGGGAACGGAAAGATCGGTAATTGCCGCGATTCCCCCGATGGCCGCAAACCAAAGGGCGACAACTAAAAACCGCTTTCCAATTCGCCAGTTCCTCATTTTCTCACCGCCTAACACAGAATCAAGGTCTAAGGCCTCTTTACTCGTGGTCCTCACTTTTGCGCCGCTCGCATTGTGACAACTTTCACACCAGATGCCGATGTGCGCCGTTTCACGTCCTGCTTTGCGCGCTCGTGAGCCCCGCGCAGGTTGTCAACCGGTGGTTTTCAACCGGGCTCGTGACTCTATTCACATGCCATGGCAACACCTGCCTGTTTCCATTTACATTATACTCTATGTACCGTTTCCACGATGGTGAAGAAATTCCTTCCTTGGTGGGGAAAAATATAACTTTATTTTTAGGACTTAAGTCCCAGGGCTACGGCAAATAGGCGCTGGGGGCGGGAAATGCTGGTCTGTTATGCCGGTTAAACATGGAATGGCTGGGTTATAATACAGTGAATTTTTCACTGTCAGCGCAACCGATTCGCGTACTTAGAGTGAGACTACGTCCGCAGGGGTTAAAATCCCCCCTTCGGCACCAAATAGGTTATGTCGGCATCGACGAACACTATATGGCGCCCCGCGAGGCGTTGTCCGCCGTACTTGAAGAGGCCCACAAGAGCAATATCTGGCAGAACGTATTTTGCGAACGGTTCTGCTTGACATAGCCCGCATCCTGTGGTAATATAAAACGTGCAAAAGATGTTGTGCCGAAGTGGTGGAATTGGCAGACGCGCTAGATTCAGGGTTTAGTGGGCATTACGCCCGTGGGGGTTCAAATCCCCCCTTCGGCACCAAAATTGATTATTTGATTACCCGGTTAGCTTAAAAACTACTGGGTATTTTTATGTCCACCGCGGATTCCAAAGGATTTTCGACGACTACCGGAGAAGACTATTGGCAACATCAACGATTTGTCTATTCGACTTTGAGCCGCTGCCCGTCGTACAGCGCGCCGCCCAGATCGGTTTCCGCCCCGGCGGTCTCATCCCAGACCCGGGCCTGGCCGTTCTGGACCAGCTTGATCAACTCCGAGCTTGCCGCGTCATTGAATATGTTCCCATATTCTACCATGATTAATTCGCCAATTGGGCCAATCTTCCTGCAAACCTTCCTTTTCATTTTCAAGAATTGGCACAAAAAAACCGCCCTCATTGGTGAAGGTGGCTTGATCTCTTGATGATCGGTCAAAATAATAGAAACTATCATTAATCTAAAAGATGGGCAGGGTCAACATCCCATCCGGCATGATCGCCACTTTGGCCTTCGGCCGGCGGGCAAGTCCCGGTCGAGCGCCTCCTGGAGCGTCGGTGCGGATTCAAGATGCACCTCATGCAGCGTCTCGGGAGAAATGAGGCACTCGGCCATGACCAGCCGCGCGTGGAGGAGGATCCAGGAGAGAATCAGGGCTTTCTGCTCCCCCGGGGCAAACCCCTCTTCCCTGGCCAGCCGCACGATATCCTCCGGCCCCTTGGCCCGTACCATCCATTCCCGAAACCCGTGGAAGCCCAGGCCATCTTCACAGGGCGCCGTCACAATAATGGCGCCACCCTGACGCCTGCGTGAAACGCCTCCACCGGGTGGCCCGCAAAAGCGGCAACCAGCTTCTTATCCCCGGTCTGCACCACGTTGACGATAAAGTCCACTCCCAGTGTCAGACTGGCTTCCGTGAGAAAGTCCCGGAACCGGTTCCCCTCCAGAACCCCCAGGCGCGTCTCCTTCATCACTTCATAGTTATGGGTGGCCCCGATGGTCTCTTCTCCCGCGGCGCCGATGGCGATGGTCTTCACGCCGCCGCTGTAACCCGCAAAGGGGTTTCGGCGCCACCAACTGAACCTGCACCCCGTCCGGTATCGCCACCGGCACTCGCCGGTCCTTTCCCACCGGCACCTCAAAACACTGCACGGCAATCCTCCCTTAAAGTTTATCGCGCACCCTTACGCTTATACACGCGCAAAGCCGCCGCCTCAATCTCCGCCGCCGTCAGGCCGTAGCTCTCCTGAAGCTCCTCGGGTTCCCCGGACTCCCCGAAGGTGTCCCGGATTCCCACCCGTTCCATGGGGACTGGGCTGTGCTCCACCAGGCATTCCGCCACCGCTCCCCCAAGCCCGCCGTTGATCTGGTGCTCCTCCACGGTCACCAGGCAGCCGGTCTCTTGCGCCGCCTTGACCACGGCCTCCACATCCAGCGGCTTGATGGTGTGCATGTTCAAGATCCGCGCCTGCACCCCTCGAGAGGCGAGGTTTTCCGCGGCCTCCAGCGCCAGCGCCAGCATGGCCCCCGTGGAGATGATGGTAACGTCGCGCCCCTCCCGGTATTGGTTTGCCTTCCCCACCACAAACGGGTCTTCCGGCCGGGTGATTATAGGAACAGGCGCGCGCCCGAAGCGGATGTAGACCGGACCCTTAATGGCGGCGGCGGCCCTGGTGGCCTTGATAGTCTCCTGGTAATCGGCGGGAACGAGAACCGTCATGTTGGGCAGCACCCGGGTCAGGGCGATCTCCTCCAGAGCCTGATGGGTGGCGCCGTCCGGCCCCACCGACAGCCCGCCATGCGCTCCGCCCAGCTTCACGTTTAACCCGGCGTAGCAGATGGTGGTCCGGATCTGATCCCAGGCTCGCCCGGAGAGAAAGACCCCATAGGTGCTCACAAAGGGAATAAACCCGGCAAGGCTCAACCCAGCAGAAATGCCAAGCATGTTCTGTTCGGCGATCCCCACGTCGTAAAAACGTTCCGGAAACCGCTCCTTAAAACGTTCCGTGGTGGTGGACTTGGCCAGGTCAGCGTCCAGCACCACCACCCGTTCATCCTCCTGCCCCAGGGCAAGCAGCGCCTCGCTGTAGCCAAAACGCGTCGGCTTCATTTCATAGGTAACCTTTTGACGGCTCATCTTCCTACCCCCTCTTCCAGCTCGGCCAGCGCCGCGCGCAATTCATCGTCGTTGGGGGCTTTGCCATGCCACTCGGCGCGGTCTTCCATGAAGGAGACCCCCTTGCCCTTGATGGTGCGGGCGATAATGGCCGTCGGCCGGCCTTTGGTCTTCTCCGCCTCGGCGTAGGCCGCCAGGATCTGGCCGAGGTCGTGGCCGTCAATCTCCACCACATGCCAGCCAAAGGCGCGCCACTTGTCCGCCAGAGGATCCACCCCCATGATGTCCTCTACGCGCCCGTCGAGCTGTACGCCATTGAAATCCACGATAGCGCAGAGGTTATCCAGCTTGAAATGGGCGGCGGACATGGCGGCCTCCCAGGCCTGCCCTTCCTGCAATTCCCCGTCGCCCAGGATGCAGTAGACTCGGTTGGCGGCCTTGCGCATCTTCAGTCCGAGGCTAAGGCCGGTGGCGATGGAAAGCCCCTGACCCAGAGAACCGCTGGAAACTTCCACCCCCGGCGTCTTTTGCATACTGGGATGGCCCTGCAAGATGCTCCCCAACTTCCGTAAAGTCTGAAGGTGCGATACGTCAAAATACCCGGCGCGCGCCAGACACGCGTATTGAAGCGGCGCCACGTGGCCTTTGGAAAACAGCACATAGTCTCGCCCTTCCCAGGACGGGTTCCGTGGATCGTGCCTCAGAACGTCAAAATAAAGCGCCACCGCCAGTTCGCAGGCGGAAAGCGATCCTCCTGGGTGCCCAGACTTGGCGGCATGGATCATCGTCAGGATATCCCGGCGGATCTGCCTGGCTCTTCTTTCGAGTTCGTGAATCCTTTGTGTTGCGCTGCTTTGAAATGTGCTCAGGCTCAATTTTGCGATGCTCCCTTCTTTATCAACTTTTTGTGCTATCGGCATGGCTTCTCGTGTCCTATTCGCCCACCTGGATACCAGCCATCTTTTCGTAGAATTTCACAATGGCGCTGTGATCCTCGCCGCCAAGGCCGGCGGACTGCAAGGACTGCAAGATCTCCATGGCCGCCGCCGTCAACGGCAGGGGGACGTGAAGCTGCCTGCTGGTCTCCAGGACATTGCCCAGATCCTTGGCGTGGAGGTCGATCTTAAAGCCGGGGTTAAATCTTCGCTCAACCATCATGGGCGCCTTGGCTTCCAGCACGGCGCTGCCCGCCAACCCCCCGCGAATGGCCTCGCGGACCACCTTAGGCGGGACGCCGGCCTTCTTGGCCAGAAGCAGCGCCTCGGACACCGCGGCGATATTCAGCGCCACAATGATCTGGTTGGAAAGCTTGGCCACATTTCCGCTGCCAATGGGTCCTACATGGACGATGTTCTTCCCCATGCATCCCAGAACGGGCCGGTAGCGCTGGAAGAGCGTCTCTTCTCCTCCCACCATAATCGACAGGGTTCCGGCGATGGCTCCCGCTTCCCCGCCGCTCACCGGCGCATCCAGCATCCCGATGCCTTTTGAACGCAGGGTGGCCTCGATTTCCCGAGCCGCCAGCGGCGCGATGGAACTCATGTCGATCACCGTGGTTCCGGGCTTCGCCCCTTCAATCACGCCGTTTGGGCCCAGGAGCACCTCCCTGACGTCCGGCGAGTTGGGTAGCATGGTAATGATCAGGCTGGCCTGACCGGCGACCTCCCGCGGCGATGCGGCCGGCGTCGCCCCCTCCCCGGCCAACTCCTCCACCGGTTCGCGGCTTCTGTTATGAACGGCCAGTTTGTATCCCGCCTTCATCAGATTGCGTGCCATGGGCTTGCCCATAATGCCCAGGCCGATAAAGCCGATCTTTTCCGTTACGGTCATCTGCATCTCTCCTCTTCCGAGCCAATAGCCGGCCATGCTGACCTTGCGGCCTGCCTGGCGCCCCTTGAATCCGGCCGCCGAATTAGCGCGCCAGAATGCCCATATTGATCAGTACCTGGCGCAGCTCGTTCCGCTTGGCCTCGGGCAAGGCGCCTACCGGCCGGACCGCGGCGCCGGCGTTAATGCCGATCATCTGCAAGGCTTCCTTGATCACCACCGGGAAGGTACCAAACTCAAAAGCCAGGCGCAACGGCGCCAGACGGAACTGCGCCTCCAGCGAGCGCTTCAGATCGCCCGCCGCGAAAGCCTCGTAGATCTCCACCACCAGCTTCGGCGCCACGTTGGCTGTGGCCGTAATCGATCCGCGCCCACCGTAGGCCAGGGTTCCATAAATGAGCGTGTCCCGTCCGGCCAGAACCGCGAAGTCCTTCCCTGTCCGCCGGATGTACTCGGCAGTGAGGGTCATGTCGCCGCTGGAATCCTTGATCCCAACGATGTTGTCGATATGCGACAGCCGTTCCACCAGGCTCGCCGACAGGTTGATATTGGTGCGGGCCGGGTTGTTGTACATCAGCACCGGAATATGCACTGACCGGGCGATGGCCGCGTAATGCTCGTACAGTTCATCGTCGTTGGGTTTGATGAAATATGGGGTGATCACCGACACCGCGTCCACGCCCATGTCCGCGGCCATCTTTGTGAGCTGGACCGCCTCCCGGGTGGTTACCGCGCCGGTGCCCGCATAGACCGGCACCTTACCTTTGGCCTCGCTCAAAACGACCTCCAGCGCGCGCTTCTTCTCCTCGGGCGTGAAAGCCCAGAACTCGCCCTGCCCGCCGATGGCGAAGAGCCCGTGCACGCCGCCGTCGATCAGGTACCGCGTCAGCTTGCGCAGGGAATCCTCAATGATCCGTCCGTTTTCATCCGACGGCGTCACCATCGCCGGGATGATCCCTTTAATCTCGAGAGCCATCTTGTCCAACTCCTTATTAGTTAGTTCCTACTAAAACATCTCCCCCCTTGCTCAAAAGCTCCTCGCCGGCCAAAGGGTGAGACATTTCTCAGCAGGAACTGCCTTATCATTAGAAAACGATCTTACCTATAGACTTCCGGGTTAATAATGAACTCCGGGCGTTTGCCCTTAAGGGCGTCGGAGATGGCCTGAGCCGCTCCGGTGGCCATGCGTACCACGCACTCCGCCGTCAACGCCGCGGAATGTGGTGTGACAATGATGTTGTCCAGGGAGAGAAGAGGATTATCCACGGGCACCGGTTCATCCTGGAAGACGTCCAATCCAGCGCCGGAGATGGCGTTCCGCTTCAAAGCATCATACAGCGCCTGCTCATCCACAACACCGCCCCTGGCGGCATTCAGCAGAAAAGCCGAAGGCTTCATCAACGCCAGTTGCCGGACGCCGATCAACCCCTTCGTCTCAGGCGTCAAGGGGACGTGGAGGCTCACAAAATCCGACTGGCGCAAAAGCTCATCCAGGCTCTCCACCGGCTGCACCCCCATGCCCGCGATCTTCTCCGCGCTTAACATCGGGTCAAACCCCAGAATCTTCATGTTGAACCCCAGGCTGGCCTTGCGCGCCAGCAACGAGCCAATTCTGCCCAGGCCGACGATACCCAGGGTCTTGCCGTCCAGGTCGACGGCCCGGTAGGAGTTGCGAATCTCAAAGTTCCCCTGGCGCGTGGCCTTGTCGTACTGGGGCAAAAGCTTGGCCAGGGCCGCCATCATGGCCAGCACGTGTTCGGCCACGGACAGCATGTTGGCGTTTGGCGTGTAGGCCACGGGGATCTTGCGTTCCGTCGCCGCCCTGACATCGATATTATCCACGCCCACGCCATGCCGGGCGATAATCTTCAACTTCTTGGCCCCAAGGATCGCTTCCCTGGGCACCGGCGCCGTGCGGATCAAAAGGGCGTCGGCGTCTTCAATCTCCCTCAATAAAGTCTCCAACGACGCATCCGGCCCCACCCGAACCTCAAAATCAGGCTCCAGGATGGCCATGCCCGACGCGTGAATCGGCTGTGGAATGAGAACTTTCTTCCGCTCCGCCATATTCCATTATTCCTCCTGCTTGGGACGGGGTGTAAAATCAGGCCGGCGGCTCGATCACCCCCGGCCTGATCCCGGCGCCGTTATCTTTGCCGGTTACACCTTGCATCCTTTTAACCTGCTCGTTTTAACCACTTTTCGCAACAGCTGTTCATCTTTATTTCGTCTCAATGCCCAGTTCCTTGATCAGCTTCCCGTACTGCTCGAAGCCTTCCTTGAGGAATTTGGCGTATTCATCCGGCCCCATATACATTACCGGCTGGCCGACATCCTTCATCATGGCCACAAACTCCGGATCCTTGGCAATGAGGCGGAATTTTTCAGCCATATAATTGATCACTTCCTTTGAAGTGCCCTTGGGAACGGCGATTCCTTTCACCGAACCGGCGGTGACAACGTCATAGCCCTGTTCCCGGAAGGTAGGCGCGTCCACGGCCGGGTCGCGTTCAGGCAGAGCCACCGCCAGCGGGCGTAGCCGGCCGGCCTTGATATGCGGTAAAACTTCACTGGGATGTCCGCCGCCAAAGTCCACCTGATGGCCGGTTAAAGCGGTAACTGCATCAGAGCCGCCACTCATGGGTATGGAGGTAAGCTTGAAACCGGCCTCCCTGGCAAAAGCCTGGAAAGTAATGTCCACTGAGGCGCCCTTGGTAGAGACCGCCGCCGTCACATAGGGACGGGTCTGGGCCCACGCCACCAGGTCCTTGAGGGTCTTGTGCGGGGAGTCGGCGGGAACCGCCAGTACTATGGAATGCACCGAAAGCCGGGCCACAGGCACCAGATCCTTGAAAGTGTCAAAGGGAAGCTCCCTCTGGTGGGGAACCACCAGATCCTCGCCGGAGCCGTAGCCGAAGAGGAGCGTGTAGCCGTCCGGCTTGGCCTTGACCACATAGTCCCGCCCGGGGATTGCGCCGCCGCCGGCCTTGTTGATCACCACTACCGGTACGTCAAAGTATTTGGGAGCCACTTTGGCCACCAGACGGGCCAATACATCGGTGGAACCACCGGGGGAGTACGGAACGATCAATTCAATGGGCTTGCCAGGGTACTTTTCCGCCGCCAGGATGGGCAGCGCCGCCGCCGTCAATAACGCCAGAACAGTGAGAAACGAGACCAGCATCTTTCGTTTTAGCATCATCCACACCTCCGTTAAGATTGGGTACTGGTATTCACTTTTTCTATTCCGAGGCCCACAAGCCTGACTGCTCAAAGGCCACGAAACCGACACAAGGTCATGAAAACGACTCGGACTGAGCCTTCCGCGCTCCGGCCTTGCGCCAGGAAGCCCAGGCGTTCCCGGCCAGGAACAGGATGGCCACCGCCATCAGGGTTCCCGCGATGGGCCGAGTGAAAAAGATGGCGGGAGATCCGGCCGAGAGCAACAGAGACTGCCGCAACGACCGCTCCACGATGGGTCCCAGGACAAAAGCCAGAAGGAGCGGCCCAGGCTCAAAATTGAGCTTGCGCATCAAATACCCCAGGATGCCGGTGATCATCATCAGCCAGATATCAAAGGTAGAATTGTTCACACTGTAGACTCCGATAAGGGTGAAAAGCGCAATGAGCGGCGCCAGATAGGCGTAAGGCACGCGCAGAAGCTGCGCCCAGGCCCCCACCAGAGGCAGGTTCAACACCAGAAGCATGGCGTTCCCGATGTACATGGAAGCGATGACACCCCAGAAAACGTCGGGATGCTCCTTTAGGAGGAAGGGCCCCGGAGTTACACCCTGGATGAGGAGCGCCGCGAAGATCATGGCGATGGACGCATTTCCGGGTATCCCCAGAGTCAGCAAGGGAATGAATGAGGAACTGGCCGCGGCGTTATTGGCGGATTCCGGTCCCGCCACGCCCTCAATGGCGCCGTGCCCAAACTCTTCGGGATGTTTGGAGGCCTTCTTTTCAGTAGCATAAGAGATGAGCGACGACAGGACGGCTCCGCCGCCGGGCAGAATCCCCACGAAGAACCCGGTGAGGGAACCGCGGAGCATCGCCCACTTTGATCGGGCTAGATCCGCCAGGGTGGGAAAGATGTTCTTGATCCTGTCGGTAACCAGTTGGACTCCCTCGGCCTTTTCAAGATTGTAAAAGATCTCCCCGACGCCGAACATCCCCATGGCCACGGTAACAAAGTCGATCCCACCCTGAAGATTCACGTTGCCGAAGGTGAACCGCACCGCCCCGGATACCGGATCAAGCCCAATCATCCCCATCAAAAGCCCGATGACCACCATGATCAGGCCTTTTATCGCCGATCCGCCTCCGAGGTAGGTGGCCATCAAAAGTCCAAGCACCGTAAGCGCGAAGTATTCAGGCGGCCCGAACCGGAGGGCGATCTCCGCCAGTGGGGGCGCAATGAACGTCAAACCCAGAACGCCGATGGTACCCGCCACAAAGGAGCCGATGGCCGCGATGCCAAGAGCTGCGCCTGCACGCCCCTTCTTGGCCATCTCATGCCCGTCGATACAGGTTACCACCGACGCCGCCTCCCCCGGGATATTTAATAGAATGGAGGTGGTGGACCCGCCGTACATAGCCCCATAATACACGCCCGCCATCATAATGATGGATGTGACGGGGGAACCAATCTGATAGCTGACGGGCAGCAACAGGGCGATGGTCGCCGCCGGCCCGAGGCCGGGCAACACACCGATGGCCGTTCCCAGCAAGGCCCCGACAAAGGCGTACAGCAGGTTGATCAGGCTGAAAGCAAGGTCAAACCCGTTTAACAACCCTGGAAAGTCAAACATTTGCCCGTTTCACCTCCTAACGTGCCAAAATGCCCATCGGCAGCGGTACTTTAAGCAGAACGCCGAAGATCAGCCAGACGCCAACCGCGGACAATACCCCGGGAAGAGCCGCCTGGAACAGGTGTTTTCGCTCCACCACCACAAGCCAGAGGAAAACAAGCGCGAATACGCTGATCACATAACCCAGCCCTTCCAGGAAGAGAGCATAACCAGCGAAGAGCAACATCGACAGTAAAGGACGGATCCACGTACCGGGAGCCCACAGGGGGATCTTTTTCTCATCGGGTTCACGATTGACAATGATCAGCGCCACGGCCAACCCCGCCAGGATAAGCCCGAGCCCCAGCGGCATAAAGCCAGACCCCGGCTGTCCTCCGTCAAAAACCCGGAGGACGTACACGGACTGTTGAATTACCAGCCCGGAGAGGCCCAGAAGCACAAGGCCCGTGATCCTCTGCCATTTCCTCAATGCGCCTCACCTCTCAGATTAATACTGCTCTTTAATACTACTTTTTCGTGCCTCCGAAGATCTTGGCGGTTGCCCCCGAAGCCGCTCCCGCCATGAAGCGCACGTCCGAGGCCACGGCCACAAATTGGAACCCTTGTGCAATCTTCGCCAGCGCCTCGTCAGCGCCGCCGGTATGGTAACCTATCGCCGTCCCCGTCTCCTTGCCGGCCTTGATAATCCGTTCCATGGCTTCCTGGAATCTCGGGTGGTCGAACTGCCGGAAGACCCCCAGCCCCGCCGACAGATCGTTCGGCCCCACAAAAACAGCGTCAACCCCTGGTGTGGAAAGGATGTCGTAGATGTTGTCCACGGCCTGCTGGGTCTCAATCTGGCAGACCACAACCACTTCCTTGTTCCAATCATTATAATAGTCCATCAGGTCCATGCCGTACCGGCTCGTCCGCGTCCCGGCTATGCCCCGGATCCCCTCCGGCGGGTACTTGCAAGCTGACACGGCCGCGCGGGCCTCTTCCGCGTTGCTGACCATCGGAATCACCAGGCCGTAAGCGCCCCGGTCCAGAACTCGTTTGATAAGGACATGATCGTTCCAGGGCACCCGGGCCATGGGTACGGTATCGGTTCCCTTCATCGCCCGGATCATGTCCTCCAGCGTTTCATAGTCGGTGGCCCCATGTTCTGTGTCCACCACCAGCCAGTCAAAACCCATGCCCGCCATCAATTCCGCCGACGCCGCGCTGGGCAGGCTAACCCAACTGCCCACAGCGGGTTTCCCGGCCTCTAAAAGCTCCTTCACCCTGTTTTTCATCCGCACCCTTCCTCCCTCGGTTTATATGATTCGCTACAAAAAGCCGCGAGTTTGAGCCGGTTTTCCTTAATCCGCCAGCAAATCCTGTTCAATGCAGGTAAGATGTTCCATCATCGCGCGTTGCGCCTGGGCGCCGTCACCCTCCTTGAGGGCTTCCACGACCGCCCGGTGGTGCGCCAGATACGCCCTCGACCGGCCCTTGCGCATGTGGCTCTTGCCCTTCAGGACATTCCAGAGTGGGTGTCTCATCCGTTCCGTCACCGAGGCCATAATCTCCACAAAAACCACATTGTGGGTGGCCTTGATCAGTCTCTCGTGGAAAAGTATGTCATCTTCGGAGGGAAAGCGTTCTGTCAAGGCATAGGCCTCTTCCATGCGTTGCGCAATGTTCTCAAGTTCCGCCAGTTCCTCGGCGCTGACTCGCTCCGCCGCCAGCGCCGCCGCGGCAGGCTCTATGACCTTTCTCACCTCCATGAGTTGAAAAGGGCTGTCCTCCACGTCAAAATGCACATCATCCTGAGACACCCGGCGTTCATCCGGCATATCACGTACAAAGGTGCCCTTCCCGTTGATAATCTCCACATAACCCAGCATCTCCAGGGCCGCTAGAGCCTCACGCAAGGTCGGCCGGCTTGTGCCAAGCTCTGCAGCCAAAATGCGCTCCGCCGGCAGTTTCTCCCCCGGAACCAGTTCTCCTGATTCAATCAATCCCTTTAATTGCTGCATGATCTCGATATACGCTTTCTGGGTGCTAATCGTCTTAAACTTTCCCAAGAAAACTACCTCCTGGTAGCCAAGCTGCCTAGCTGTCTGACCACATGAGAAATTCAACGGCGCTCTTCTATATTCCTTCTAAAAAAAGACGAACCTTCTAAAAAAAGACGAACCTTCTAAAAAAAAGACGAACCTTCTAAAAAAAGACGGGGGTCGCCCCAAAGCGAGGGACCCCGTCGTGTTCTTCTGAACTACCTGTGTCTGTTACTCACCCCTGTAGACTCCCACGACTCCCACCGAGTTGTCGGTGGAGGCGCCGAGCACCCGGATGTTCAGCCCGTAGGGCGTGAGTTTCAAGCCGCTGGAAGGGGCCTTCGGGCTCCAGTAGGACCAGCCGTCGTTGAACACGGGAGTGGCGTTGTTCCCCTGG
>JBLNCV010000052.1:0-4508 GCA_050260975.1 Syntrophothermus sp. | reverse complement strand
GATGACAGTGACCAGCTCTCCCTTGGTGGCGTAAAGTTCCGCCAGTTCCGGCCCGGTGTGTTCAATCTTGAAGTGCAGGTGGCGGTCTTCTCCCCGGCCAGGATCTGCCGGATCAGCCCGCCCGCCCAGGCCGCCGTCACCCTTGAAGCCGAATGCGGATTTGTGCTGGTATATCTTCATGTTTTATCCCTCACAACGCCATCCACAAACAACGCTCCGTAGGCCCGTGGGAAAGAGTCAACTGCCCATCAATTCACCCGACGAAGTTGGGGTCCCCGCTGGCGTGATTGGCCCGCAAGACAGACTCATAGAGCATGACCTGTCCTATATGCCCTGGCGATATCCTGCCTTGCGGTTTGCAAGTAAAGTATGAGGCCATAAGGCCCGTTCTCAAGCAATACACCCAGACCTTTCGTGGCCACATTTTCCTTGTCTCTAGCGGCCCCTTCCCCCCTACCATTGCCTGAGCTGTCTTCATACAGAGGAAGTGGAGGTTGGTCATCATCCTTGTTCCCCCATATCAACAGCCGCAGTCTTCAGACTTCAATTCTACAAAAGCCTCGTGTCCCCATTCCACCCACGCCCAGGACCTTAAGCCCGGCGAACGCCTTGTTAAGGCTCTATGCCCGCCAAGGAACCGCCAAGCCATAAACTCCTTCACGTACTCCGGCCTCGAGCCGGGGAGACCTCGTGCAGCGCGTAGTGAACGAAGACGACATCGAACGATTTCTCCGGGAGTCCCAATTCCGGCAGTTCCCCCACCTGAAAATCAATGTTTGCGTACCGGCCCAGGCGCTTCCTGGCCTTTCCGGGCATGAAATGCGAGGTATCCACACAGGTCAGGTGTCCGTCCTTCTGAAGCAGAGCCGTCAGGTGCCTTGAACAAGCCCCAGACCCGCTGCCGAAGTCCAGCGTCCTTTCGGTGCCTTTCAGCCCCAGGCTCCTGATATGCCGGGTGTAAACGAGCTGAAACATGTGTTGACCACGTTGTCGATGAGCCCGTAGAGCAGCCCGGGGTGTTCCCAGTCGGTCATGACCTAACACTTCCTTCTCAAAATCGCCCCTCAGGACAGAACCGAAAGCGACAGACGGCGGACATGGCGTTGCCGGCAAAAGCCTGCTAGCCGTTCCTGGTCAATCGATATCTGCGCCATCAGTCCACCTCCATGACCTTCAAAGACTCAATCCCCCGGTCATCCACGATCTTCACGGCGATGCGCCGGTGTTCGCCCGGCGCAAAGGGCAGCGAGACTGTACCCCGGTAGGCTTCGATCAACCGCCGGCAACTCTTTACCTTTCGGCAGCAGCACGGCCAAATCGATGTCACTGTCCGGCCGGGCGACACCCGCGTTGAGGAAGACGTCGACCGCATGGTGGCCGCCGTTTCAGATTCCCTCGGCGAGATAGACATCCTTATCAACAACGCGGTCTACGCCATGCAGAAGCTTTTCCTTGATTTTACGGCGGAAGAATGGAGATCACAACTGGAGTATAAATCCCTGGGGTACTTTTTGACGGCAAGGCGGGTCTTGCCCGGCATGCTGAAGAAGGGTCAAGGGGTTATTGTCAACATCCTCGCCACGGTGGGAAAGAGAGGAGGTTATGGCGAGATAGGCTATGCTGTGACAAACGCGGGGGTCATGGCCTTGACCCGGGGGATCGCCGCCGAGTTCGGACGAAAGGAGATCCGGGCCAACGGCGTGCTTATCACCGGGGCGGAAAACGCTTTCGACCCCGCCACCCCGAAGATGCCCGCTGGCTGGACAAATTCGCTCTCGGCCGCGTGACGCGTCTCGATGAAGTGGCGAAGACCGTGGCGTTTCTGGCGTCCGACGAATCATCCGGCATCACCGGGTCCTTTATCCCCGTGGACGCAGGTTTTCTTTGCATGTAAGTCGTAATCGTTGGGGTATTTCTGGGGTATTATGTTGGCAGCGCCTCGATATCGTGGAGGCGCATCTATCATCTATCTGAGAAGATGGATACATACGGCGGGGGGTTGGGAGGGAAACATGCCTAAAGTCGGACGAAACGATCTCTGCCCGTGCGGCAGTGGGAAAAAGTATAAGAGGTGTTGTCTTCTGCGACAACAGACTTCAAGAGCGGTGCAGAAGCCCCCGCCGTCTAGATATAATGATGATGTCTCCTTTCACCTGGTGGAGTTGGAAATCGATCGTCTTTCCAACAGCGTACTTGACCTCATCGATTCCCGGCAGTTTGATAAGGCCGAAGCTGTCTGCCAAAAGGTAACGAGGCGCCTGGAACACCGTGGTTCGTCACCTAATCATTATTACGTCTATTCCCTGAACCTTAGCCCAAAATGAATCCGCGGTCAGAACCTGCGAGTTTCTGATCCTGCCGAGTGCAAGACAGGCTCGGTCGCCAAGCGATAACCCGATGTCTCTGGTAGTATGCCGGAGACGTGCTGCCTCCTCGGCATTGGCGAGGTTGAAGTCCACAATTTCAAGAATGTTCAAGAGCTTCTGTTCCTTAAAGTCGGAAAGAGCCTGGTCAACACTTATCCCATGATCGGAGAGTTTGGCTAGCACTTCTGAGAAATTTACAGCGCTCATACAAGCCCCGGCAGAAAGCGCCATGGCAACCGCATCGGCGCCCGGTTCATCGAAGAGGTATGCCAGGAGAGCCGATGCGTCCACTACAGCTTCACTCACGTCGTTTCTCGGCCTCCTTCGCTTCACGCCTGCGATCCGCGATCAACTCCTCAGAGATGTTTTGGCCGGGAACCCCGAAGTGGCGGTACATGCCTTTCCCTCTGTCGACCGCATCTTTCAGACGGATAACCCGCAATTCCCCAGGTCCCATAGCCTCAACAATCACGCTTTCGCCCTCTCGGAACCCCATCTGTTTTCTGATCTCTGATGGTATAGAAAGACGGCCCCGATCGTCCATAAGCACCCGTATGCCCACGCTTTACCCCCCTTCCAGAGCAAATGACCCATCAAGCGACCACCTGTGGGTACAGTGACTTATTACGGGTCTATTATACCTTATCCCACCCATGAACACAAGAGGGCTCAGTCAGGGAATTGAACCTCTCCACGACTAAAGTCGCAGGATTCTGGAGCCCCGGACTTCAGCGTTTCATTGATTCCTGCTTCATTGGACCGAGCCCCCTTGCGGAAGGTCTTACCGGCCCTCCAACAGGCCATCCCCGCAGTCCCTGCGGTTCATCTTACCGTTAGTAACTAACCAGCTAATATCCGCTTACCTTCAGCTATATAAAGAAACGCGTTGCACAAGGCATTCCCTCCCGTGTGGCATCACCCCAAGGTTTATAGCCAAAAACGGCAGACCTTTGATGCAGAAGGGCGAGGCCAAGAAATCCGCACAGAAGTTTTTACCCTATGAGGCATCTTCCCGCCGGGCAGCCAGGATCTAACAATTCGCCATTATTCTATTTTCGTCGTAAAACCAGATTTTTCCTGCCAGTAAGTGGAGGTATGCTTAAATTTGCCAGGATATTTCCAGCCGGCGCAAAGCCCACCCGCTTTCTTCAATCAGGATCCGTCCTGATTCATCAGCACGCAATGAGGGTGCGGCCACGGCGGGTTCCCCTTTCCTTCCGGCTACGGAAAAACTCGGATCATACATCGCCCCGGGCCCCGTAGAAATCAGAGACGAACTTCAGGACCAGGTCCTGGACCACCTGGCGAACATGATCCTTCACCCCATGGGAAACCCCCTTGGTAATGGAATAGCCGTTTCTGTAGACCGTCCCCAGGAAAGTGCGCGCTTCGCCGTTATTGTCCTCCATCTCCAGCCGGACCCACCGGGCGACGTAAAAACTGACGTCCCCGTAATAACCGCTGTCCCACCGTTCATGGGTCGCCACCGACACAGTAATGTACCCGGCATGTCCTATCTTTTCCAGCAAGACGACCACCGGGCTGTCCCCCGTGCCGTCCCACTTTCCGGTTTCGTCCAAGGCGCCCTGCTGCCGCAGTTCCCGGTCGACCTCCCGGATGAGGGCGTCATCTTCCTTGTAAGCCCTGACGGCAGGGAGTTTCGCCCGGAGTTCCGCGTAGACCAGATCCTTCACGAACTCCACACCCTCTTCGTTGCTCAGGTCAGCGCTGGAAGCCAGGTCCGCCGAAACATCGATGACCAGGTACTCCATTCCCGAGAACTCGGCGGTATACCTGTACTGCTCCTCCCCCGCCGCAACCCCGTTGGCCGCCAGGCCCATCAGGGCAACAGCTGCCCAGAATGCCGCCAACCAACGGGAAAAGCTCCGGCGCATGGTTTCCCCCTTCCTTTATGCGGCGAAATCCGCCGCCCTCAATCCACCGGCGGCTTGCCGGCCACCGTGGAGAACCAGTACCCGCCCAGGGAGATCAAGAACACCGGCCACAGTCCCGAGATCCATGGCCAGATGAAGTAGGTGAAGGGAAAGAAGACCAGCCCGAAGAACGCCGTCGCCAAATCACCCTGAGCCCATTGGTATAAGGCAAAGTGTCCCACAATGACGACAAGCCCCAGCCAGAAAA
>JBLNCV010000051.1:0-4206 GCA_050260975.1 Syntrophothermus sp. | reverse complement strand
ACAACTCAACTGCACGGCGCCTTGTTCTTCTTCTCCTTACGGCCGCACTGTTTACACTAAACCCAACGATGACCTCCGTTTCTTTACCCAAACACCACGCAATTCTTCGGCCTGGAAGGAGATCCGCCATAAACGTTCCGCCGCGGAGCGCTCTTTTAAGCGCGCCAAAATTGACTATGAACTGGAACGTTGCCGCGTTAGAAGCAAACAGGCCTGGTTCTGGCACCTCCACCTGGTCGGCATGAACCAGCATCTGGATGCCTGGGTAAACAACGCCACCCAAAATGGCTTCGACATCTGGACGGTGGCTCTGGGTCAGTCCCTGGCCGCTTAGAGCCAGATAGCGGCCACAATTTTTCTCATTTCCCAAAATATCTCCTTTGGGGTGATTAGCTTTGCGCTACCCTCTTTGACCCCCTAATTGCTCAGATTTTCCCCACCTTACTCATTTAACCGCCATTCTCTGCTCAATCTTCAGGACCATCCACCGCTAACCCTTTTTCATGGTATTTTTCCAGTTGTTGCCTGGGATTTCCTCGCTGTTTCCGAGTACCTACAGTTAATGAGATAATTTTGTAATGCCGACATGGTAGCTCTTGTGAAACACCTCCCTGTTTTATGGAATACCCCCAGATCATCCAATGTTTCCCATTCTCTCGATTCACCGCGTATGGGGAAAATCCTGCAAAAAAGTAGCGATGAAGAAAAATTTGTATTCCCATCGCCACTCAATCAAACCTTCTGCAATATGGGTATTTTTGGCTTCACCCCTCCCGGTTAAACAGCGCCACCGCTCCGGTAATCATCACCGCCGCGGTGGCGGCGATCACCGCAATATCCGTGCCCAGAGCAAACTCATGCAGGCCGATGATCACGCTTTTCATGGCATCAATCCCGTACGCCAGCGGGTTAATTCTGGCCAGCGCCCCCATCCAGGCGGGCAGGCCGCGCAAGGGAAATATTGCACCACTTAAAAAGAACATGGGCATGACAAAAAAGTTCATAATCAACTGGAAAGATTGCATGGACTCCATCCGGGCGGCGATGAGAATCCCCGTGGAAGCCAGAGCGAAGGAGATCAAAAACATGAGCCCCAGGGCTCCCAAAATTACCGGCAAAGATAGGGTCATGCCGATCAGCGGTGCGAAGAGCAGCACCAAAAATCCCTGAAGCATGGCGGTGGTGCTGCCGCTCAAGGCCTTCCCGATAACAATGGCCGTCCGGGAGACGGGCGCGACTAAAATCTCCTTCAGAAAACCAAATTCCCGGTCCCAGACGATGGAGATCGAAGAGAAAAGCGAGGAGAAGAGCACGGTCATTCCCACCACGCCTGGAAACATAAACTTCACATAATCCACGCCACCCGGCCCGCCAAAGCTCGAGCCGAGCCCCTTTCCCATGATGAAAAGCCAGACCGCCGGCTGGATGAGCGAGGTAACAATCCGGAGCTTCTCCCGCCAGAACTTGATCAACTCCCGGAGCCAGATTACGTAAACCGCCCTGGCATTGCTCGATAGCGCATTGGCCCGCAATGCTGCGGATTTTTCAATACCAGTCATCAGTGTCTGCTCCTTCCCATCCGCATATGGGCTCGCATCCGGTCTTTCCCGCTTACCTGCTCGTCCCGGATGGCATGCCCGGTGAGTTTGAGAAACACATCGTCCAGTGTCGGCCGGCGCAGGCTAACGGATTTAATCGAGGTTCGCAACTCAGAAACCAGTTTGGGGATGAATTCTTCCCCGTCTGCGATTTCGAAGTGCAACCCCTCGTCATCCCTGGTAATCCGCACCCCATACTTTTCCGAAATAGCCGTTGCCGCCTCCGCATCATTGGCGGTCTTCAAGGAGATCACGTCCCCGCCCACCAGCCGTTTGAGCCCGTCGGGCGTATCCAGAGCCACAACCTGGCCGTGGTCGATGATCGCGATCCGGTCGCAGTTTTCCGCCTCGTCCATATAATGGGTGGTCAGGAAGATGGTGATCTTCTCACGTTGCCTGAGCTGGTGGATGTAACTCCAGATGTGGTTGCGCGTCTGGGGATCCAGCCCCACCGTCGGCTCATCCAGAAAGAGAACCTTGGGGTAGTGCAAAAGGCCGCGGGCAATCTCCAGGCGGCGCTTCATCCCGCCGGAAAAGGTCTTCACCACATCGTTCTGGCGGTCGGCCAGGTCAACCATCTTCAACACCTCGGCCATCCGCTCGTCCCGTTCCCGGGGAATTACACCATAGAGCATGGCGTGAAAGATCAGGTTTTCCCTGGCTGTCAGCGACTCATCCAGGCTGGGATCCTGAAAGACCAGCCCGATCGACCGGCGCACCTCGTTGGGCTGGCGGGCGATATCATAACCGGCCAGCCTGGCGGAGCCGGCGTTGGGCTTGAGAAGGGTGCTCAGCATCTTGATGGTGGTGGACTTTCCAGCCCCGTTGGGGCCTAGAAAGCCGAAGATCTCCCCCTGCTCCACATCGAAGGAGACATCTTTGACCGCGAGCACGGCTCCAAATTCCTTGCGCAGGTTATCAACTTCTATAATCTTCAAAAGCAATTCCTCCTGGTTATCTAACGATCTTGCCGTTTCAAACGATCCATATCCTGGATAACATTATAGTACCCAAATTGAAAATGTAAAAGGAGAACTTTTCGGCGATCACATTAAATGATATAATCAACTTATGAGAGAGGCAGGGATGTCTATGAATATTCCAGGATTTACGGCCAAAGAGCTTGAACGAAACTTTCAAATAGCCCAGGAGCAATCCGGTTTTTTCTCGGCCAATATCTTCCAGGTTCCAAACGGCCACACTTATCTGAAGGGGCAAGCTATCAGCTTTCATCCCTGGCACCCGGGAAAACCCTGCCCCTGTGGGAGCGAATCCGCCTTCGAGGATTGTTGTGCGCCCTTTGGAGTCAACAGGATCTTTGTGAGAGATGTGGATGGTGACGGTTTCTCAATTGCTCTGACATACGCGGAAACATGGCAGCCCTGGACACATCAAGGCGCTATCCGGAAGGCGTTGCAGGACCGGGACGATTTTTCCCAGGCCGAGGGTTCTCCGGAACCTTCCTTTTGGAACTATCTTGGTGAAAAAGTTGTTCTATTCCAGTCTTACCGCATGTCGTTCGGTACGGTGGAGATGACCGATGATTTCCTAAAAATAGAGGCATTGAGCCGGTCGCGCTATCTCAGTTTACGCCGAACGTTGGAAAAGGCTTTAGGCAAGGAACTCCCGCCCGGCTTGCTTTCCACACAGTTGCTGGGCCCCACCAGCAAGGAAGTAACACCCTTATCCAGCGCCGGTGTTCCAATACTTGAAGACTATCGGAAAGTACGCGAGCGCCAACAGCAACTATTCTCGTCGGCCCGTGACGAGCTATTTCGCGACGAAATCCGACAGGCAGCCAAAGCCTTGAAAATACTGGGACCGGATGGGGTTGTAATCTTTGAGGACGAGGCGGAATCGGACTTACTGATAGACTACGCCCTATTTGAAGTTAAGAGGCATGGAAAAAGTATTATCCAGCATTTCATGCGCAACAGACCGCCTATGGAAGAGATAGACGCGCATATTTACCGCAGTTTTGAACAGTCCTTTGTCTCCGTCTTTCAGATTAAGGAGATCGGAAGTGATGCGATACTTATTCAGGATCTCATGGACCCCGGGAACAATGAGATGTATCTGGCGGATTTCGGGTTGATGGCAACTGGTTGGCCGGGGCTCATCGTCTACGCTAGAGCACTGCCGCTACAACGTTACATCATGTTTTCCGGCTGGGGGCTGGTGGCAGCGGAGGATAAAGATGCAGGGGAGATCGTGGCAGGCTATCGCCGGGCACTTCTGAACGTCCCAAGAAAAGCGCAAGTGGCACACGGGATACGATACTTCAAGCGACTGGCAACCCAATTTACCAGTGTCTCTTCCCGTGTGTAGCACCCGTAAAACTGTGGCGATTTAAGGGGGAATTCGCTTGGAAACAGGCCAACGACCCGCCCTTCTGGTGCCCCGTTCAAGAATGGAAAAAGCCATAGAAATTATTGCCGCATTGGGGATTATATTCAATATCCTTACCGCATTCCAGGCCTGGCCCCACTTGCCAGCCCGCATTCCCAGCCACTTCGGGCTATTCGGGGAACCTGATGGCTGGGGCGGAAAAGGGACTTTACTCGTTGCCACTATGGTGAATCTCGTTTTGTATGCCAGTCTTACCGTA
>JBLNCV010000050.1:0-4933 GCA_050260975.1 Syntrophothermus sp. | reverse complement strand
CCGGGCGCCGCTCTTGGGAAATACGACATCACCGTGAGCAAGCTGGCCACGGCCACCATGGTTACCAGTGGCACAGGCGCGCAAGGGGTCGGGCTGGGTGGCAAGATTGATTCAACGGCGGCGGTGGTGGGTAATACCAAGTATGGTTTAATCCCCACCGAGGGGACCTTCACCATCAATGGCACGACGATTTCTATCGCTGCCGGCGAGTCGCTGGATACTGTTATCACGAATATTAACAACTCCGCTGCCGGGGTTACTGCTGCTTACGATCCTGTGACGGATAAATTTACGATTACAGGCAATGGCGGCGCACATGTTACTCTGGGAGCGGCCGGCGACACCAGCAATTTTCTGGCGGCCATGAACCTGACTAATGCCAATGAGGCGTTCAATGCCGGGCTTTATTCCAGGACGAGCACGGTGCATCTTGGCAAGGTGGACCCGAATGAATCTCTCCTAGCGGCGAACACCAATATGGCGACGCCGATTACTGGGGACGGCGATGGCAATGGCGCGTTCTTCATCAACGGCGTGGAGATCACCTATAACGTCAACACCGATACCTTAAACAGCATTATTACCAGGATCAATAACTCCAACGCCAACGTGGTGGCGGCTTACGACAGTACCAGCGACCGTTTGATCCTGACGTCAAAGGATACTGGAAGCACCACCATTAGCCGTGCTGAAGGGGCTAGCGGGAACTTCCTGGCGGCCACAGGTTTGCTTGACAGTTCCGCTGGAGTCAGTCAAGTGGTGGGCACCAATGCCGAGTTTACCATCAGCGGATTCAACAATGGCAACACGATTACCAGCGCCAGCAACACGGTAAGCGGGATCATCCCCGGCGTGACGCTGAATCTCAAAGCTACCAGCGCCACGGCAACGACGCTTACCATCGGCCAGGATACCACGGCGATCAAAAACACGATCAAGGAGTTTGTCAACAAGTACAATGATACCATCACCTTGATCAACAACCGGCTCACCGAAAAGAAGGTTGCGGAGCCCAAGACGGATACTGATCGCCGACAGGGGCTGTTGCGCGGCGAATGGTCGCTCATTAAAGCCAAGATGGATCTGGCAAAGACGGTAACTGACTCCATCCCCGGCCTGCCGGAGGCCATGAATCAACTGGCGTTGGCTGGCATCCAGATTGACAGCACGGACTATGGCAAATCAGGCAAGCTGGTGATCGACGAGGCCAAACTGGATGCCGCCCTGAGGGACAGGCCTGAGGACATGGCCAGGCTCTTCTTCAACGATACCGATAACGACGGCAAGGTCGATACCGGCGAAGATGGCGTGGCGGTCAGGTTCGACGCGATACTCAAACGGCTGACCGACCTTTCCACGGTTTCTTACAACGGCGTTACCAGCAAGTACGGCGATATCCCGCGGGAGCAGGAGATGCTGGACAGCAGCATGAGCTTCCTCGACGCACAGATCGAAAAATTCGAGGTGCGCATGGACCTGCGGGAGCAGCAGTTGGTACGCCAGTACACCGAGATGGAAAAGGCGTTGACTCTGTTGCAAAGCCAGGGTGGGTGGCTGCAAGGCCAGATAGCCAAGCTGTATTAGGCTAGCCCGGACCATATTAAAAAGAATGAGGACGCCGCATACGTTGCAGAAATGTAAGACATAGCGACAACAGCACATGCTTGGTATGTCGTACGGATAGTCACGAGAGGGGCATGTCAATGAGTATCGAGCCGCAACAGAAATATCTGCAGGTCCAGGTTCAAACGGCGACGCCGGAGATGCTGGTCACGATGCTTTACGACGGCTGCATCAGGTTTTTGCGCCAGGGTAAGGCGGCGCTGAACGCCAATAATTTTCAGAAAGCTAATGAGAGCATCATCCGGGCCCAGGATATTCTGTTGGAGTTGAATAGTTGCCTGGATATGGAGCAAGGGGGCGAGATTGCGCGTAACCTGCGCCTCCTCTATGATTACATGCATCAACGCCTGATCACGGCGAACACCAAAAAAGATGTAGCTGCGGTGGACGAGGTGACCGATTTTGTCACCCAGATCCGGGACGCCTGGGTGGAGGCGGTCAGGGCGGTCAACGGCAGCTTGCGCAAAAACGATACCTTTGCCAAGATCTAGCTGTGCTGAGGCTCATAGTCAGGCCATATTCACCCCGTACTCATGATCATTGCCCCCGGCGTGACCGATAGTACCGGCATGTACCGTTTGCGGGGCCTCTCGGCGAGGGGTTGAATCGAAATGAAGAAGGTTGCCCTGGTACACGAAGAGATCATCAAAGTATTAAAGGACAGGGACGCGACTTATGCTTCCCCCCTTTCTTCGGAGACGCTTGGTGAGATGTTGAACCTATCCCCATCGTATGTCAGGGAGCAGGTTCGCTTATTGTTGGATATGAACCTGGTCGGGGTGAGGCGGGGGCGCGGCGGCGGTTATTTTTTGCGGAAGTCTCCGATGCAGATGTCGTTTGCCTCGCAGATCCGAATCGCCGAAGCTGCCAAGGCGATCATGTAAAACGAGGGGAAGGTGGGGCAAGTGACCAAGCGGGGATTGCTGGCCATGCTTGCCGGTTGTTACAAGGAGCAGTTGGAAGCCTACCAGGTGCTGTTGGCGGCTGCCACCGAGATGCACCTGGCTTTGAAGGATAGTGAAGCAGCGTCTCTGGACATGCCTGCCTTAAACAAGTTGCTGGCCCGGCAGGCGGAACAGATTGACCGGGTCAGGCTTACGGAGACCGAGGTTGTGCCGTTGAAAGAGAAGCTGGCCCAGAGGTACGGGGTGCCGGAGTTTACCCTTGGAGCCGTGGCGGATGTGAAAGATGACCCGGAACTGGACGACTTGCGCCATGTGATGGCGGGACTCCGCGAGACGCTGGAAAAGCTGGCGCAACTGGCCGAGAAGAACAAGCAGCTCTTATCCGGTCGGATTGGCGAGGTCAAGGACGAGATGACCCTCATCAAGCGCTGGAGAGAGGCCGTACGCGCTTACCTGGAGAGCCAGTATTACGAGCAGGAGAACGAGAGGCTGGATCCGAGGTTTTTGGATGCAAAGAGTTAGTTTATGCATGATCGCCAGGGATGAGGAAGATTCCCTTCCAGCCTGCCTTGAAGCCGCCACCCCTGAAGTGGATGAGATTATCGTGGTGGATACAGGTTCCACGGATCGCACGAAAGAGATTGCCGCGGGTTATGGTGGTGGGCTTGCGCGAACAGGCGGGGCCAATCAGCCCATTGTCAGAATCTTTGACTTCCCCTGGGCCGACGACTTCGCGGCGGCCCGCAATTTTTCGCTGGGAAAGGCCAGCGGGGACTGGATTCTGGTGCTTGACGCGGATGAGGTCATCGAATCAGGGGCGCGCCGGAAACTGGCGGATTTTGCGGCTGGTGGCGAGCGGGTTGGGCAAGTGGAGATCGTCAGCGAATTTTTGTCCGGTGGTGAGGTTCGGCGGAGTTCGTCTTTTATCAGCCGGTTTTTTCCCAATAACGGTGAGTACCACTACGTCGGGGCGATCCACGAGCAGATCGCCAGGCATGGTGATGCGCCGCGGGACGGAGAGGGCACGCTGCAAGCGGGGCGGAGTGTGCCTTCGATTGAGCAGGGTGTACTCCAGGTAGAGCGAAATGCCATTCAAGTGGGGCGGACGGGTGTCATTGCGGCGCACAGCGGCTATTCCGGCGATACGGTGGCGCAAAAGAAGAAAGGCGAACGGAACCTGAAGATCCTTCTGGCCGCCCTGGAGCGCCAGCCGCGGGACCCGTATCTGGCATATCAGGCCGGCCGCACCTATTTTGTGATGAACGACTACCAGCAAGCCCGGACCTATCTGGAGAGGGCCTTGAAACTCATTGGGGCGGAGGGCGGAAATGACCTCGAAGGCATCAAGGGGGCGCCGGCCTATCTCCCGCTGCTTCTGGTTTCGTTAGGCTATACTCTTAAAGGGCTGGGCGATTTTGATGCTCTTTTTAAAGTGTTGGACCTGGCGATCGAGCTATTTCCCGACTACACGGATCTATACTTTCTGCGCGGGCTGGCGTACATGGAGTCCGGCAGGATGAGTGACTTGTTGGAGATCGCATCGGCCTTCGAAACCTGCCTGCGGTTGGGGGAAGCCCGCCATAAATACGAGTCGGTGCATGGAGTGGGAAGTTTTCTGGCCTTGTACAATCTGGGCTGTTTCTATGAAGTGCTGGGGGATTTCGAGGGGGCGGCCAAATGCTATGCCGGCGCGGCACGGCAAGGATACCAGCGGGCTGCCGGGCGATTGGCCCTGGTGGGTAGAAGTTAGATACCACCGGCAGCGGATGATGGAGGAGCAAAAGTTTACCCCGATATACTACAAAAAGTAGGATTTCCTCTTGACTTTTGTGCGAAGGAGGGGTACAATTTTTATAGGATACCTCGGTAGGGTATAGACATATAAAGAGAATATTATTGCGGAGGTGCTATCAGAATGTCAAAGGATCCGATCTGTGGAATGATGGTGGACGAGAAGTCGGCGGCCGGTAAGTCGGACTACCAGGGCAAGACCTATTATTTCTGTTCGGCCCACTGCAAAGCGGAGTTTGATAAAAACCCCGCCAGGTACGCGGGAGGAGCGGCGGTAACCAGCCACGGTGGTCACGGCGGACATGGCGGGCATGGCCATCATTGCTGCTAAAGCCGCGGCGCCGCCAACCGGTCACCGGTCTGTTATGAGAAGCTGTGACGGATAGATTGAGCCCAGAGGCCTGCCTGAGCCCTGGAAACTTCCTTAGATAGAAGTTTCCGGGGCTGTTTGTTTGCTTCGGAGGGATAATAGAACAAAGGACCAGGCAATTAGCTTACCTTTCCAACCAGACACCGGCCAGGCTGTCGTAACCAGAGGGGTGGGGGACGTAACCTTTGACGGCGCGATTCGTGGCGACGGCCGGGGTGGTGTGGATCAGCGGCGCCCATGGAGC
>JBLNCV010000049.1:0-2769 GCA_050260975.1 Syntrophothermus sp. | reverse complement strand
GGGATCGCGATTCAGGTTCCCGACACGGCCAGCGCGGACGAGATCCGCTCCAAGGTCGAGGAGATCAACAAGTTGGAGTTTGAGCGCGTGGGCATGATGCTCCGGCCCAACCTGGTGGCGGTGAACAACCTCTCCCGGGATCCGGAGAAGCTTGCGGCCGCCGTGAAGGTGGCGGCGGAGACCAGCCGGTTGCCTTTGATGATCATGACCACCGACGTGGGAGCCATGGCAAAGGCCGTGGAGATTGCGGCCGCCAAGAAACCCCTGATGTGCGGCGCAAACGCGGAAAACCTGGATGGCATGGTGGAGATCGCCAAGAAGCATGGCTTGCCCATGGTGCTCTCCGCCAAAGGTTTGGACGATCTGGCGGCTTTGTCGGACAAGGTAACCGCGGCCGGCCACAAGGAGATCATCCTGGATCCCGGTTGCCGGGAGGTCGGCGGTTGCCTGGAGGATCTCACCCATATGCGCCGGATGGCGATCAAGAAGAAGTTCCGGCCGTTGGGCTTCCCGACGGTGGCCTTCGTCGAGGAGGACGATCCGGTTCAGGCGGCTGCCGATGCCAGTGTGTATATCGCCAAGTACGCGAGCATCGTCGTCTTCAAGAGCATTGAGACCTGGCAGATCTTGCCTCTGATTACCCTGCGGCAGAACATCTACACCGACCCGCAGAAGCCAATTCAGGTCGAGGCCAAGATCTACGAGATCGGCGAAGTGAAGCCGAATTCGCCGGTCTTTATCACCACGAATTTCTCGCTCACGTACTTCACGGTGGTGGGCGATATTGAGGTCAGCAAGACCCCCGCCTACCTGCTGGTGGTCGAGACCGACGGCACTTCGGTTTTGACGGCGTGGGCGGCGGGCAAGTTCGGCGCTGACAAGATCGCCGAGCATATGCAGAAGTTTGACATCGCCAGTAAGGTGAACCACAAGAAGATTATTCTGCCCGGATACGTGGCGGTGCTCAGCGGAAAGCTGGCGGATCTGTCCGGGTGGGAGATTCTGGTGGGGCCGCGGGAATCGGCGGGAATTCCGTCCTTCCTGAAGGCGCGCTGGACAGCATAAACCTAATTGTGCATTCGACAGGAGGTCGAGGCACTGCGAAGACCATGGAGGGTCGAGAGCAGTGCATTCGACAGGAGGTCAAGGCACTGCGAAGACCATGGAGGGTCGGGAGCGGCGAAACCCAAGAGGTTCGGAAATGAGAGGGGTCTAGATGATGTCCACCTGCGAAGTGCGCTTTCTGCCAGATGAGAAGGTTGCCAGGGTCCAAAAGGGAGCAACCCTCAGGCAGGCGGCCAGGGAAGTTGGCCTGGAGATTAAAAGTGTTTGCGGCGATAAGGGCACCTGTGGCAAGTGCATCTGCATTGTCCGTTCCGGGGAGGTTCAACGGCGTCGGACCGCCAATCTGACCCCCGGCCAGTTGGCCGAGGGTTACGCGCTGGCGTGCCAGACCACGGTGGAAGGTGATCTGGTGGTGGAAGTCCCCAATTCTTCCCGGCTTAGCCAGCACCAGGTTCTTACCGCTGAAGACGGGCAGAAGGGGACGCTCTCCGAGACCGGGGAGAATTTGTTGACAGAGATCCGTCCCCTCTTCCGGCTGGTGCCGTTGGAGTTGCCAGAACCGTCGCTGGTGGAGAATGCCAGCGACCTCTCCCGGCTGATGACCGCCCTGGAAAAGGCGGGGGTCACCGAGAAGGTGCATGTGGACCTCCCGGTCTTGCGCCGCATGCCGGATGTGTTGCGGGAGAACAACTGGCAGGTCAAGGTGGCCCTGGCCGAAGTGCCCGGAGGCCTGGAAATGGTGGATATCTACGGACTCCAAGAATCCGTACCGGTTTACGGCCTGGCGATCGATATCGGCACCACCACCGTGGTGGTACAACTGATCGATCTGCAAAGCGGCCAGACTGTCGGGGTAAAGGGTACCTACAACCAGCAGGCGCGTTATGGGGACGACGTGATCTCCCGGATTGTCCATACCGAGGAGAATCCGGAGGGAATGGAAGAGCTCCAGCGAGCAGTGGTCGAGACCATCAACGAACTCGTGGGCCAGCTGGTTGCACAGGCCGGCATTACCAATGACGCCATCCGGGCGGTGGTTTACGCGGGCAATACCACCATGACCCATCTTTTCCTGAAAGTTACCGGCATGTTTTTGCGACGGGAGCCCTATATCCCGGCCGCCAACTTTGTGCCGCCGGTGCGCGCGGAAGAGATCGGCCTCATGGTAAACCCGAAGGCCTGGGTCTATGGTACGCCTGGTGTGGGCAGTTACGTGGGCGGCGACATCGTCTCGGGAGCGTTGGTGACCGGAATGCAGCATTCGCCGGAGATCACCCTGTTTATCGATGTGGGAACCAACGGGGAGATCGTCCTCGGCAACCAGGAGTGGATGCTCAGTTGCGCCTGCTCGGCGGGTCCGGCCTTTGAGGGCGCCGGAATTCGTTTCGGGATGCGGGCCATGGAGGGGGCCATCGAACGGCTGGAGGTCGATCTGGGGCATGATCGGGTGGCTTACAAGACTATCGGCGGCGGCAAGCCACTGGGGATCTGTGGCTCCGGGCTTATCGATATGCTGGCTACCCTGCGGGATTCCGGCGTGATTGACCGGGCCGGGACCTTTGTAAGCGGGTTGGATACGCCGCGGATCCGCGAAGGGGAAGATGGCAAGGAATATGTTCTGGTCTGGGCCAAGGATTCCGCCCAGGGGAAGGACATCGTGATTACCCAGGCGGATATCAAAAACCTGATCCGGGCCAAGGGCGC
>JBLNCV010000048.1:0-9208 GCA_050260975.1 Syntrophothermus sp. | reverse complement strand
GGATAAGTATACGCAAAGCCAAGGCCAAAGCCGGATTTGGCGTTATCCAGGACATTGCTGCGGTAGCTGAGGTTAAAGGACCACTCAGGAAGGATCTGGGTACTGACACCCAGCATATAACCCCCGGGAAGCCGGCCCGCCAAAGACGCCAGGTAACCCTGGGCAAAGCCGGTGGTATTCGGGCCGAGCGGGGTCGACAGATTTAGGCCCACCTCGGGCCCGCCGGCGGGGGATCCGGATTCCCCGCTTGAGGGCTGGCTCTGCCAGCCCACGGAACCGGTCAGGCCGGGTGAAAATTGCCAGAGCACGCCGAGACGGTCAATGCCCCGCCCATTTTCGCCCGGATAGTAAACGCCCATTGAGGAGACACTCAAAGCAA
This sequence comes from Syntrophothermus sp., assembly GCA_050260975.1. GTDB lineage: Bacteria > Bacillota > UBA5301 > JAMCQP01 > JAMCQP01 > JAMCQP01. The sequence continues at coordinate 8,829 of JBLNCV010000048.1, read as the reverse complement.
ATTCTGGTGTGAATGCATAGGCTGTGGTAACCTCCAGAGCGGGAATCGAACGTTTTTCGCCATCCTCCAGGAGATGGAAATCCAGGCTAACCAAGCCTGTGTGCGGCTTAAAATCGGTAAAAGATGCCGCCTGGACCCGGGAAGCCGGTTCCACAAAGGGGCCGGCCAAAATTAGGGCCAGCATGGTTAATCCAATCAGGCGCCAGAAAATGCCATGTCGCATGTTACTCCTCCGGTAACAAAAGATTGAACGACTGCATACAATTTAAAATCGGCTTACCTGGATGGGACCTTAAGCCGGCGGGTTTGGCGGGAATTTGAAAATATGCCGGAGTTTCTCTTAAGGGGTTCACTTTTCCAGGGGTTTTTGGTATACTACATTCGTTGATGAAGGAGGAGAACAAGAATGTTACCAACACCAAAGAAATTCACGCTCTGTGCGGGAAGCGCGGAGGGCTCCACACGGTTGAACTCTTTTGACAACGCCCTTTTGGCGGCGGGGATCGGCAACCTTAACCTGTTGCGCGTAAGCAGTGTGCTTCCCCCAAAGGCGGAATTGGTGGAGAAGTTGGATATTCCCCCCGGTTCTCTGACCCCCACGGCCTATGGCTCGATTATCAGCGACGTTCCGGGCGAGCGGATCGCAGCGGCAGTCGGTGTGGGATTTAGCGAGGACACTTACGGGATGATTATGGAGTTTTCCGGCAGGTGCACCAGGGAGGAAGCGGAAGCCGAGGTGGCCAGGATGGTGGAGGAGGCTTTCCAAAGGCGCGGCTTGCCGCTGAAAAGGGTGATGACCAGAGGTTCGGATATTGTGGTGGAAAAGGTCGGTTGCGCCTTTGCTGCGGTGGCGCTCTGGTACTAAGATTAGTCATACCGTGTCAGAGATGAAAAATGTGAGGCCGCGGGGGACGGGACGACGGAAGCGACAGGAAGGTGGCTGCATCGATGGAGTTATGGTATACGGAAAAACAGACGGAAAATGTCGGCATAACTTGCAAGATCAAAGAGACGCTACATACGGAGAAGACGGATTTTCAAGACCTGGCGGTGCTGGACACCTTACAGTTCGGGAGGATGCTGGTGCTGGACGGGATGGTGCAGACTACCATTGCTGATGAGTTTGTGTATCACGAAATGATCACGCATGTGCCGCTCTTTACTCACCCCCGGCCGCAGGATGTGGTGGTGATCGGGGGTGGGGACGGCGGCGCGATCCGGGAAATACTCAAGCACCCGTCGGTGCGATCGGCCACTCTGGTGGAGATCGACCAGCGGGTGGTCGAGGTCAGCCGGGAGTTTTTGCCGGAGATCAGTGGAAGTCTCGGCGACCCCAGGGTGACGGTGCGCTACGAGGACGGGATCAACTATATCGCCGGGTCGGAGGGGCAGTACGATTGTATCATGGTTGATTCCACGGAACCGGTCGGGCCGGCGGTGGGGCTCTTTTCCAAGGAATTCTACCAGGGCATCCATGCCGCCCTGAGGGAGGACGGGCTCTTTGTGGCCCAGACGGAGTCGCCCTTTTTCAACCAGGATTTGATCCGCAAGACTTTCCGGTCCATAAAAGAGGTTTTCCCCATCGCCCGGCTCTATCTGGCGTCTGTTCCCACTTACCCCAGCGGACTGTGGAGTTTCACCGTGGGTTCGAAACGTTATGATCCGCTTGAAGCGAAGCTGCCGGAAAAGATGCCCTTTGCCACCCGGTACTACACACCGGCGGCGCACCGGGGCGCCTTTGCCCTGCCGGCGTTTGTGGAAGCGCTGTTGGCAGAGAAGTAAATTTAAGCCCAAAAATGGACAAGCCGGGAGATGATTGGCTTTGCAGGGCCTTGACGACATTATCCGCCGGAAGAATATCTTTCTGAACGCGGATAGCGATTATGATTCGGCCAAAGTTGTATTGATCGGCGTTCCCATGGACTGGACGGTGAGCTATCGGCCGGGATCGCGTTTTGGACCGCAAGGAATTCGGGACGTTTCCGAAGGACTGGAGGAATACAGCCCCTACCTCAAGCGTTCCCTGGCCCAGTCAAGCTTTTACGACGCTGGTAATCTGGTTTTGCCCTTTGGCAATGTGGTGGAGAGTCTGGATCTAATCTCCAGGGTCGTCCGGCGGGTGGTGGAAGATGGGAAGGTGCCTTTTTGCCTGGGAGGTGAGCATCTGATCTCCTTGCCGGCGGTGGAGGAGGTGGCTCGCAAATATCCGGATCTGGTGGTCCTGCATTTTGACGCTCATGCTGATGTCCGGGATACATATTTCGGCGAAAGGTTGTCCCACGCTACGGTGCTTCGCCGTATCAAGGAGATTGGGTCCGGTGTGGAAGTCTACCAGTTTGGAATCCGTTCGGGGGAGGCGGAGGAGTTCGAATACGGCCAGACGGTAACCAGGATGTACCCCATCGAGGTACTGGGGCCGCTGGAAGAGGCCGTACCGAAGCTCAGTACGCGCCCTGTCTATGTTACCATCGATATCGACGTGGTGGACCCGGCTTTTGCGCCTGGAACCGGAACGCCGGAACCGGGCGGGATCACGGCCCACAACCTTCTCCGCGCGGTGCACATAATGGACGGGCTGAACATTGTGGGCTGCGACCTGGTGGAGGTCGCGCCGGCATATGATCAGAGCCGTTCTACGGAGCTTCTGGCGGCTAAACTGGTTCGGGAGTTGCTCCTGGTGGTTGCTTAAACGCGGTGCACACACCCCTGTCCACCATAATTTGGCAATCCGTATCTTGACAAGCGGCCCCCGAAGAATGGCCACTCTTCACGAAAAAGATCGTTAAAACCTAATTTTAAGGAGGATTTGCAAGGAATGGCAAGGTTTTTTGGCCACAAGTTTTTCCGCGCGGTAACGATGATGGTTCTCGGATTGATGGTGTTGGCGGCGCCCGCGCTGGCGGCGCCGACGATTATGGGGCCCACCGGTCTGATAAACGTGCCTAACGCCGATGTGCTCCCTTCGGGGCAGTTTGACGCCGGGTATCATTACTGGAGCAGCGTCCATTTTTTGACCTTTAATATGGCCTTGACCCCGGATCTGGAGATGGGCCTTACAAGCATCAGCGCGGGTTATTATAATGACTTCTATATTAGCGGGAAATACAAGCTGCTTCCCGAGGCCAAGGGCAGACCGGGGATTGCTTTTGGACTTCAAGCGCCGTTGCGAGGGGGGAGTGACCCCAACCTTTACGGGGTGGTCAGCAAGCAGTTCCCCGACTTGGGAATCCGTGGCCATTTCGGCGTGGGCACCGACTCCGGGATCCTGCTTGGGGTGAGCAAAGAACTCAACACGGTTTCGGTAAGCCGCCCCGGCCGCGGAGCGTCAATCCCTCCGACGACCTTGATGGGCGAGTTTGACGGGAATAACATCAACCTCGGGGTGAGGATCGCTCTATCTAAAGAACTGGCTGTCGACGCCGCGTTGATGGATCTGAAAAAAGGGATGCTCGGTGTAAGTTATACCGCAAGATTTTAGATTCGAGATCATTGTTGCATAAACCTCATAAAAAAGATATAATTAACCTGGACAAGCTCCGGGCCGGTAATACCTCCGGGGGAGACGCTCGCCGTCGACGAGCGTCTTCCCCTTTATCATAAAAGGGGGAAAGGCATACTTGAGCATTACAACCGATGTCAAGAAAAGTTTGGCTGCGGCGGTCCTCGTCGCAATTGAGACGGCTCGCGAAAATGGGGAACTGGCGATCCAGAAGTTGCCTGAGGTGATGCTGGAAATCCCCCGGGAGAAGGAGCACGGGGACTATGCCACCAACGTGGCATTGACCATGGCCCGCGAGGCCCGTAAATCACCCCGCCAGATTGCCGAGATTGTCGTGAAGTATCTTGAGACCAGCGGCAGCTACATCGCGTCTTTCGAGGTGGCCGGTCCCGGCTTCATTAACTTTTGGCTGGACAAGCGTTGGCTTGCCGATGGGCTCCAGGCGGTGGAGGCGGAGGGTTCGTCCTATGGCCGCGTAAACCTTGGCTCGGGGGAAAAGATCCAGGTGGAATTTGTGAGCGCCAATCCTACCGGGCCTTTGCATGTGGGGCACGGCCGCGGAGCGGTGGTGGGCAGTGTTCTGGCCAACCTGTTGGAGTGGGCCGGTTATGAGGTAACCCGCGAGTATTACATCAACGATGCCGGAAATCAGATTGCCAATTTCGCCAAATCGCTGGACGCCCGCTACCGGCAGGCCCTGGGGGAAGAGGCGCCTTTTCCTGAAGAGGGCTATCACGGCCGGGATCTGGTGGAGTTAATGGAGAAATTTGCCGCGGAGCACGGGGATGCATATCTGAAAAAGAGCGCCGGCGAGCGGATGGCCGCGCTCACAAAATATGCCCTGGCCGCCAAGCTGGCAGCGATCCGCCAGGATCTGGCCGCCTTTGGGGTCACATTTGACGTCTGGTTCAGCGAGCAGTCACTGCATGACGGGGGCGAGCTGGAAAGAACGATCGAAGATCTGCGCGGGAAAGGGCACATCTACGAGAAGGATGGAGCGCTGTGGCTGCGTTCCACTGCCTACGGCGACGACAAGGATCGGGTGGTGGTGCGGGAGAACGGAATGCCGACCTATATCGCCGCCGATATCGCTTACCACAAGAACAAGTTTGAGAGGGGTTTTGACCGGGTGATCAATATCTGGGGCGCCGACCATCACGGCTACATCCCCCGGATGAAAGCGGCGGTGGCCGCCCTGGGATATGATCCGGACGCGCTGGAGGTTCTGATCGTCCAGCTTGTGACGCTGTTGCGGGATGGGGAACCGGTAGTCATGTCCAAACGGGCGGGTGAACTGGTGACCCTGGCGGATGTCATCGAGGAGGTGGGCAAGGACGCGGCGCGTTTCTTCTTTGTGATGCGCAGCGCCGACAGCCACCTGGATTTTGATCTTAGCCTGGCCAAATCCCAGTCGGCGGATAACCCGGTCTATTATATTCAGTACGCGCATGCCCGGATTTGCAGTATCTTGCGCCAGGCGGTGGAAGCCGGGAGCATTCCGGAAGTTCCTCCGGGATCAGAGTTGGATCTGAGCCGTTCACTGGTGGGGGTTTCGCCCGGCCTTGACCGGGTGGATCTTGCGGTGCTTAATGCGGAGCCGGAGATTGATCTCATGAAAAAAATTGTGGTTTTCCCGGAAGAGGTCGCCCAGGCGGCTGAAAGAAGAGAGCCGCATGCGATTGCCCGTTATGCTCTGGAACTTGCGGGGCTCTTTCATCCGTTCTATAATACGTACCGGGTGATCACGGAAGATAAGGCGCTGACCATGGCCCGCCTTGTACTGGTGGATACGGTGCGGCTGACCCTGAGAAACGCGCTGGCAATACTTGGGATTGCCGCGCCGGAGCGGATGTAGCTTTACAAGGGTTCGTAGGGAAGGTATAATGGATTTGTGGCTGTGCTTTTCTTCACATACGGCAGCCGGGCGGCGGGAGAGGACAGATGCTGTCACTGGTCTTGGAAAATCTATCGAAGGTCTATAACCGGCGTAAGGTCTTTGAGGGAGTGAACCTGGCGGTGGAGGAGGGGCAATCCCTGGCCATCACCGGTCACAACGGCTCGGGGAAGACCACCCTGTTGCGAATCATTTGCGGTTTTGTCCGCCCCACCACCGGTGGGGTGAAGTTCATCGAAGACGGCAGAACTTTGGGGCCCGACGAGCGCCGGCGGCAACTGGGACTGGTGGCCCCGGATCTGGCGTTGTACGATGAGTTGACCGCCCTGGAAAACCTGCAATTCTTTGCCCGGGTGCGCGGGCTGCGCGTGCCGGAACGTGAGCTGGTGGAACTGATTGAGAGCACGGGGTTGGCGGGACGTTCCGGAGATCTGGTCGCTTCCTTCTCCTCCGGGATGAAGCAGCGGCTGAAATACGCCTTTGCCCTCCTGCACAAGCCGAAGATCCTGCTTTTGGACGAGCCGACCAGCAATCTGGATGAAGCGGGAATAGCTCTGGTGGACCAGATCGTTTCGCGGCAGAAACGGAACGGGATTCTAATCCTGGCCACCAATGAGGCCAGGGAGGTGCAATATGGCGATCAGGTCTTACGGATGGGTGTCTGAGGTTTCGGCTGTCTGGCGGAAAGATCTCCGCGCCGAATTCCGCACCAAATATGCTCTCAACGCCCTGATCATGTTCGCGGTGACCACGCTGACCGTGGTGAGTTTCTCTATCGGTCCGTATACCATAGCGCGGGAGACCATGGCGGCGCTTTTGTGGATTATCCTCTTCTTTTCCGCGATGTCCGGCCTGTCCAGGGCGTTTATTCACGAGGAGGAGACCCGCACCGTCAACGCTTTGAGGCTGTCCGCCCGCCCGAGCGTGGTTTTGGTGGGCAAGCTGGCGTTCAATATCTCGCTTTTGGTCATGCTGGAGGCGGTGGTGGTTCCCTTGTTTCTCATCCTGATGAACCTGCGGGTGGGCGATTATCCCCTTTTTTTGTTGGTGCTGTTGTTGGGTACCGTGGGTCTGGCCGGAGCGACGACCATTATCGCGGCAATTATCGCCAAGGCCAGCAGCAAGGGGGCGCTCTTCGCGGTCCTTTCCTTTCCGATTCTTCTGCCGCTCCTGGTGATGGCCATCAACGGCACCAAACTGGCGATAAGCGGAGCGCCGGTTGCCGAGGGCCTGCCCGAATTGAGGATGTTGATCTCCTATACCGTGGTGATGGTGACTGCTTCGTTGATGCTCTTCGAATTTGTCTGGAACGAATGATTCCCGGGATTGGTCCGAGACGTACGTAAAGACGCAAAGAAAAGATATGGAAAGAAGGAGGTGAGAAGATGTTTTGGCAGGTTCTTCTTGGGGTGTGGATGACTTTGGTGATTGCAGGGGCCTTTCTTTACGCTCCGCCCGCGGAGGGGCTGGGCGAACTTTCCAGGATTGCTTTCTTCCATATTCCGGTGGCCTGGGTGGCGGTGCTGGCCTTCCTGGTTGCCATGATCAATTCAGTGCAGTATTTACGCCGCCGCAACCTGGAAAACGACCTGAAGGCGGCGACCTCCTCCGAACTGGGGCTGGCGTTCTCCATCCTGGCCACGATTACCGGTTCCATCTTTGCCAAGTCCACCTGGGGCTCTTACTGGAACTGGGATCCCCGGGAGACTTCGATCTTTGTGCTTTTGCTGATCTACGGCGCCTATTTCGCCTTGCGCTCGGCCGTGGAGGGTGAAGAGCGCCGGGCGTCCCTGTCGGCGGTCTATTCGATTGTGGCCTTTGTGACGGTACCGTTTCTGGTCTTTGTGGTGCCAAGGGTGTACTACTCGCTGCACCCGGATCCACTGGTGAACACGCGGGGCAGCCTGGACATGGAGGCCAGGATGTTGCAGGTCTTCTTTGCCTCGTTGATCGCCTTTACCGGCCTGTATGTCTGGATCTACCGCTTGCAGCTGGCCATCGCCAGGCTCGGGTTAAAAATGGAGGCGCCGGGGGAAGCAGTAGCTGGCAGCCATTCGGGAACCCACACGAAAAAGGGGTGAGGAAAGTGTCCCAACTTTATACGGTTCTGGGCGTAACGGTGACCATCTGGCTTGGAATCTTCTTTTACCTCCTCCGGTTAGGTAAGCAGGTGAAGGAGCTGGAAAAGAGATGAAACGGACTTACCTCGTTGGAATCGTGGTGATCCTCGCCTTTGCTCTTTTCGGGATCGGCACCTTTAAGAAGTCGGTAACCCCATATGTGACTTTTGCGGAGGCCCGAAAACTCTCTATCCCCGTCCAGGTCAGCGGCGTGCGTGTGCCGGGGGAAGAGAGATACGATGTGGAGGAGAAGGCATTCCGGTTTTTGATGCAGGATAACAGCGGCGACCGGCTGGAGGTGGTCTACGACGGGGTCAAACCCGCCAACTTCGAGGAGGCCACCGGCATCGTAGCAATTGGAAAATATGCGGATGGGGTTTTCAGGGCCAGCCAGTTGTTGGTCAAATGCCCATCCAAGTACCAGGGGAGCGATAAGCCGAAATGATGATTGGAAACCTGATTCTTCTGGGAGCGTTTATCGCTTCCGGCTTGGCGGTGTTGGCCTATGTTCTGGCCGTCCGGGGCGATCAGAGGATGCTGGCCATTGGGCGCAAGGCTTTTTACGCCATGGCGGGGCTAGCCACCGCCGCCGGTTTCTATTTGATGTACCTGATCCTGGCGCATCGGTTTGAGTTTGCGTATGTCTTTCAGTACTCGGATTCCAAATTGCCGGCCATCTACCTGATATCGGCCTTCTGGGCCGGGCAGGAGGGTACCTTTCTGTTGTGGGCCATCTTCGGAGCATGGCTTGGGGTATGGCTTTTCAGGCGCGAAAAAGATTTTGAGGCCCATTTGATGCCGTTTATGGCTCTCATGCAGGCTTTTCTTTTTGTGATCTTATTAAAAAAGAGCCCCTTCGCCCTGATGCCGCAAGGACAATTGCCGGTGGAAGGCGCCGGGCTCAATCCTCTCCTGCAAAATTTCTGGATGGCGATCCACCCGCCAATCATCTTTTTGGGTTACGCCGGCCTGACTATTCCCTTTGCTTTTGCCATGGCGGCTTTATTACGTCATGAATACGACAGTTGGGTCAAAAGAGCCCTTCCCTGGACGCTCTTTGCCTGGTTGACCCTGGGCGCGGGGATCTTCATCGGCGGTTACTGGGCGTACAATGTATTGGGCTGGGGCGGCTACTGGGGCTGGGATCCCGTGGAGAACGCCTCATTGATCCCGTGGCTGGTATCCACGGCCCTTTTGCATGGGATGTTGTTGCAACGCGCCAGGGGCACGATTCGTAAGACCAATATTATTTTTGCCGCATTCACCTTTTTGCTGATCCTGTACGGGACCTTCCTGACCCGTAGTGGGGTGCTCTC
>JBLNCV010000047.1:0-7338 GCA_050260975.1 Syntrophothermus sp. | reverse complement strand
CATTCATTGCGGGTTATGACCCCCAGAAGCTGGGCCAGGATCGTACTGCCGGTATCTGCAGGATCAGCTTGGGGGTTCTCTCGAAGCCCGGTGTGTGGTATAATATCCGTAAGAAATTCTTACACAGGAGATGCTTCTTATGGAACGACAGATAACTAAGGTGACAGCAAAGGGGCAGGTGACCATCCCGGCAAATTTGAGGAAGGCGTTGCGGATTCATAGTGGGGATTACCTTTTGGTCTTTCGAGAGGGAAACCGGTTGGTGGCGGAAGTAGTAGAGGGGAAAGAAGTAAAACGTGGAGTAATAGAGCAAACAGCAGGAATCTGGAAGGATAGGGACCTTGATTTAAAAGATTTAAGGCATTCCGACGATACCAGGTTTGGGAGGCTGGGCATTGAGTAGAACTGTCATTGATACCAGCATCATTATAGACCATCTGAGAGGCTTTGGAGCCGCCACGGTGTACCTCAAAGGATTGGAAGAAGGTGTTGTTGAGGGAATCGTAAGCACCATCACTCACAAGGAATTGTTTGCGGGTGAGCGGGTGACTGACGATGAACGGGCACAAATCGAGATGCTCTTGACGCTGTTGGAGACTGTGGAGGTAACGCCAAATATTGCCCGGGAGGCTGGCATATTACTTTCCAAATACCGTCGTTCCCAGGGCCTGACCCCGTTTGATGCTATAATTGCGGCCACTGCGCTTGTTCTTAAAACTCCATTGGCGACCCGGAATGTGAAGGATTTTGAGTTCATATCTGGCCTTAAAGTATCATGCCCGTATTAACCCGATTTGGCAGGAGGTTAGGTTTGTACAGAATAACCTGCCCCCTGGGGATATCTCTGCTCCTCATATTAAAGATGGTCCCTTGACGTTAAAGATCGCTGACAGCACATATCCCCAGGGACGGCGCCTTTATCTAACCATTCTTGATAAAGCCGGGCATTATTGCTCATAGAGGACCTTCCCTTTTCAACGATCTCTCTTAGAAAACCATCGCCTTCTGCAAGTCGTGTCCTCAATTCAAAAGGGGTATAGACTACCGGAGAGATGGGAACTTCTCGAATAATATCTCTCAAAAGACGCCGCATTTTCAGTCTTCGATCCCTAGGTTTGTCGGGGTCATCCTTGATGATGAACAGATCGATATCGCTTCCTTCGTCGGATTCACCATAGGCATGAGAACCGTAGAGCACGATTCGCTCGGGCTTATAATTTCTACAAATGCGTTCAGTAATCTCATTAAGTAATTTTGGGATATTCTCCCTGGTGTTCATATCATTGCCCACCTCGCAATGCCATTATATCAAATAGCTTGTGCGCAGGGAAGTGGTTTACTGCTGAGTCCCGAGGTTTTCTCGCGCCGGTTTATAATCTTATTTCCAGTGCCGCACAAAATGTCCTGCCAATAAAAGAAGAAAAACCAATGCGCAGTTCGCGCGCGTCGAGGCCAGGCTGAGGCGAATCGAGAAGGAGGGGATGTTTCTCATGCACGAAGTGATTTTGAAGAGTATCCCCGCCCTGAAGGTGGCTTTTGTCAGAAGGGTCCTGCCCAACTATGGGGGGATCAGCCTGCTTTTCGGTGAACTCTTCGGCCCCTTGGGGGGAAGGCCAGGTTCGCCGGGCCGGCCATGGCGATCTATCATGATCCGGAGTTTAAAGAGGAAAACCCAGACGTGGAAGTGGCCATCCCCATTGAAGGGGCCCTGCCGGCCGATACCCCGGCCCAGGCCAGGGAATTGCCGGGCGGCGACATGGCCTGCGTCGTGCTGGCCCGGCGGGCGGCATGGAAGGCATTGAACGGTGTACGGGTCTTTCTCATGGGCGCTGCGGTAATGGCCTTAGCGCTGATCGGCTTTGCTCTTCACCTGATTTCCGCCCTCAGCGGGATCTACATGTGGTGCTCCTGGTGGGGTCCATCATTACCGCCGCCGGCTCCCGGAGGTACGAAAGGTGAGTCTCCATGCTTAAGCAGTGGCTGGAACATCACCAGGTCCGGAAGCTGGGCCAGGATCGTATCCGCCTGCATCTGCAGGATTAACTGTGGAACGCGGCTGTACGGGCTTCGGGCCAGGGACTGCCCCCGGCCTCTTCCGCGTCTCATGCGTCAGGCGCTTCTTTTTTGTTACCCCGGAAGGTCTTTGATCCCCCTGCGGCGAAAAGGGGAATTATTCCAGGTGACAAAAGGGGGCAACTTCGCATGGAGTGCCAGCTTGAAGGCATCACCCTGCACTACGAGGTCCACGGGGCCGGGCGGCCCATGGTGATGATCCACGGCTACGGGCCGGATTACCGGCTCATGACCGGGTGCATGGAGCCCATTTTCCGGGAGCATGCCGGGTGGCAGCGTATTTACCTGGACCTGCCGGGGATGGGACAGACCCGGGCCCCGGGGTGGCTCACCAACGCGGACCAGATGCTGCAGGTGCTCCAGGAGTTCATTAACCGGGTTATCCCCGGCCAGCGTTATGCCGTGGCGGGGCAGTCCTACGGCGGATACCTGGCCCGGGGGCTGGTCCACCGCCAGCCGGAGCGGGTGGACGGCCTGTGCCTCATCTGCCCGGTGCTAGTCGCGGATAAAAAGAAGAGGACCCTGCCGCCCCGGGTGACCCTGGTCCGGGATCCGGGGCTGGACTCCCGCATCGCCCCTGACGAGGCGGGGAGCTTTAAGGACTTCCGGGGGATGGCGGTGGTGGAGAGCCAGCGGATCTGGGAACGGAGCCTGGACGAGGTCTACACCGGAGTCTGGGCGGCGGATCATGAATTTCTGGACCGCTATGCGGCCAACGGCTACTCCTTCTCCTTCGATGTGGATGCCCTGCCGACGCCCTTCAACAAGCCAGCCCTCTTCCTCATGGGCCGGCAGGACTCCATTGTGGGCTATGCCGACGCCTGGCGCATCATGGACGCCTATCCCCGGGCCACGCTGGCGGTCTTGGACCGGGCCGGGCATAACCTGCAGATCGAGCAGGAGGGGCTGTTCAATGCGCTGGTGGGGGAGTGGATTGGGAGGATGAAGTAAGGAAGGTGTTAGAAAGTGAATCTGGTTCATCTACAGTCCGCCAGAGGATGTCCAGGTTGATGTCGACGTAGGCATGAACCAATCGGTGACGCATGCCGATGATGTCCTCCCAGGGAATACCTTGCAGTCGACCCTTCGTGGTGTCGGAGATCTGAGTGTAAAGTTACTGTAGGATCACCCGGCATGCTTTCACGTAGAGAATTGATGCGCGCTGTCTTGCCACGGCAGGGCCAAAATTATCTTGATTGCGTCCCAATTATCCGGTAAAATAAATAGCAGCACAGCGTTCCCGCATAAAAGAAGGCGATTTTCAACGAATAAACGGATAAAAGGAAGCTATAGCGTGATATTCGGCGAAATACTGTGAGCGGCAAATTCTACGGAAGCTGGGACAACGTCGGAAAAAGCTTTTAAGGCTGTATATTTTGAGCAAAATGGCGAAGTACCGCCACGCAAACACGATCTGGTGGCGCTTTCCAAATTAACGGATCTGATTGGCGAATACGATGAAAAAAGGCTGGACTTTTTACGTCGTTTGACGGTTTGCTACATTGAGACCCGGTATCCCGAAGAAAAGGCTGAACTGGCTGCCAAATGCACGGAAGAGTACACCAATCAGATAGCGATATCGATGTGGCCATTATCAGTCCCGATCTGGGAAAAGATAGGATGGAAGGGATGGTGACCCTCAAAAGGCTTGCTGAACAGATAGACTATGATATATCTCCCCGCCCTTACTCGTTGGAGCAATACCTTAATGCCCGGCGGGGCGATTTCTTGCATGACAAGATTATCCGAAAAGGGAAGGCCATGTTGAAAAGATGAAATTCCGCACCAACAAGGTTAAGCACGAGCACTCGACTACCAACGACATGAAAGGCTTCTTTGCGGTCGTCTCACAATCGCCCTTTGCCACCAGCGTCCTGCCGGGGCAGATCAAACGGAAGCACGGCAACGAAAGCGGGCTTTTTTACCAGTACACGCAGGGTGGGACGGTGAAGTTGCTTGCCAAGGGAACCGGCATAGTCCAGGAGGTCTTCGTGGTGACGTCCGAACCAGAAAAGCTGCTGGCCGATCTGCGCGAGCGGGGACTGCTGCGGGAGAAGTGAAATGTTGCGTCCAGGGGTGAAAAGAATTCATATCCAGTTTACTCCAAATGATGCTTCGCATCCCCTTCATCCCGGTCAATTCCTTTCAATTCCTTATTTCCGCATTGCAAGAAGCTCACCCCCTGGTAATTGTATCCAATTTCGGCTTCGCGCCAGTAAGCCGAAAAGCCAGACCTCGGTGGCCGCTTTTCGGTGAACTCTTCGGCCCCTTGATGGGGAAGGCCAGGTTCGCCGGACCGGCCATGGCCTGCGCCGTGTATCAGGGTTCTTATGAAGCTGTGACCATATTTCGTAAAAGATTCCGAAGGCCCATTGAAAGATGGCGAACTTGAACGAGCCACGGGCTGGGCAAAGCTGGCTGTAAAGACCCAATAACCGCCCGGCCGGCTACTTTTATATCACCCGGAGCGGGGCAGCTCCTCAGTGGTAGTGGTTAAAACTCCCAGGACGCCATGACATCTTCCCGCCCTTATCGTGCGGGGATGCCGGGCGATATCGCCGCCGGAAGGATTCAGGCCTGCACCAACACCAGTTTGATCCCGAACTCGTCGATCTCTTCCTGGACCTGTTCCGTTCCGGAACCTTGGGCTGAAGCGAGCCGCTCCGATCCCGTCATGCCAAAGCCAGGGCCGGTGGGGTTAGTATGATCACCCCGCTGCCGCGATGCAAAGACCCCCTCATCAGTCTTACACTTGCTCCAAAGCCTGGCCGAGCGAGAGAGCCAGTTCTTCTCGTTCAGCCATTATGCGGCGGATTTCTTTCAGTGCCTCGGGGTCCTTGATGAAGCGGCTTGATTCACCTGGGACCGCTTTGTAATAGGCAGCCAGCTTCCGCAAGAGTTCTTTGAACCGCGGGATTTGCGCACGCAGGTCGTTTAGAGCTGATTCATCTCCGCCGGTCGCTTTGGTGAGTCCATCGTACAACAGAGACGCTGTCCGCGCCCATTCTTGAATGGCCTGCCCGGCCTTTGAGGCGAATGCCCCGCGGGCCATGGGCCGGATGAAGATGGGCAGGCGGTCAAACTCGGCCCTGGTCTCTGAAATCGCTTCTTGCAGGCGCCAGGCCAATTCCAGGGCCTGCCGTGAATGAGCGGTGGTCCGATGCTGCTGGGTTTCATCATGCCGCGTCTCTCCATGCGCATCCGCGCTTGCAAGCTTGGAGGGAGCCGACGGCTCCACCATCTCGTGAGGTTGTCCCATCGGCCCGAAAAAACCCGCTCGTTCCAAAATTGCGTACCCATCGGTCCGGTCTCCATGGTATTCATCGGCCAGGGTGGATACAAGATAAGCTAGAGCAGCGGCGACATCCTCTGCCGGCATGGCGCCCTTGTACGCCGGATGCATGGACATGCCCATAAACTGATCAGGATCCATTCCCATCCGCGGGGCCAGACCATGAGCAGCCTCTCGCAAGCCAGGCGTATCTACAAATCCGGGTCCGAAAGCGATGACTCGGACCCCGGCTTGACCCACTTCACCGGCCAGAGATTGGCTGAAAGCCGCAAGCCCCAGTTTGGACGCCGCGTAAGCCGAGAGGTAAGGGATGGCATCGGCTGAGATCATATTGACGATGGCGCCACGCCGCCGGGCCATCATCCCGGGAAGGAAGGCGCGGCAAGTGAGGAAAGCCCCCCGGAGATTGACTGCCATGACCTTATCCCAGGTAGATGCATCCATTTCCAGAACCGAAGCCACAGGGCAGAAAATGGCGTTATTCATCAAGATAGTGGCGTGACCGAAAGCTCTCCCGGTCTCAGCCGCGAGGGCCAGAACATCATCCTCGTTGGACACATCTCCTTTAACGAAAATAGCCTTCCCTCCGGCGTCGCGGATGGCCCGCGTAGTCTCTGCACCCGAGTCGGAAACGTCTGCTGCAACCACATTGGCGCCGATCTCCGCGAAGAGCACGGCCGTTGCCCGCCCGATCCCCCGTCCCGCCCCAGTGATTACCGCAATTTCTCCCGATAGGGCATTACGAGAGATTCCCAGACGTTCAATAACTGTTGGATTCATGCCCTCGTTCCCTCCAATTCGCCTGTCTTCCTCAGATTATACCACGAGATGGAGTCGCCGCAAGAGTATGGACTGAAAAAAGTGGCACTGCGCTTTACGATCTTGTAAGTCACTTATTGCAGGTATGATATTGAACCCATTGGTTGCCGTTTGAAGCGCACAAAAATTATCAAGATGACCCTTTTGTCAGGGTGTACCGCCTTCCCTTATGCTCCTATCATAGATGGTTTCTCCTGGCCTGTCCATCCAGCTTTTAGGCTTCATCTGTTCGTGGAACTCTGTGAAGCGGGAGGCTTAAGAGTTCACCCGGAGGAGCCGATGGAAACTTATATCGAACTTCTCATGCGGGATTTGGGAACATTGCCAGAGAAAGTTCAAGCTTCCTGTTGACTCTCCCCTGACGGGAGGGTATATGCTTAAAGTGCGATCGCAAAAGTTTTGCCTCCACGAGGCGCCAGGGAGGGTTCAAGATGCTCAGGATCGGTGATTTTTCCAAGCTCAGCCTGGTTTCGGTCAAGACTTTGCGCTATTATGATGAGTTCGGGCTGCTCAAACCCGTCCGCGTGGATGAGTTCACAGGATACCGCTACTATGCCGTCGAGCAGCTTCCCCGTCTCAACCGGATCCTGGCCCTGAAGGACCTGGGCCTGTCGCTGGAACAGATCGCGGGCCTTCTCCACCAGGATGTATCCCCCGAGGAGATTCGCGGTATGCTCCGGCTCAAGCAGACGGAGGTCAAAGGCCGCATAGAGGATGCCCGGGCGCAGCTCGCGCGTATCGAGGCCAGGCTGAGGCAGATCGAGAAGGAGGGCATGTTTCCAATGTACGAAGTGATTTTGAAGAGTATCCCCGCCCTGAAGGTGGCTTTTGTCAGAAGGGTCCTGCCCAACTATGGGGGGATCAGCCTGCTTTTCGGTGAACTCTTCGGCCCCTTGATGGGGAAGGCCAGGTTCGCCGGGCCGGCCATGGCGATCTATCATGATCCGGAGTTTAAAGAGGAAAACCCGGACGTGGAAGTGGCCATCCCCATTGAAGGAGCCCTGCCAGCCGATACCCCGGCCCAGGCCAGGGAATTGCCGGGCGGCGACATGGCCTGCGCCGTGTATCAGGGCCCTTATGAAGGGATTGGCGAGGCGTACCACGCCATCATGGCGTGGCTGGAACCCAACGGTTACCGTATCGCCGGCCCGGTG
>JBLNCV010000046.1:0-5499 GCA_050260975.1 Syntrophothermus sp. | reverse complement strand
TTTTGAGCTGCTGCGGCTACTTTTCTTTGGCAAAATCTTTTTCCGGCCGGGGAATGGGGATGTATTGCACCGATGGCCGCTGCTGCGGCGGCTGGGGGTAGAGTTCCATCAGCTCGTAGACTTCTTTGGGCAGGCCGGTTTTCACCGGCAACCCCATTTCCGCCAGCGCATCAAATGTAATGGGATAATCATGGGTCCAGCGCCCTTCACTGAAGGTCCGGGCAATTTGCCGGGCCTTTTCCCCGTCCATACGCTCCTCCAGCAGTTTCACAAGAAAATCTTCAACCTGGGCTAGCGCCTTGGCGGCCACATCGGCGAGGATCAGGGTTTCGTCGTCCACCTCGTTCTTATCCTTTTGTTCCACCGCTTTCAGGATCGATGCGGCGGGGAAGTTGCCCAACTGGGGATCCACCGGTCCGAGCACCGCGTTTTCGTCCATGATGATCTCGTCGGCGGCCAGGGCCAGCATGGTCCCTCCGGACATGGCGTAGTGCGGTACCAGCACCGTCACTTTCCCTTTGTGCTTGCGCAGGGCCATGGCGATCTGTTCGGTGGCCAGCACCAGCCCGCCCGGGGTATGCAGAAGAAAGTCGATGGGCATCTCGTCCGGCGTGAGCCGGATGGCGCGCAGCACCTGTTCCGAATCTTCAATGTTGATGAAGCGCCGGAAGGGGAAGCCGAGAAAGCTTAACGACTCCTGCCGGTGAATGAGAGTAATCAATCTGGTCTTCCGGCGCTCCTGCAAAACTTCAAAAGCCCGCAGGCGAAGTCGCTCCAAACGCCGGAGTTTGTACATGGGTATCAGGGTAAAGATAAAGAAGACGAGCCAGAAAAGATCAAAGAAATTCATAACGACCTCCAGCCAGGTGCTTGCCTGTCATGCGGGGCTTGCTGTCCCCGGTATGCTACCTTGACTCCGGTAAAATTATTCCCTGGATATCCAGGAGCTATAAGTAGCCATCATGTCCGGAGGATTTTTCCCCGGAGGGTTAGTGTTTCGGAGGATTTGGATCTTCTTTGTCGAAAGGTGACTGCATACTGTAGACATAGCGAGGAGACCGGGGGGATAGGTTTGATGGACTTTCTGGATCGGATTTCGTTGCAGCAGGAGACCTTGCATGAGCAGGTCTTCCGACAGTTACGGGAGGCGATCTTGTCCGGAGAATTCAAAGAAGGGGAACGGATCATCGAAACAGAGATTGCCGGCAAGATGGGAATCAGCCGCAGCCCGTTGCGGGAGGCTTTGCGGAAGCTGGAGCTGGAAGGGCTGGTGACCGTAACTCCGCGTAAAGGGGCAATCGTCAATGCCTTTTCCAAGGAGGATATCGAAGAGATCTATCTGCTGCGCAGTGTGCTGGAAGGGTTGGCAGCCAGGCTTGCGGCGGAGAGAATTACCGACCGGGACCTCCAGGCGCTGATGGAATCAGTGGAACGGACGGATCTGCTTATCAGGAGAGACAATATCGCCGGCCTTGTGGAGGAGAACACCAATTTCCACAACATCATCCTGCGAGCGTCAGGCAAGAAGCGGCTGGTGCAGTTGATAGGCAACTTGCAGGAATATGTGCACAAGTTTCGGACGGCTTCTCTTTCCAAGCCGGGAAGGGCGTTCAAAGCTCTTGAGGAGCACCGGGAGATTCTGGCCGCGCTTCGGCAAAGAGATGGAGAACGGGCGGAAAGGCTGGCACACTCCCATATCGCCGCCTCGCGGGAAGTAGTATTGAAAAGGCAGTAAAAATTGTTTCGTTAAAATTTTGTTTGGTTATGAAGGAGGATGATTTTGGATCGCGAATGTTGTCGACAGACGACGGTATGCCACGGGGAATTTTGACAGGATCTGGGAGGGATAAGATTGGCGGTAATCAACACGGAAAAATGCACGGGATGCGGGATCTGCGTGCCTTATTGCACGGTGCGGGCCATACGGTTGGAGGATGAAGCGGCCCTGATCGATCGCGGGCGTTGCACCGAGTGCTATGTCTGCATCCGGGAGAAGGTCTGCCCGGTGGGGGCCATTGAGGTCCAGCCGTTGACCGGTTTTGGCGAGATCTTCAAACATATCTTGAGCGATCCCACAGAGACCCTCAAGGAGACTGGTGTTCCGGGCCGGGGGACCGAGGAAGCCAAGACCAACGATGTAACCGGGCGGTTCAGACAGGGTGAGGTCGGGGTCTGCATCGACATGGGCCGCCCGGGGGTTGGAACCTCAATGCGAGATGTGGAGAAGGTGACTATGGCGGTTGCGGCCGCCGGGTTGGAGATCGAGGGGCCGGAAACCTCGCCGATTGGCCTGGTAATCGAGGATCGGGCAACGGGAAAGCTGCGGAAAGAGGTGCTGCATGAGTACCTGTTATCCATGATCATCGAGGGAAAGTGCCCTATTCCCCGCTTGTCAGGGGTGCTGGATGCTTTGCGAAGAGCGGAAACACAGATTGACACGGTCTTTACGCTGGGGCTGGTGGCCAGGACCGATGCCGCCGGGCATACTCCGATCCTGGAGATCCTGGAGGAGTTGGGGATCCCGCGCCCGGTCCGGGGGAAGGTGAACGTGGGGCTTGGTCAGCCACTGGCGGGATAACCAGGTAACCAGGCAACCAGGAACATGCTGCGGCACATTGGATGCCGTAGCTGGATATGGAGGAGGCGAACAGAGTTGACGCACAGTTTGCACCGTTTGGGTTCCATGGAATCCCTGCGCGGAGATTACGTCTGGATGATGTACCAGACCAAGGGGATAAACGATTCCGATATCGCGGAAAAAGCCAGGGAGATCATTGCGGTAGCCGAGGCTTGCGGTACGGAAAACTGGGGTGACGTGAAGATTGGCTCCGCGGTGGCGGTCCCGCCGGAAGAGATCAAGAAGAGTTTGCGTAAGGAGTCGCGGGTGCGGGGGGTCTTCACTTCGCGGCAGCAGGTTGTTAAATTTCTCAAGGGGGTTAAAGAGAAGGATCTTGGCCTTTCCATCATCATCAGCGGCCTCCTGGACGAGGTGCTGCCGGCTTGCCGGGAAGCCGATGTGCAGCCGCATACCATCAACTTTTCACTGGGAGTGTGGGGGAAGAAGGAACTTTTGCCGGAAGATGACGTTCTGGCCATTACCACCATGTGCGGCCACCACATGATCTCGCCGGATTTTGTGCAGAAGATGGCCGACGCGGTTCGAAAGGGACGGCTGACCCCCAGGCAGGCGGCGGTCAAACTGGCCAAATTCTGCCCCTGCGGCATCTTCAACCAGGTTAGAGCCGAAAAGATCCTGGCCGAAAAGGGCGCCGGGCAGGTAGCAACCGGGGGGAACGCCGATAGCACGGTGGCCTGAAGGGTTGACTTTGCTGGCTGGAAGTGATACGCTTGAGCCAGCATCCCAAGGGCGTGGGGGAGAAGAATTTGGGCGAAACCGGAAAAGGCGTAATATTAGTTTTGGTGTCCGCGGCAGGTTTTGGCAGCATGGCGGTTTTGGCCAAGGTGGCCTATGCCGGTGGAGCCAATGTGGTGACGGTTCTAGCCTTGCGGTTCACGGCGGGGGCCTTGCTACTCTGGGCGCTTTTGGGCCTGCATTTGACACGGTGGTCAAGGCGCCGTGAAGCCCATGGAGGGGCAAGAGCGGCGGGACAGGAAAAGGTGCGCGTGGCGGTTGGTCTGAAAAAATCTGCTTATCTCTTCGGAATGGGGGCCCTGGGCTACGGCGCCGTTTCCACGCTGTATTTTGCGTCACTGCGTTACCTGCCGTCGTCGGCGGTGGCCATGTTCTTCTATTCCTATCCGGCTTTTGTCGCCATTCTGGCGTATCTGTTCTTCAGGGAAAGGTTGGAGCGGCGAAAGATCCTGGCGTTGTTTTTGTCCGCCTCGGGTACATTGCTAATGCTCTGGGCGCCGGGTTTAAAGTGGAATACGACAGGTGTCTTGTTGGTGGTGTTCGGGGCTCTTATCTATTCGCTCTACATCATGGCCGTCACCAGGGCGGTATCCATGGTGACTCCTGAAGTAATGTCCGTATATGTGATCAGCGCGGCGGCGATCCTATTTTTAGGATACGGATTTGTCGCCGGTCAGTTGCGGTTTGCCCTGACATTGCCGGCCTGGCTGGCGATCGGCGCAATAGCCGTTTTTTCCACGGCAGTGGCGATTGCGGCTTTTGCGGCCGGGTTGCAGAAGCTTGGGCCGGCATGGGCGTCGATCGTCAGCACCTTTGAGCCCGTGGTCACCGTTCTTCTGGCGGTGACCCTGTTGGGGGAAAGACTGACTGTCTATCAATTGGCCGGTGGAATGCTGATCATGGGCGGTGTGTTGCTTTTGCAGTGGGTGGTCAAGGTCAAAACGGACCGGCAATCCCAGCCGACTGGGGCACGCTGAACCAATTATATTCATATTGATAAGGGGGCGGGAGATGTGGAACGAAAGATTAAAATCTCGGCGGAGGGGGTGGAAGTTACCGCGGTCTTAAACGGCAGCAAGACCGCCGATGCCATCTGGCAGGCCTTGCCGATTACCGGGCGTGGGAACCGGTGGGGAGATGAGATCTATTTCGGAATCGCGGTTAAACTGGGCACGGAAGACGGCCGCGCGGTGGTCGAGGAGGGGGACCTGGGCTACTGGCCGCCCGGGAGCGCTTTTTGCATCTTTTTTGGACCTACCCCCGCCAGTGTGGGTAACGAGCCCAGAGCCGCCAGCCCGGTGAATGTCTTTGGAAAGATTACCGGCGATCCCAAGGTTTTAACCAGGGTGCGAGACGGCGCCGCAATCAAGATTGAGCAGGTGAAATGAACCCTGCATATTGCCAGACGCGAAAAGGAGGGGGCTTGATCGCGATGGATGTCGGATTGGAGGTTACATACTTCGGCCATGCGTGTTTCCATTTGAAATGGCCCGGCGGGCTGGCCGTGATTACCGATCCCCACGACGCCGCGACGGGGTATCCACCGCCGGGCAAACCGGCGGAGATTGTCACTTGCAGCCATGAACATCATGATCATAACGCGGTGGAGAGGGCGCCGGGGCGTCCCAGGGTCTTGCGCGGGCTTACGCCGGGAGGCAGGGAATGGGCCGCCGTCAGAGAGACTGTCGAGGGGGTTGACATCTATACGGTTGCCACCTACCATGACCCCGAGAGGGGGCAGAAAAGGGGGAAAAACGCCGTCTTTGTCTTTGAATCCGGCGGCGTGCGCGTGGCGCACCTGGGCGATCTCGGGCATCCTTTGACTTCCGAGCAGGTAACTGCGCTCGGGCGGGTGGATATTTTGCTGATCCCGGTGGGCGGTTACTTCACCATTGATGCCCAGACAGCCTGGGAGGTGGTGGCGCGACTGCAACCTGCGGTGGTTGTCCCCATGCATTTCAAGACCGAGGTCAATGCGGACTGGCCGATTACCAATGTTGAGCCCTTTGTGGCCGGCCGGCCGAACGTACTGCGGCTGGGGAAGCGGGAGCACCAGGTGGTGGTTCCGGCGGGCGGGGCACGCTCCAAAGAGCCTCAGGTTCTGGTATTCCCCTATAAATAAAGAG
>JBLNCV010000045.1:0-11455 GCA_050260975.1 Syntrophothermus sp. | reverse complement strand
TTTGCTCGATTAGTTGAAGAAAGTCAAGCGTCAGGCAGTAGACGATCACGCCTTCGGGGAACCCGTATTTTGAAGTGAAGTAATTGAGTATGTGCTGGTTCTTGACCACGCTGGGAATATCTGAAATGACGCTGTCCCAGATGGCGATCCTGCCGCCGCGCTTGCAGACGCGGGCCATCTCCCGAAGTGCTTGCAAGGGGTCGGGTATCACGGACACCGCATAGGTCGCCAGGACTGCGTCGAAGCTCTCATCCGGAAACTCCATCTTGGTCGCATCCATGTTCAGAAGAGTGATCGGAAGCCCCATCTCCGCGGCCTTCTGCCGGCCGACCTCGAGCATTCCCTCGGTAAAGTCGATGCCTGTGACGTTAATCCCGGCGGGGTAGTGCGGGAAGTTCAGGCCGGTGCCCACACAAACATCGAGCAAGGACTGACCCGGCTGCAGTTCCAGACACCCCACCACCTCGCCCCGCGGGGTCGTCAGATCCCAATCGCTTTCCATAAGCGAATCATACTGTGTGGCGCTATTCCCGTACACCCGTTGAACCAGTTCTTTTTCCATGTCATAACCTCCTCACAAGTACGCTCGCGCCATGCCCGGAACCGCAGCCGGCTCCGGCGGCGCGGCTTTTGAACCCAATATATGCGCCTTGTCCGGAGAAGGTGTTTACCCAAGAACCCTTTTTTATCCGGATGGCACGGCCCCCGAATGCCGGAAATAGGCTGTCAGGCCGTCGAAAAGCGATTGTGCTATCCGTTCCTGGAAGTCGACGGCCCGGAGGAGTCCCTCTCCGAGGTGGTGGGTTATATACTCGGGCAATACAATGACCGCCGGGGCCCGCAGGCTGGAGAGCATCGTCTCGTCAGACGGGTGAATGCCACCATTCCCCAGAAAGGGGTTCTTGGTAAGAATAGCCGCCTGCAGATAGCGGGCCAACCGTTCGCTTGCCTTGTCGCGGCGGTAAAGAACGGCGGTGCCGCGCCGGCGGCGGTCGGTGTCCGAGCCGGTGTGCAGGCCGATGTATGCGTCAAGCCGTTCCCGGCGCATCAGCCGGAGACGCGTCTCCAGAGGGACCTCGACGTCATCTTCGCGGGAGAGGACGCATACGGCGCGGTGGGCGGCGAGCCACCGGGACAGGAAGCAGCTAATCTTCAGCACGACTTCGCATTCCCGGTAAGCCGCCCCGACTGCCCCCGCATCTCTGCCGCCGTGCCCGGGGTCGAGGCCGATCCTTCGCCCGGCAATTATCTCCGTGATAGCACGGCGTTCAAGCTCCAGACCCAGCCGGGCGGGGACGCCAGGCTCCCAGATCTGCCGGATTCGAGCGGAGAACACCATCTCCACCGCTACCTGCACCGCGCGCCCCGCCGTTTTCCACGAGACGTCCCGGATTAAACCGTCGTATACGGGCAACCGATCCTCCGGCATATTCAAAGCCGTATCCTCCAGAGTCGCCAAAAACCTGGGCCTCGGGTGGTCCCGATCGGTGGCCAGGACTACCGGGGGACGCTGGGCCACCCAGGGTTGACCCAGAAGTTCGAGAACGATCCGGCTCACGGGCTGACAGGGCACCAGATCGACTTCCGGCTTCAGGTTGGTCACGACCCATGCGCAGGTGGGCATGGCACATCTTCCTTTCCGTTGCTCCGGCTCTGCCTGGACGCGCACCGGTGGCGGCGCCCCTGCATAGTCCATAATATGTAGATCTGGGGGAGGGAATTTCATGAGTTCCAGGGGCCTGAAGGGCATTCCGCTCCGAACCCACATCCTGAACCCGGGTGAGGACCTCCGGGAGGTCGTCCGGCGCTACACCCGCCAGATCGCCCGGTCTGGCGACGTTTTGGCCGTTGCGGAGACCCCGGTGGCCATAACCCAGGGACGCATCATTTT
Organism: Syntrophothermus sp.; assembly: GCA_050260975.1. Classification (GTDB taxonomy): domain Bacteria; phylum Bacillota; class UBA5301; order JAMCQP01; family JAMCQP01; genus JAMCQP01. The sequence continues at coordinate 9,564 of JBLNCV010000045.1, read as the reverse complement.
GCCCGAGGAAGTCCGGCCGGGATTGCTGGCCAGGATTGGCTGCCGGTTCACCGGCAAGGAGGGGAGCCTGACCTCCCCAAACACCATGCAGGTTGCGATCCAGATGGCGGGAAGAACGCGGACCGTGGTGGGATTTTTTCTGGCCCTCCTTGGAAGATTTTTTCACGTAAAAGGGCTGTTCTACCGCGCCGTGGGGCCGGAGGTGAAGCTCATCGACGACGTCTCGGGAACCATGGCTCCCTATGAACGCTACATCGTCCTCGGTCCCGCGGGCGCCAACCAGGTCGCCGAAGAGTTGAAGCAAGCGGCGGGCATCCCGGTCATGATCGTCGACACCAACGACCTCGGGAAGGTCGACCTGGTCGGCATTTCGTCAGGGTTCACCCCCGAGATGCGGAGGTCCTGTCTGGAAGTGCTCACTTCAAACCCTTTCGGTAACGGGCACGAGCAAACGCCGCTGGTCCTCATCCGCCCCACGGCGAATAAGCCTGGGCCACGTCCTATCGACGGATTTCGTCGACATCCGTATACCATTTGACCCGGGGGCCGATCTTCGCCCTCAGCTTCCACTGCAATGACTTGGGCTCGGCATCTGCCCGGTCCCTGATCTCCTGGATGCGAGTCAGAATCCGCTCTCGCACGCCAGCCTTAACTCCCGTGGATTCGGTCACGAATTGGGCGAGTGTGTCCAAATTGGACATGCTTGTGTGGTAAAACCCCCAGTCTTGCGCAAGCACCCTGGAAATCCGGCCGGCATCGATCGTCTCCGGGTCATCGGGACCTATGCCGTGCTCGGCCACCAGAATGGCCAGGTCTTTGAGGTCATTCCCGGTGATCTTGACAATTTGCAGTTTCTCAAGAAAGATGTCCGCCAGCGTGATGGTCGGCGAATCCAGCTCCAAACGTCCCCGAAGATCGATCTCGTGGCAGAAGCTCAACCGGTCAAAGAAAAGGTCCACATGGAGGCCGGTGGCGGGATGATCATAAATCTGCCTCTCGGCGCCAAACAGTGCGAGAACCTCTCTGTCGGCCTCGTAGCCCTGGCTTTCCATGAATTCCGGCATTTGACGAACCCAGGTCCGGTTCGTGATGAAATCCAGATCGGCCATCGGCCTTCCCAGGGCTTCAAACAACTCTGCATGCCGGTAGCAATGCACACGCACGGCTGTGGAACCAAGCAGTCTCAGAAGGATTCCCTTGGCCTCTGCTTCGCGAATGAGGCGCAGTGCTTCTTGCAGGACGGGTTCGTCAGGGCAAGTGCTGAACGCATTCATGGAAGCTGTCTCCTACCCGGCAGTTAACTGATAGTTCCTTACACGATTGCCTTGGAGATCAACGATCACGCCCTGGAGTATCCCTTCGCTGTACCTGCTCCCCGGGTTGATGCAAATAGTCCGTCCCAGCCGGACGCCTCCCCTTGATTCGTGGATGTGCCCGTGCAACCCCAGCAGAGGTTGGCGCTCCTCTATGGCCTTTCGGACCGAAGTCGAACCCACCGGCGCCATCCTAGGCTGGCCGCCGGGGCCAAGGAGAGGTCGTAAATCAGCGTCCAACCGGGGAGCCTCGTCAATGTTCGTGTTATAGGGAGGGCAGTGGAAGTTGAAGATGGTGCCTTCCGCGCTTCCAAGCTGGGACAGGATGGCCGCGATGCGGATTTGCAGGTCTTCTTCAGGCATGTCCCTAGGGCAATCCCACGGAGTTTGGTTGGCGTACCCGGTACTCACCAACTGATAACCGCCCGGCAACTCAATGACTCGCCCTTCGGGGTTTATGACCACATCACTTTGGCCCAGGAGATCGCCGACCGCCATTTCATCGTCGTTGCCGGGTTGGATGAAGCAATGGGTTCCGGCGCTCCTCAACCTGCTTTCGGCGATATCGATCCATCGCAAGATAGACTCCGCTATCAGTTGGGCAAAGATCCGCCTCAACCGCTCCCCATCGTTTCTAAGTTCGTCAAGTTCCCCGGGCGTGGTGAGGAATGGGTAAGATCCCGCAAATCTAATATGCTTCTCCAGATCCTCGCGTTCAGCCTCTGTGGACGCAAGGATCTCCCGGCCATGAATGACCGTGCGGTAAGATCCATTCCGCTCTTTGACAATGGGGACCATTGCCTTGCCTGTGATGTCGCCGCCGAGAATGAGAACCTGCGCGCCGTAGAACGCCGCGGCGTTCAGGAACTTCAGGAAACACTTCTCTGAACCATGGATGTCCGTGGCAAAGAAGATCCGCATGGAGACACGCCACCTCCCCTTGTGAAACTCCCGCCCACCCCATTTGTTCGATTCTATTCGATGGGTATTTCTTTATAGGCCAGGGAAATGTCAACGCCTCGTTTCTTCTGCCAGAACCTGGCAAGATAGAAGCAGGCAAACCCGAACAGCAAAGGCGCGCCAACCGTTACCAGCGCCGTTCCCTTCGGACCCGACGCGATTTCGTCGTTGAACAGGCGGTAGGCCATGAAGGCCATGAAGACCGTGGTCACGACGCCAAGCAGCGATATCACGGGGATCGAACCGATGCGGTAACGCGCTACAGGGGAATTTGAGTACATCTCAGGTTTTGTGTACGGAAAGACGGTGGCTGAAATGCCGATCATCAGAAAGGTCAGGGTGATGGCCAGGGTCCCCACAAGGGTTGTGAACCAGGGGGTGAAGGCATAAAGGGCCAGGAATATTTCAGACATGGCCATGGACAGGAGGATGGAGTTCACCGGAGTTCGCAAGGTCGGATGAACGGCGCTCAGGCGGTCGGGCGCCACCCGATCCAGGGCCCAGGCAAAGATCATCCGTGTGGTGTACAGAATGTCTCCCCCGATCCAGAAGTACGTCCACATCACAAACCCAAGGGTGATCAATAGCACCAACAGCGTGCTCCCACTGGGCAAGCTGGCCAGGAGGTGAAACCACGGCGTTACCTTCGTCGACCCTTCGGGAGCCGCCAGAGCGTTCCAGCCGATTGCCCCGAGGAAATCAAGCCCCATCACCCGGTCCGCCAGGGTAATGAGGGCCAGAAAAACCATGGCCGCGAACACCACGGCGCCGGGCATGCCGATAAGCTGGCTGCGTTCCACACGGCGAATCTCACTGCCGAAGCTGGTGGACATGAAGCTGTATGCGAGCGGGTAGAAAGGCCAGACCAGGACCGCCAGAGTTGCGGGCCAGTTGAACCCCGGAGTTCGCCAGCCTGATTGGCGGGCGATGGCAAAGACACGGTCGTAGGCGTCTTCCCCGATGGAAGATCGGGCGAAGGCGTTGAAGGCTTCAACGAACTGCGGATGGCTCGTGGAAAGCAAGACCACGAATGTGGCGGCGATGCCCAGCATCGCCACCACAAAGGCCCAGAATTGCACCCGCAGGTAGGGCCGCATTCCCAGGATGAACAACGAGCCGGCGACAATGATGAGTTCGGTGCCAACCACAAATATCCCCATGGGGGATTCCAACCAAACGCTGGTCGCCGCCAGGTTGGGGTTTTTGAGATGCAGGCCAAGGATGGTAAAAAAGCTGGAAAGCCCAAGACTGGCAAAATTGGCCGCCGACCACGCCACATAAAAGATCATCCAGAGGGTGGTGCTGAAGCTGAAGGCAAACCCCAGCGAGGGGTGCAAGGCCCGGCTGATGAAGACATATTCCCCGCCGGAACGTGGCAAGGCCACCGAAAACAGATAGTAGACCAGCGCCTGGATGGTGCAGAAGAACGCAACGATGAGCGTCGCGCGAATCAAATCCGCGCCGAAGTAATAAGGCGTTCCCCACCGAAGAATGTAGGAGATGCCGAACCCCAGGTTGATGATGCCCAGGTTATAGATGAACACATCGCGGGTGGACACGCTTCGTACAAGCCCGCTGGCTTTGCGGGTGAATACTTCGACCATAGCCACTCCTCCCTCCGGACTCCCCAGATCGTGATGCTATTGATGGGACAGTATATGCATGGATGCGGGATGCGGTTCGCGCAGGTTCCCCCATGTCGCAGGAAAGGAGGGGATGTGGCAAGAGAGCGGGGGCCGCAGGCCCCCCGCTCTAAAGTCTCGAGAGCAGTGGTTCCTTGTTTAAGGTTTCGGGATTCGCAAGTCCGGGGCCCCTGGAGATGAAACCTTAAAGGCCGCCCCGGCATCCTCAAGAAGTTCCTGGAGGATCGCCGCGTACTTCACCTTCTGCCGCACCCAGAAGCACCGGAAATCCGGCGTGAGCCACGGTTTGTAGTGGTCCATCTCCGAACGTCCCGGTTCAATCTTGAGGTAACAGGGCGAGCAGAGCCGGACGATCTCGGCCGCTTCATGGAAGCGGTGTATGCCGCCCCACGACTCGATGCAGGAAACATAGACATCCATCGGGACGCCGATGACCTGCCTGATGGCCGCCAGCATGGCCAGGGACAGGTCGGGCAAGGGGTTGACCGTGGTGGCGCCCAGCTGTTCCAGAAGCTTCATGGCGGCAGGGTTGGCGTGCCCGGCGTACACGGAGAATTTAAAGCCGGTCTCCGGTGGGATGGTTCCTCTCTTCCTCAGAGCATCGAGCGTTACGAGAAGGCCTTCGTCCACCACCAGGAAGCCCCGGATCCCCGCCTCCAGGCAGCGCGCGATGTCGCGCAGGACCGAGGCGAAGTTGTCCGCGCCGCGGATCCGGATCCCGGACATGTAGCCTTCGGTGGTGGCGATGACCCGCCCGGTGTCCCAGGCCCGGCTGGGGAAAGGCGGCATGACCACCTCGACCCCGGCGTCATGGGCGAGTTCCGCAAACTCACGCAGGTCCGGCTTGGTCAAAAGAGCCGCGCCCTGCACCGACCCGATGATGCGGTGGATGGTGACGCCGCGCTTCTGAGCTTCATCCAACATGGCCTCAAGGGCCACCCTGTCCTCCACTCCGGAAACCTCGAACCGGTAGTGGCCCCCATCGGGAAAGGTTCGCCCGGAACTCGGGTGGTTGTGAAGGTCGCGCTGCGGCAGCCCAAGCTCCGGCAGGACGGCCTCCAGGTCAAATCGTGCCATAAGGCATCCCTCCCTGTAGTAATGCTTCCATTGCAAAGTCGCCGCCTTTGCTCATGATATTGGAATTGAGTCTCTCCTTCAGCTGCCCTCCACCAGCGATTGGATGCGCCAGAGCCCTTCATCTATGTCGGTGAGGGGCAAGGTGTAAGAGAGGCGGACGAACTCGCCCACCTCACCCGGGTTGCGCGGGCCAAACCAGTGACGGGCCATCACGGCAACCCGGGCTTTCTCAAGGACCAGTTCCTGAAAAGCCAGGGCGTCCTTTACCCCCAGGCGACGGCAGGCTCCCGTCACTTCTGGGAACACATAGAAGCTGCCGGCGGGGGTGGGACAACTGATCCCCGGGATAGCATTGAGGCCGGCCACCATCCGGTCGCGCCGTTCCTGGTAGACGGCTCGCATGCTTGCTGCCACGTCGTCGTGATGCTGGAGAGCCTCGATCCCCCCATACTGAATGAAGGTGTTGACGGAAAAATCCACCAGGGCGAAGAGAACGCCGAGGCGTTCAATGACCGGGCGCGGGCCGACGGCGTAGCCCAGGCGCCAGCCGGTCATGGCGAAGGTCTTTGAGAAGCTGTCGAGGAGGAGAACATGCTCGCGCGCTTCGGGGAGTGAAAAGGGACTCTGAAACCGCCCATCGTAGACAAAGCTGTAATATACCTCGTCTGATAAGAGCCAGAGATCCATGCCGGCCGCCACCTCGGCGAGCGTGGCAAGATGCTCGGCTCCTAGAAGGGAACCAGTGGGATTCTGTGGCGAATTGACGATGATGGCGCGAGTCCGGCGAGTGATCAGGGCCCGGAGTTCTTGCGGATCGAAAGTGTAGCCAAGTTCGGGGCGCAAGGGGAGGGGCACGGGGTTGCCGCCCGCCGCCCTGATGGCCGACGGGTAGAGAGGATAGCCCGGGTTGGGGTAGATCACCTCGTCGCCTTCGTCGATAAGAACCAGCATGGCCAGGAAGACGCCAGGGTTGGCTCCTGGAAGGACGATCACCTCCTCCCAGGAGACCGGCGCCCCACGGGTGCGGCTGACATGTTCCGCGACGGCCTGCCTGAGTTCGAGCACGCCGGAGGTGTCGGCATACCTGGTCTCGTTCCGGGCGAGAGCCAGGCAGGTCGCAGCCTTGACTGCTTCGGGCGTCGGTTGGTCGGGGTCGCCCCAGGCAAAGTTGATGAAGGGGATTCCGGCGCGGTACAACCTCTCGCCCTGGCTGAAGGCTGTCTCACCGGGCAACAGCCCTGCCCTGGCTGCTAATTTCATCTTCTTGACCCCCTTGTTTCTGGTTATTTAAAGGACAACTATGACCGATTCGGCCGCTCGATAAGAGTTCCCCGGTCGGCCCAAGCCCTGCCGGCTTGAACGTCCCGGTCTTTTCCTTCATATTATGTGACTACCTGTACGATGTTTCGTGAGGGCACTCTTGACCAGCGGGAACCAATACAACAGGAAGGAGGACCATGGACGATGTCACCACTGGACCAGCATCGATTGCCGATTATCGAGGCGATCCGGAACTACCTGGGGGTCGGGAGGATCCACATGCCCGGGCACAAGGGCGGAACGGGGGTTGCTGAAGCCTTCCTCTCCCTGGTGGGCCGTAACGCTTTTGAGGCAGATGTGGTAGGGGTCGAGGGACTGGATGATTTCCACGCGCCGGACGGGTGCATCGCCGAGGCTCAGTCGCTGGCGGCGGAGGCCTGGGGCGCGGACCACACCTTTTTCCTGGTGAATGGAACTTCCTGCGGCCTGCATACCCTGATTATGGCCCTTTGCGGGGTTGGCGACGAACTCATCATTCCAAGAAACGCGCACCGCTCCGTCGTGGGGGGGCTTATTCTCAGCGGTGCCCGCCCTGTCTATATGGAGCCAGACATAGAGGAAACCTTGGGCCTTCCACTTGGAGTATCACCGCAGACGGTCGAGAAGGCGCTCGCCGGACACCCCAATGCGAGGGGGGTTCTAATCGTCAACCCAACCTACTACGGGGTGGTCTCCGATGTGCGGGCCATCGCGGAGATCGTCCATGCCCGCGGGCTTCCCCTGGTGGTGGACGAGGCGCACGGAGCCCATCTCGGCTTCCACCCGGACCTGCCGTTCTCCTCACTTCAGCAGGGCGCGGACGCCGTGGCCCAGGGAGTTCATAAAACAGCCGGAAGCCTCAGCCAGGGTTCGATGCTCCATCTCAAAGGGGATCGGGTGCCGGTTGGCCGGGTAAGGCGATATCTGCGCATTCTTCAGACCACCAGTCCCTCCTACCTCATCTTAGGCTCCCTCGACGCCGCCCGCTTCCTGCTGGCCAATGAAGGCGCCCGCCGCCTCCAGCAGGTACTGGACTTCGCCCGCCGAATCACCGCCGAAGTTGGGGCCATGGCGCAGGCCGGAATGGGGGTAAAGTGTTTGGACCTTGACTTCTCCCGGGGGTCCTTCCGTACCGACCCAACCCGCATCGTGATCAACGTCGGGGAAAGCGGCCTGTCCGGTTATGCCCTGGAGCGTGCCCTCCGGTATCAGTGCGGGATTCAGATCGAACTCTCCGACTTTGCCAACATCGTTCTGCTCCTTAGCCTGGGCGACACGGCGGAGATTATTGACGCCTTCCTCAGCGCGTTCAAGTGGGTGGTTTCCGGCGCCGCCTGCACTTCGGCAGCAGCCGCCTGTCCAACCGGACATACGGCCGGCCTGCTCCCGCCCACGCCCCCGATGATCTTGAGCCCGGCGCTCGCGTTCGCACGGCCGACGCGCCCCATGCGGCTGGAAGAAGCGACGAACCTTGTCAGCGGAGAGATGGTTGCCGCGTATCCTCCGGGCGTCCCCGTGATCTATCCAGGCGAGCAACTTACGCCCCCGGTGATCGCGTACCTGCGCCAGGCCCGAAAAACGGGGGTTCATCTGCAAGGCGCGGAGGATGGCGGTCTGGAATTCATCAACGTCATCGACTAGGCCGGGCCGCCCGGTTGAAAAAACCGGCCTGTGGCTGAATGAAGGTGGCGGGAAGAATGGAGAAAACAGCAAAGAGGTGTCAAAAATGAAAGAGGAGTTCCGCTTCGGTGAGCGGACAAGTCAGCTTGGGGCGCTGCGGGATCGGTATGTGGCACGAGGGGTGTACTCGGCCACCCCGATCTTCGCGGAGTCGGCCAGCGGCGCGCGGGTTCGTGATGTGGAAGGCCACGAGTTCCTGGACTTTGCCGGCGGTATCGGGGTGCTGAACGCCGGCCACAACCATCCTCGCATGGTGGCCGCCATCCACGCGCAGGCCGAGCGCCTCGTCCACACCTGCTTTTCGGTAATGATGTACGAGCCTTATGTCCGTTTATGCCAGAAACTCGTCGAACTAATGCCGGGCGACCACCCGAAGAAGACCATCCTGGTCAACAGCGGGGCAGAGGCGGTGGAGAACGCGGTGAAGATCGCGCGGGCCTACACCCGGCGGCCCGCCATCATTTCGTTCTCCCACTCCTTCCACGGACGCACCCTGCTTACCCTGTCGCTCACCGGGCGCGATCACCCTTATAAGGTACACTTCCGGCCACTGGCGCCGGAAGTGTACCGCCTTCCCTACCCTTACCCTTACCGGGACGGGCCCTTTGCGACTGCGGAAAACTGCCTGGGGGCTCTGCAAGAGGCCCTTTCGACGCATGTGGCCCCTGAAGAAGTCGCGGCGGTGATCGTGGAGCCGGTGCTTGGCGAAGGCGGGTTCGTCGTGCCGCCGGGAGAGTTCCTGACGGGTCTTGAGGCCATCTGCCGGAAACATGGCATCCTCCTTATCGTAGACGAGGTCCAGTCGGGCTTCATGCGGACCGGGCGCATGTTCGCCTTTGAGCACTTCGGCATCACCCCCGACCTGGTGACCGTTGCCAAGTCTCTGGGTGGTGGAATGCCGCTCAGCGGGGTGGTAGGCCGGTCCGAGGTGATGGATGCGCCGGTCGTGGGATCTCTGGGCGGCACCTACGGCGGAAACCCCGTGGCTTGCGCGGCGGCTCTGGCGGTCATAGGCCTCTATGAGGATCCTGCGTTTCAGGAGCGCGTCAGGGAGCTTGGCCAGCGGGTCTGGCAAAGGCTCCTGGCCTGGCATGAGCGCTACCCCGCGGTGGGTGACATAAGGGGCCTCGGGCTCATGCTGGCCCTGGAACTGGTGAAGGACCGGCAGACGAAGGAACCGGCCTCTGAAGTTACCCAGAGCATCGTTGATTGGTGTTACCGCCACGGCCTGGTCATCCTCAAGGCCGGCACCTACGGAAACTGCATCCGGTTCCTCACACCCCTGACCATCACTGACGCGGATCTCGACGAGGGCCTGGCCATTTTGGAGGAAGCCCTGGAGCGGCACGCGGGAGCCGGGGCATAGACAGAAGACGGGGGCTCGACCGGGGAGCCCCCGCATTAATTCAGAAGTATCTCCACAAACCTGGCAACCAACTGTGGCGACAACCTCATGGCAGAGGAAAATTGCTAATCGCGACGAAGCGGTTAGTTAAGATTTAGCCATAGATTTACACGTGTTTTATCACCAACTGATTTCTTTGCGGGAAACCACACCAGCGTGTAGCCCATATCGGGGGAGTGATCTTTAT
>JBLNCV010000044.1:0-10721 GCA_050260975.1 Syntrophothermus sp. | reverse complement strand
GGTACTCTTTGTAATCCAGCGGGACGATGCGATCTCCTTCGCGCCGCACGTGGAGACGGACCCCGCTTTTGGGGAGGCCTTTCAAAACGCCCTGGAGGCGGGGGTCGAGGCCTATGCCTATACTTGCCGGCTGGATCCCGGCGGCATTGCCCTTGCGCGCCGGGTGCCGGTAAAAGTGCACCCTGATGATCAAGATTGTTGGTCCCAATCCCGTCAAGCTTAAGTTTGGCCAAAAATGGCAATACTATCCCTGCACCTTTTTCGAACCGAATCTCGTGGTGCGGGGATGGTATTTTTATGGACAAATTCATAATGCCGGTGGTGCTTGGCGTGATTCTTGGCACCTACGCGCGCTTCCATTTGTTGCGGGTGGATTTCCGCCAGTATCCGAGCTATCCTCAGGGGTACACCGTCCACCTCTTTTTAGGGTTCGTGGCGGCGTCCATGGGAGCGGTGGCCATTCCGGCGCTGGTAGCCAAGCATTATGAGGCGGTGACTTTTCTGGCGCTGGCGTTACAGCAATTCCGGGAGGTACGGCGGGTTGAACGCGAAACTCTGGAAGAGCTGGAGGCCACGGAACTTGTCCCCCGCGGGTCAGCTTATGTGGAGGGGATTGCCAAAGTTTTTGAGGCGCGCAATTACCTGGCGGTTTTGACAGCGCTGGTGGCCAGCGGTTTGGCTCTTTTCCTGCCGTTCGGCGCCCTTGTCCGCGGCGGGATCGGGGGGCTGGGCGGGCTTGTGACCATCTTTTTGCTGGAAAAGTCCATGGAGGGGGATGTGGTGGGCAACCTGGCCAAAATTCGACCGGCGCCCCTGGAATTTCGAGGGCCACAGCTTTTTGTGGGGGATACTTTTGTGATGAACGTCGGTTTGCCTCACTCCAGGGAGATCATTCTCAAGCACGGCCTGGGGGCCATAATTGAGCCGGTGGATCCCAACGCCCGGGCCACTCTTTCCAACATCGGGCAACGACAGGCGATTGTCCATGATCTGGCCACCATTTTGGGAGTACGCAAGGACCTCGACGAGCCGGAATTTACCCCCATTGCGCGATTGAACCACGAAAACGGGCACATCGGCGTGGTGATTGTTCCGATGGCCAGAGACGAGGAGGCTCTCAGGATGGCGATCCGGCGAGTGCCGGTGATTGAGAGCGCCAAACGCCGGCCAATGGATGCCATTGCCGGGAAAGAAGCGTACAAACGCATCAAGTGAGGGGCAATGTCGAAGGGAGGCTTGAACCGCCGTGGAGAGCCCATTCAAGGAAGAGATAATGGCGGTGATCACCACCGATAAGAATCTGGCGGGGGGAGATGTGCCGATCTTTTACGCCAGGGACCAGGCGGAGAAAGAACAGATCGCTCTGTCGCTCAGCCGGATCTTGAGAGCGATGGTGCACGAACTGGCCACCGGTGTTTATGTGATCGTCAGGCACTGATTTCAGGCGTCGAGGGGTACCGCCGTGCCCGGGCCGGTCCTGGCTTTTTGAGCAGCCAGGCGGCTAAAGCAAAAGCGCCCGCCCCTACCAGCCGCAAAACGGTTGACACGTAAAAGGAGACGTAGATGTTGGACACGTTCATGATCCAGACACCCACCTGGGGGGCGATGAAGCCGGAGATGCCGATGGCAATCTGGTAGATTGCCATGTAGGTGGCGCGGCCGTTGCCCGGGGTCACTTCCAACAGCCGGTTGAAGAGGAGGAGTGTGATGCCGGCGACAGCGACGCCGATCCAGAGGTTGGCGGCCGCCAGGTAGTAAAGGTTGGTTGAGAAGGTGTAAATGAACGCCCCCGAGGCGATGGCCAGAGCCGCAAAGATCAGAGCGTAGGCGCTGCCCCTGGCTTCCGACCACCGGTTCCACCAGCGGAAGGTGGCGGCGGACATCAGGCTGCTGCAAAGCGTGAAGATGCTGATCCAGATGGCGGTGGCATGGGCGTTTTCGATCTGGTAGATGTTAAAGATCGGCCAGGCCATCTGCCAGCCGAAGTGAAAGGCGAACGAACTCACCAGGAAATAGGTGAAAGGCCGGTTTCCGAGAATCTCTTTTGCGGTGGCCAGCCAGGCTGTTTCTGTTCCCGCCGGCCGGCGCGCCGGCTTTGTTCCAGCCTGGGGGCGCGTGTCCTTTGAAACTGCTTTATTTGAGAGCGTTCCCGGTGAAGGTGTTTCTTTTGAAGGCTCCACATGCAGGTAGATATAGTAAACCTCCAGCAACGCAAAGAGAAAGGCCAACGCAAAGAAAGCCTGGTACGGCCGGGCGTTGTTCTTTGGAAATTGCTCCAGGAGTATTCCGGAAAGCAAGGTGGTTACCAGGCCTGCAAAGGTGGTAAGCCGGTTGCGATCGCCGAAGAACCGGCCACGCTCCGGTTCCGGGATCAGTTCGGCGATGAAGGCTTGCCAGGCCAGGCCCGCCACCGAGGTTGGAAAGTTCATGAGCGCCACCAGGATTACCAGCCACGCGGCATGGTCCGCCACCGGCAGGAACGGCACCAGGGCGATCAACAGATAAAACAGGCGCCCGGCCAGGATGCTCATCCCGGTAAAGTGCTTTTTGCGGGGCAAACGGTCGATGATATGCGCGCCGGGCAGCAAAGCCAGGATGCCCATCAAAGCTGGCAGAGACGACAGTAAAGCCACCTGCTGGTGGGTGGCTTTGAGCACCTCAATGGCAAAGAGCGGGATAAATGGGGTGATCAGGTTATTGGCGACAATCGCGCAGATGCCGTTGTAACAGCTATATCTGGCGTTTGTGGCCAGATGCTGGTACAGGGGCTCGTTCTTCCGGCTGTCCATCTAAAAAGGCACCTCAAAGAGTAATTCGCCGTTGCGGAACAGCTTCCTTCTTATTCGAAGCGGAGGGATTCAATGGGATCCAGTCGGGCGGCCTTGTTGGCCGGGTAAATTCCAAAGAAGATCCCCACGCCTGCCGCAAAGCCAAAGGCAATCGCGACAGCGGCGGGAGAGATCAGGGTCCGCCACTCGCCAACCCTGGAAAGGAGCGTCGAGCCAGTAATTCCCGCCAGGATACCCACCAGGCCTCCCGAGGTGCTCAGGGTAACAGATTCGATGAGAAACTGGGTCAGGATGTGAATCCGCCTGGCCCCGACGGCCTTCCGTATCCCGATTTCACGGGTTCGCTCCGTCACGGAAACCAGCATGATATTCATGATCCCGATTCCGCCCACCAGGAGCGAAATGCCGGTAATCCCCGCCAGAAGAAACGTGAAGGTCCTGGTAGTCCCCTCCAGGGTGGAGAGGATCTCTTGCTGGTTGCGTATCTGGAACTTTTCCGGGGAATCCTTGCGGTGCAAGAGTACCGCTTCCACCTCTCTCGCGGCCAATGCGGTGACCTCCGCGGCTTTGGCCTGGATGTAGATGGCCCGGATGGTGTCTTTGCCGGTGAGGCGCTTTTGGGCGGTAGTGGCCGGTACGAAGACCTGATCCCCCAGATCGTTCATCCCCTGGGTCTTTTCTTCCATGACACCGATCACCGTAAAGGTGACGATGCCGATCCGGATCTCCTGCCCAAGGGGATCTTGACCGCCGAAGAGGTCAGAGGCCACAGTTTGTCCAAGCACCGCAACCCGGGTCATATTCTGGAGATCATAGGCCGAGATGAAGCGGCCCTCCTTCACGTAGAAGTTGCGGACCTCGGGATAGTCAGGGGTGGTGCCCACGATGTTGGTGGTGGTATTGTTCTGCCCGAAGCGGATCACCCCGGTGCGGGTGGCTTCCACCGTGAGTTTGTCTACATCCGGCAGGTTGGCTTCCTGGATGGCCACTGCGTCGGCGTAGCTCAAAAGGTCTCCCGCTCCCCGGGCGGTGGCGGCGCCTCCCGGCCGACCAGCCGTCCTCCCCGGCGTGACGATGAGCATGTTCGAACCAAGCTGGCCAATCCGTTCCTCCACAGAGGCCTGCGCGCCCTGCCCCACGGAGACCATGGCCACCACGGCGGAGACGCCGATGATCACCCCCAGCATGGTGAGGAAGGAACGAAGCTTGTTGGCTGCCAGGCTTGAAAAGGCCATTTTGATGCTCTCTACCAGGTTTAGATCGGACATGCTGATTCCACCTCAAATCGGGTTTCCCCTAAGAAGCCCCATCTTCTAACGATTGCCCCTGGCGCTCCTGCTGGCTCGACTACCCCCATCCCTCTGCCCAAAGCGCGGGTTGGCGCCCCCCGGTAGCAGGTTGCCGCCGAGCCTGCCCATGCTGTTGCCATACTGATAGAATCTTCGCGTTGGATCTGCGCCGTTGGGGCCAGGCTCGGCCGGCAAAAGAAACGCCACCTCATCGCCTTCTTTCAGCCCATTGGTGATCTCGACGACCCTTTCATTGCGCAGCCCCACTTCGACGGGGCGGAGGGTAGTTTTATCGCCGGTCTTGACCTTCACAAAAGCGCGTTTTCTCTCTTCCTGGATGGCCTCCACGGGAACCAGCAATGTATCGTCCTTTTTGGCCACCAGGATGCGCACGTCCGCGGTCATTCCCGATTTGAGAAACTTTCTGGCATTGTCCAGCTCGACGGTGACCTGGTAGGTGACGATATTGTCTTGAATTGTGGCGTCTTCGGCGATCTGCGCCACTTTCCCCGGGAAGAACCTTCCTGGAAAGGCGTCCAATGACACCAGCGCCTCCTGCCCCACCTTGGTCCTGGCGATATCCACTTCGTTAATATTGACCAGCGCCCTCATCTGGCGCAAATTTGCGATGACCGCTATAGTGCTGTTAGCGCTCACGAGTTCATGGGGTTGGGCGTTGAGGCTGATCACGGTGCCGGCGATGGGGGCCGTGATGGCGGTTTCGTTGAGTTGTCGCCGGGCGTCCGCAAGCGTTGCCCTGGCTTCTTCAACCTCCGCCCTGGCGGCGTTGACATCCTCCGGCCGTGAAGGCATCTTCAATTGGGCCAGCTTCTCCCTGGCCGAGGCATATTGAAGTTCGGCGATCCGCGCCTGCTCGGCAGCTTGATCAAGTTGTTGCCTGGTGGCGGCGCCCGCGGAGAACAACTGCTGTTTGTTGGCCAGATCGGTCTTGGCGCTTTCCCAGTTGATCTCCGCCTGGCGCATGGCAGCTTCGGCCTGGTTAATCTCCTGGGGGGTAGTGGGATCTTCCAGTTTGGCCAGCCTGGCCTCCGCCTGCAACAGGGCTGTCTGGGCCTGCCTGACTTTGAGTTGCGCGTCGGTGGGATCCAGCTTTACCAGGAGATCGCCGGCTTTCACCGTGGCGCCGGGTTCAACCGGAACCTTTTCCACTTTGCCGGCATACCGGGTGCGAACTTCCAGTTTGGCCTTCGGCGCCATTACCCCCAGTGCGGAAACCGTCTCCACGATTTGCCCTTTGGAAACCTTGACGAAGCGAATCACCTCGGTTGCTTTCGTGACCGAGGCCTGATCTCTAGCGGCCTGGAGGCGTGTAAATCCCCAGCCTGCCGCGATCAGCGTCAATGCCAGCGCAAGACTTGCCTTCCAATGCTTTTTGATGTTCATGAGCCATCCCCCACATCTTTCGGGAGTTCAACTCGCGGGAGTTCCACCCCAAAATTCCTTGAAATGTCCAGGTTGCCCGTTGCTCTCTGGAAAACGGCTTCAGCCACCAATTGATCCAATTGGGCGTCTTTATAGTCGTTTTGGGCGGCAAGCAAGGCCAGCTCGGCATCAAACAAGTCCGCGGCGGTCTTTTCTCCCGCGCGATATTGAGCTGAAACCACCTTGAGGTTTTCTTCGGCCTCGGTTCTGGCTGCCTCCAGGGCCGGCAGGCGGCTGTGGGCTTCCAGAAGGGCATGGTGGCTCCGGCGAACATCTTGTGCCACGGTGTCCTCCGTCTGGTGCAGGTTCGTTTCCGCTTGAGATACGGTCAGATCAGCTTCACGCATGCTGCTCCTGGCGGATCCCCCGTCGAAGAGGTTCCATTTCAGTCCAAGGGTCACCGCCCAATCCTGGGGGTCTTGGGAAGCCCTTGCACTTCCGGTGCCGGAGAGGCTGGCTCCCTTGGAAATGTCGGTGGTTAGGTTCCAGTCTTTAGTTTCCAGGGAGATGCTGCCATTCAGATCATCGGAGTTGCCATAGCTGCCTGTCAAGGTGAATGTCGGCCAGGTCTGTGTCCTTGCCTGGCTGGCCTTGATCCTGGCCTGCTGCACAGCGATCTTCTCCAGGACGATCTCGCTGCGTTTGTCCAGGGCGGAGGCAATCTCTTTCTGCAAGCCCACAGAGGCCTGAACACCGGCATCACCAGTATCACCGGTGTCACCGGCAAAAAGCCCGGACGGCAGGTTGGCCGCCAACTTCAGCGGCTGATCCGCCGGGTAGCCAAGGAGGCGGTTGAACCCGGCCTGGGCATCTTTCAAGGCGTTTTCGGCCCGGAGGAGATTGTACCTGGTAGTGGCCAGTTGGGTCTGCATCTTGAGAAGATCGACTTTGAGGATCGTTCCCTGTTCAAATTTGGCCTGGGCCTGGAAAAGATAGGTCTGCGCTTTTTCCACCGACTTTTGGCTGAGGGTCAGGTTGTTTTCTGCTTTCAAAACTTCTATGTACTTGGAGATTACGTCAATCACCAGGGTCTCCAGGTCTTTTTGAAATTGAGCTTCGGCGGCGCGCAGATCAAGCCGGGACAAAGCGCCGCTTACGCCTGCCTGGCCAGACAAGCCCGGATCGACCCCCAGCCCGGAGAGCAGCGGGCTCAGACTTTGATGGATCTTGAGTGAGAGCGCGTATTCGTCGGTTTGCTCCCAGGATTGGGGGAAGGATGTATTTTGCAGCCTCCCGCCGTATGACTTGCTGGCTCCCACATCAAGCAAAGGAAACAATGCAGCTTGACCTCGTTGCAACCTGGCCAGGGCAAGCTGGAGCTTTTGCCGGGCCAAAAGAACGGCGGGGCTCTGCCGCACCGCAATCTGGATGGAATCTTTTAGTTCCAATGGCGTTCCGGCCAACGCCGGCCAGCTAGCGGATGCTACCACGGCGCTGAAGATCAAACCCCAGATTAAGCCGCTGCAATAACGGTAACTATTTCGCACCGCGATCCCTCACATATAATGCGTCGTTTTAGTCAGTGTTCTTTGGCGCCGCTTTATTAACCTCTTTGATCGTAACAACCAATTGTGTCCAAATTATGAACAGATTTTTAATAGATCTTTAACAGATCTTGAACCTATCGTATATAGGGGGCATAGAGCATCAGGGTAAGAAAGGTATCCACCGCCGCAAAGAACGCCATCGCCGGCGGGACGGAGGCAAACCGTTTTTGCCTCCAGAGAAGGCCAATCCCCGCTCCCGTCAGGACGACGAAAAGCGCCGGGATAAGGAAAGAGGCCGGAAGTGTGGCCATCCAGCCAGGCATCATGGACCGTACCGCCGGTGTGTAGATGAAATTTTGCACGCTCCAGAGTTTGGCGACAAGGTAAATAACCAGCGCGATTCCCAGAACCCGGTTCTGGTTTTGTTCGGCCCAGTTTATGGCCAAAAGGTAACAGCCGAAGATCCACAGAAACGGCGGCAGCCACGATCCGCCGATAAAAAATAGGGCCAAAAAGACGGAGAAGAGATTCAGGAGCGAGTTTAAGGCGGCATTGGCAAGATCGGCGCGGAGGATGGAATTTAACCCGCTTCTAAAGCCGGCGGAGGTAGCCGCGATATTGACCTTGTATTGGCCGAAACCGGCGGTCTCCAGCCAGGCAAGGTAATAGTCGCCCCCCTTTTTAATGATCTGCGGCTGAAGGGAAGCTCCGGCGGTCTTGCTGGCCAGATAGGCTGTCTTTGGCTGGCCGCCGGCGAAGTCTACTGCAACAACCTCCATCCCGGTTTTTGATCTGGTTTTGAAAACATTGGCCGATAGCGCCACCTTCAAAACGCTATCCTGCTCGGTGGCCGGGGACGGATTGGCGATAGAGGTCACCACCACCCGGCCTGCTGTCTGTACCGGATATTTTGCAAAAGGCAACCTGGCGGGGGTCATTACGGTAGCGGGCGGCTTACCGAGCGGGAAAGAGAGGAAGAAGACGTTGGTGGCTGGTATATACCGGCTATAGGTTTCCTTGCTGAAGAAGATGTAAGAATGGGTTTTATCCAGACCGAGCCGGATATTCCCAAGGGTGGCACTCCCCGTGGTACTGACCGTGGATATCTTGGCCACCCGTACCTTCTCTTTGGGGATACCCGGTTTTACCTTGCCCGCCGGGCCGGTTTCGGCCTCCGGAGCCGGCGCGGTCACCGGCGTGGTGGCATAGTAGAGGTCGTAGCGGAATAGCCCGCCCTTGGAGGACGCAACCAGGTGAAGTTGTCCATTCCCATCAAATCTGGCATCCACGGATTCCACAGCGGGGATCTGGATGCCGGCGGCTTGCTCCAGGCGCGGCCCGTTGGTGTAGACGTTTACGCCGTTACCGGTGCCAATGAGTACATAGGCTTTCTTTGTGCCAGGATCGGCAACGGTGGTAAAGGCCGGGACACCCGCCGCCAGGACCTCCCGTTGCCGTAACTGGAGGCTGCCGATGTCCAGTAACCCACGGTGAAGCATTTTGGTCTGGCTATCGACCCAGAAGACATAGACCCGATCGCCGGCCACAATCCGGGCGTCGTAGGCGGCGGGAAAAGAAAGCAACGCGGTTTTCTGCAACTTGCCCGTTTTGCTCACCGTTGCAACCTGTAACCCCTGGCTCTGCGGCCAGGCAACCAGGACGGTTCCGTCGGGCAGAAGATCAACGGCCACCGGCGCGTTGAGATCACCCTTCCCAACCGTCAGATGTTTACTCCAACCGGGCGAGGGGGGAGAGCCGGCGATCTGAACTTCTTCCAGCAGGTGGTAACCGACAATCAGGATGAGAACCGCCACCAGGGCTATAACCCAGACCCGGATCTCATTGCCTTTAAGGGTAAGGCTTGGGAGCACGGCCATCGACCGCCTTTCTGGCAATCTTTAACAGTCTTTTATATATAATTCGCGATTTCGGGAAGGTATTCCTGGTTATCCCAGGGTTTTCCCATATAATTGGTTATTTGCTAAAACTGTTGCTCCGGCGGGGTAAAACAGTTATAATGAACCTGTAATGGACTTGGACAGCTCTTAAGCCAGGCCGTTTTTCCACTTGCGAAAGGTGCGGAGCGAATGCTCGATCTTTTTCCCCTTCTTCTTTCATTTAAGGTGGCCACCCTGGCTACGGTGATCTCGTTGGGGCTGGGAGTCGGGATAGCCTGGATCCTGGCCAGGCGCCGGTTCCCCGGCAAGGATTTGCTGGACGCCCTGGTTACCTTGCCCATGGTCCTGCCCCCCACGGTTTTGGGCTACTACCTTTTGGTGGCCATTGGGCGGCGGGGACCGCTCGGCAGCTTTCTGGAGGGGACCTTCGGGGTTACGCTGGTCTTTACCTGGCAGGCTGCCGTGATTGCGGCGGCGGTGGCGTCCGCTCCTCTGTTGATCAAGGCCGCCCGTGCCGCGTTTGAAGGGGTCGACCGGCGTGTCGAGGATGCCGCCAGAACCCTGGGCCGGTCGGAGCTCAGTATCTTTTTCACGATCACCATTCCCCTGGCCTGGCGCGGGATCATGGCGGGAACGATTCTGGCCTTTGCCCGGGCGCTGGGGGATTTCGGGACAACCATCATGGTGGCCGGCAACATTCCCGGCAAGACCCAGACCATGCCGATTGCCGTCTATGACGCCGTGTTGGGGGACAATACGCCGCTGGCCAATGCTCTCGTGCTGATTACCACCTTCACCGCCGTGGTGGTCCTGATTGCCTTGAACCGGTTGGAGAGGTCGGCCTTTCGGGGGAACCGCGATGCTCGAAGTTGACCTGGAGAAGCGCCTGGATGGTTTTCGCCTTTCTGCCTGCTTCAAGGCCGAAGCACCTCTGGTAGCTCTATTCGGCCCGTCGGGGTCCGGGAAAAGCCTCACTTTACAATGCCTCGCCGGGCTGGCACGGCCGGATCGGGGACGCGTCGCGGTAGACGGCCGGGTGCTCTACGATAGCCAACAGGGGATCAACCTGCCGCCCCGGGAACGGAAGATCGGTTATGTCTTTCAAAATTACGCGCTCTTTCCCCACCTTACCGTGGAACAGAACATCGGTTACGGCATCCATCGGCTTGCTCCCCACGAAAGACGCAGGAAGGTGGATGAATTGATGAAGCTGATGCGCTTAAACGGCCTTGGTGGCCGGTTCCCCGGCGAACTCTCCGGCGGGCAGCAGCAGCGGGTGGCTCTGGCGCGGGCACTGGCGGCCGGTCCGCAACTGCTATTGCTGGATGAGCCCTTTTCGGCCCTGGATAGCGCCATCCGGAGCAAGTTGCACCGGGAACTCCTGCAGATCCGGGAGGAACTCGGAGTGGCCTTGCTCCTGGTAACGCACAACCTGGAGGAAGCCTACACCTTAAGCAAAGAAATGGTGGTCTATGACGCCGGGAAGGTGCTGCAAGCCGGAAGCCGGGAAGAGATCCTGCGCCGCCCAGCCAGCCGGACCGTGGCGCGCTTTACCGGCGCGAAGAATATTTTTACGGCGGTGGTGACCGGGGTCGTCGAGCCGGCGGTTTCCGGAGCCTTGCCGGTTGGGGGCTTGCCGGTCCAAAACTTGCCGGCGCAGAGCTTGCCGGCCCAGGAAGGCTTTCTTACCGTCGATGAGGGGCATTTTTCGGTGCATACGCCATATTTTCCTTACCAGGTGGGAGATACCGTCGCGTTTTGCATCCGGCCGGAGGAGATCGTTTTGGCGCCTGGCTACGGGAATGAGCTTTTCGC
>JBLNCV010000043.1:0-10149 GCA_050260975.1 Syntrophothermus sp. | reverse complement strand
CGGCAGGAGAAATAATTGGTCTGGGTTGTATGGGCGATATGTTTTGCTCATGCCCATTAATTCGACGTTTGGTTGTTATTTCCTATCTGCTGGAGCTATCTTACCCGCACAGGCTCCTAGTAGATCCGGCGGATCTTCGATTGGCCAGTTTCCGGGCGTTTTCCCTGGGAGAGCAACCTTTCGTTCATGGCCGGTGCGTAGAAATGATACCTGTTTTTGCCTTGCTCCTTGGCACGGTACATGGCCATGTCCGCGTTTTTGATCAGGGTTTCGATATCGTCGCCATCGGATGGATAAATACTGATGCCGATGCTGGAGGTGATAAAGAGTTCCTGACCCTCCAGTACAAAAGGTTGAGCCAGGGTGTCGATGACCCGTTGAGCCAGCATGGCGGCATTTTGCGCGTCGGTTATATCCGGAATCACGGCGATGAATTCGTCGCCTCCCAGGCGGGCCACGATATCGTCGTTGCGCATGCAGCTTTTAAGCCGCTCCGCCACCATTTGCAGCACAATGTCGCCGTTATTGTGCCCAAGAGTGTCATTGATTTCCTTGAATCGATCGAGATCGAAAAACATCACGGCTATTTGTTGCTGGTGCTGGCTGGCGCGATCCAGCGCCTGGGCGAGAAGATTGTTCAAGTGTCTCCGGTTGGGCAGGTTTGTGAGCATATCGTAATGGGACAGGTGATCAAGCTTTTGGAAAGCCAGGGTGATTTCATTCTCCGCTTGCCGCACGATCCTGGTGGGAAAGCGGTACAACACTATGCCGACAAATAGTCCCAGAGCCAGGAAGGCTGCGCTCAACCCCGCAAAAGAGTAGATCAACCCTTCCGATCTTTCAGAAACCTCCACGTAACCGTAAACCTGATTGTTATAAACGATTTTGGAACGGCCGGAGATCTCCAAGAAGGAGGGAGAGATCTTTTCCTCATGGATCAGGGTTGATCTTTCATCGTAGATCTTTACGGAACTCAAACCGTCCACCTGGAAAGCGATAAAGACCCTGGCAAATTTCTCGACGTTGAACCGCCAGAAGCGGGGGCTCTCTTTAATGGATTCTTGCAGGTCGGAGGCCAGCTTTTGACTGTAAGCAATGGCTTCTTTCTGTTCGCTATTCCAGGACATAACGAGATAGGTTAGAGGCATGGAAATGGAGATCAGGAGCCCCGTTGACGCGGCCATAAGCAGCATTCGTTGCGTAAAATGCCTGGAGAATCGGAGTTTATTGTCCATCCACATCACATACCCCTGACTGGAATGCCGCCATTCATCTCAATGATCCGCCTGCCCTCTTCCGAAAAGACAAAGTCCAGGAACTTCTTTGCCCGGGTTGAAAGCGGTTCTTTATAAACAAAGTAAAGATCCTTGGATAGCCCGTAACGGCCGTTTTTCACATTCTCCATGGTTGGCGCCACGCCGTTGACATTCAAAGGTTTGATATCTGGTTTGAAAACAGCCAACATCCCGGTGTCGGTAAATCCAATGGATGAATGAGTTCTTTCGATGGCTTGGGCTACCTCGACATCGGTATAAAATATCTGCCAGCGACGCTCCTTGAAGGAGTCTCTCAAGGCTTCCCGGAAGCCTGGCACTTTCTCCTCAAGGAGAAGGTTGGTACTATCACCTGGCTCCCGCATCAAGACAATGATCATGCGGCCGTTTCGCCATTGTGCTTTCTTTCCCTGGTAAATTTCCGTCAGATCCTGGTAAGAGATGTTGTTATCCGGCACATCCGGATTTACTCCAATAACCACTCCGATCCGAGCGTAGGGTATTTGCTTCAGACCCTCACTTTTCTCTTCGTCTTTAACGGGCCTGGAAATAAGGCCGAGATCTATGGCGCCTTCCATCACGGCTTTGATGGCGCCGCTGGATCCAATGCTATTCGGCAACTCCAATTTTTCGCCGTACTTTTGGCTGTAATATTCCGCCAATCGGCCGGTTATGGGGAGATTGCTTCCAGAACCGGCGATTATGAGATTCTCGTGCTCCCTGTACTGCTTTTGGACAGCCGGTTCATTTTTTGCCCCATGGGCTGAAAGAGAGAGTAGCCCAATAATCGCAAAAGTAATTACGTAAAGCTGCTTTTTCATGGTGCTCCCCCCAGCATGATCTTGCCCTGTAAATTTGTTTCCATGTTTTAACGGGAAAGGAAGAGGCTGTATTATGCGATAGTGTTCGACGACATGGCTCTTTCTCCTTCAAAATGATTTGCCCACGGATTTATCCGTGGGCTTCATGTTCTGAATCTATCTGAATCTTATAGCTCCCCAAGTCCGGCGGCAATCAACGAGTTGCCGGTTCGTCGAGGAGCCGTTTTTCCCCGGAAAGTTTTCTAACCTCGGTTATATCCTGGGTAACCTCGAGGACCCCGGCGTATTCGCCCTTTTCGTCGCGGAGCGCCAGGTATTTGATGTAAATGAACGCTCCGTTCATCGTAATCCAGAACTCGGCGGAGTCCCTGCGGCCAGCCTTGAAATCTTCGACGATCTTTTTTACCACATGCACGCTTTCCGGCGGATGGCAACTCTCAACCTTCCGGCCGATAACAGCCGGCGTCCGGGTGAATATCCTGTGTTGGCCTTGCGAGAAGTACCGGACCACGTTATTCTTGTCTACAAACGTGATGTCCACGGGGAGATGGTTCAGGATCAGGTTCACTTCCCAGGGCGTCAGGGATCCGGTGTCCAGATTAAGTGAGCCTGTGTCCAGATTCAATGTTCCCTCCGAAGGCCTATCCTTGACGCCGGCGCCAGCCTGCACCTCTTCTTTGGCCATCCCGGCCGCCCACTCACGGCCTGGCCGGATGAGGGTGTACCCTATCTCGTCGCTCTGGTTGTAGATCTCCTGCCATTCCGCCTCGGTAAGCATTTCGAGGGACATCGGAAAAAGGATCTTTTGCTCCTTATAGATCATATCGGTGATCGCGGTCAGGGCGGGGATAACGAGTTTGTCAATCCTTGCGGCGGCTTCATCCTTTGGGACCTCTTCGACATAGTTTAGAAACTCAGAGATCTTCTTCAATTGTTCCCGGATGTCGTCGTGAATCCCCCACATTACTGTGGTAGGGCCGGTTATGCCGTGCTTTTCCAGATAAGGAAAGAGAATGTTCTCCTTGCGGCTGTAATGGTTTTCTATCTCCAGCAATCGGTCATGGGCTTTTCTCCAGGTTTGGGCCAGGCTGCGCCTCGCGCCTTCGTCCTCGGCGTTTTTCAGGTTTTCCAGCGTGGGCTTGATCTCTTTATCAATCAATTGCTCGATTGCGGCGTTTTCACTTCTGAAAGTATGAACCGGATGCCCGGGTATGGCGGACGGCTCCTGGGCACGATCGAGCGCCTCGCGAAAAACGTTGACATGTACGTCGCAGAGACGCTTGACTTGCTCTTCTGGAAGGCCCTCCTGGATGAGGCGCTGTTCCAGATGGGCGATCTCTGTGGAGTCAACGTCCCCAAAGAGTCTTTCGAACCTGGCTTTGACCTCATCAAAGTCTTTACCTCTGTGGAGGTCAAGGATGATCTCCTTCAACTGGTCCTGGCGGTACTTTTGGTTGGTCAAGATTTCGGACATATTATCCCTCCCGTTTTTTCCCGGCCACCCAGATTTGGGTTGGCAACTCTAATGCACAGGGTGCATGACGACCGCTTGATAAAGCTTTATTTTCCCCGTCGAGAAGGAGGCTATACCGTTACTCGACCGCTGGCATATCAAACCTTGCCATCTGACCCGTACATTTGAGTTTGTATATTCGATTCTTAGACTTGGAACAAGGATCTGGATAAAAAAGCTGGCATGGGGAAACGAAAAGCGGAGGTGAAACAAATGAGCAAAACGGGAACTGCACTTCTGGTCAAATTTGTCATGACCTTTATCTTTTATCTTTGCAGCGATCACCCTGGCGTCTTGATTGCGGCCGGTGAGTACTTTTTTCACCGGTACCTGCTTCGTTCGGAAAAGGTTGCGCCTTTACGTCGTGGCCTGATCAGAATTTAAGAGTGATCCAGCCTCGAACGTCGCCGAAGACGTGGAATTCACGGATGTCCCCGGCGGCGTTTCTTACGCCATGGCCCGCCCGTGCGGTGATATAATACGTGCCGGGGTAGGCGGTGAAGCTTCCCTTACGCTGCTCATGCCCCTGGCTGAGTTGGAAGTTGACGATGTCCCCCAGGCCGGATTTGGTTCCGATGAGGAAAGCCGGGGGATCGTCCACGTACCAGGTTTTTCCCATGCTGAGAACAGCCTCCCAGACCACCTCCTGTGGTTGGTCGATCTTCACTTCCAGGGTTTGAACTTCGCCGCCTGTTTCTTCTGTTCCTGAGTTGGCCATGATGGTCAGAAAACGTTCCCCGACGAGGGCGTATGAAGTGAAAGCCACGGCCAGCAAGAGCACCGACGACACCGCCAACAACCGGACCCAAACCTTCAAAATGGAATTCCCCCTTTTGGGCATTTCCAAAAACTAACTTGTTTGGTTTTATTATACCTTTCTACAACCGGAGGGTCAAGCCCTGGAGGAAATGGCGGGATATAAATCCAACACTTGGGCAAGACTAATCCTGGATTTCAAACATGGCAACAGGAGGAAAGCATATGAGGAGAACCTGGATACCATTGTTGGTTCTGGCGCTGGTTGTCGTGGGCGCAGCGGCTTTCTGGCCGCGACTGAGGTCCCCCCGTTTCGCCCAGCCGCAAAATCCCGCCCCTTCCGCTCCGTCAAAGCCTGCTCCCGCAGCGCCGGCTCCTTCCGGTGAAAAGGGGAAAGCCACTTTAACTTCGGTTAAAGTTTCCACGGCCCCGGTTCTTGACGGCAAGGTGGATCAGGTGTGGAATCAAGCCACCCCCATGGACATCCCCGTCAGCGGCGGGTTTGCCGGGGATATCACTGTTTCGATGCGGTCTGTGTACACAAACGATTCGGCGTATTTTCTCTTGCAATGGCCGGACCAGGAGTTGTCCGAGAGACGCGCGCCCTGGGTATACAATGGCAACGGGAAATTCAGCAAGGCGCCGGTAGCGCCGGCAGGGTTCAATCCTGAAGATATGGCCAACTGGACGAAGAGGCCTGACGGTTACGCTTACGAAGATAAGGCGGCCATTATCTGGAACATCAACAATTCCACCAAAAACTTTAACAGTACCGGCTGTTTCATCGCCTGCCATCCTGACGCGACTCCGCGGCCCTTGAAGTACACCAATGCTGACGGAGAACTCCTGGATATGTGGCACTGGAAGCTGGTGCGGACCGACCCTTACGCCAGGCTGGACGACCAGTACGTGGATAACACGTCGGATGTCAAGGTTAACAAGGGTGCAGGCCGTAAGGGCGACCCAGGCGGGCCGGACTATGACCCCAATGAAAAACCTGACAAGAGCGGGCCGGCGTTTGTATCAAAAGATAAATTGACGGCGCCTCCTTACGCGATACGAAACGAGAACAAGAGGGAGATTACCGATGCCGACATCACCGCTTTGAAACAGGGCGACGAGATTCCCAGCATCATCATCGGCACAACGGCGATTGCCACCAAGACGGACCGCTCCGATGTAAATGGCAAAGGTTTCTACGACGCACAAAAGAAGATGTGGACTCTGGAGATAGGCCGGATGATGACCACCGGCAGCAAGTACGACGTCCAGTTCGACCCGAAAAACCCGTATTTCTTCGGGGTGGCCATCTTCAACAACGCCCAGATTGAACACTCGTACAATACCGGGGCGTACCGGCTGGTGTTCCGCTAAGCCCTTGAAACCTACGCCGTGGACGGCAAGTCCACGGCTATTTTTTTGCCGCGCAAGGTCGCAGGAAGATTGGCCCGGACAGGCGAATTAAATTTTGGAGTCTCATCAAATTCCCTGATGAGAGATTTTGGAGAGCACCGCTCTCTGTTCGAGGTGGTTTTTTGAAACCCCCGGTTCTTAAGCCTGGAGATACCATCGGGATCGTCAGCCCCTCGTGGTGCGGCGCCGCGTTATTTCCTCACCGCGTACAGAGGGGGCGTCAATACCTGGAGTCGTTGGGGTTTCGCGTGGTTTTGGCCGGGCACGCCACCGGGCGTCGCGGCTATGTTTCGGGAACTCCCGAGGAACGGGCGGCCGATCTGCGCCAGATGTTTGGCGATCCCGAGGTCAAGGCGATTGTCGCCACGATTGGCGGCAATCATTCCTGCCACCTGCTTCCGCTACTGGACTTTGAACTTATTCGCGGCAACCCCAAGATCTTTATGGGATTCTCCGACATCAGCGTTCTTAATCTGGCCATTTATACCATGACCGGCCTTACGACCTTTAACGGGCCGACGTTAATGACGGACCTGGCCGAATACCCTGAACCCTTGCCGTATACCAGGGAGTATCTTCTCAAGACTTTGACGCACGTGGAGCCGGTTGGGGATGTGACGCCGGCGCCCGCCTGGACCGACGAATTTCTGGACTGGGGCCTTCAGGCCAATCTCACGCGCCCCCGGAGATTACAGGCATCATCCGGCTGGACCTGGCTGAAACCGGGGCGGGGAGCAGGACCGCTCGTCGGCGGCTGCCTGGAATCCCTGGAACATCTCCGGGGAACCCCGTACTGGCCGGATTTCGAGGGAGCCCTGCTCTTCCTGGAAACGTCGGAGGAGAAACCCAGCCCGGCCCATGTGGATGCCATGTTGATGGATTACGAAAACATGGGCGTCCTGGGAAGCATCAACGGCCTCATCTTCGGCAGGCCTTATGGATATACAAACGAGGAGAAACAAGCGCTACGCGCGGTGATCCTGGAGCGGACACGCCGCTACAATTATCCTGTGGTCACGGATATGGATTTCGGGCACACCTCGCCGATGTTGACTATCCCCATCGGTTGCCGGGCGGAGATCGACTCGGCCGGCCGGCGGTTTGCCATAACTGAAGCAGCAGTGGTGTGATAGTGGGGGAAGTCAAGAAAGATGCAGTCAAGAAAAAGGTGGAGCGATCAATGGTTCACCAGGCGCATACCTTTGAAAAGCAAATTATCAAAACAGTTCGTTTGAGCTACCTTCTCTTTTTACCCAAAGGCTATGGGATGGATCTACAGGTGAAATGGCCCCTCATCCTGTTTCTGCACGGAGCAGGGGAAAGGGGCGACGACCTGGAGATGGTGAAAAAGCATGGGATACCAAAGGTTTCGGAACAACAGGAGGAATTTCCCTTTATCGCGGTCTCTCCCCAGTGTCCCCAATACTCGTGGTGGCCTTTTGAGGTTGATGCCCTGAATGCTTTGCTGGACGAGATTTTGGCCGCATATGCCGTGGATTCGGACCGCGTCTATCTGACGGGGCTGAGCATGGGGGGATACGGCGCCTGGCATCTGGCCATGGAACACCCGGAGCGGTTTGCGGCGATTGCCCCCATTTGTGGCGGCGGCATGCCGGAAAAGGCATGCGTTCTTAAGGACCTCCCCGTGTGGGTCTTTCACGGTGCGAAGGATCCAGTCGTTCCCCTCCAAGAGTCTGAAAGCATGGTCAATGCGCTGAAAGCTTGCAACGGCAATGTCCGCTTTACCGTCTATCCGGACGCGGGACATGATTCCTGGACGCAAACTTACGACAACCCGGAGCTCTACAAGTGGTTTCTAAGCCATAAAAGATCCAGGAATCACTCGCCAGAAGGGTCTTGAACCTTCTGCATTTGCGGCATGCCGATATTAGCAAATGAAGTGAGCAAGGAGGGTCTGCTGATGAATCTCTCGCTAAGAAATAAGCTGAAGGTTTTCCAGTTTGTGTTGCTCGTGGGCATGGCTCTTTTTTGTTCGTCTTCGCGGCGGGTTCGCTTGCTGCCGAGCCCACGCGGGAAGAAAAATGGCGCCAGGATTTGCGGTATCTGGCGGAGAAACTGCCGCGTGTCCATAAAAACGCTTTCTTCAAGGTGACGAAATTTGAGGGAGCTTCTGGCTTTTGTGGACACCCACCCGATCGAGCGGTTCATCATTGATCTCAGTTCAAACGGTGGTGGGGACTCACGCATCATGAGACCATTGATCGGGGAATTGAAGAAGCGCGCCGAAATCAACCGGAAAGGGCATCTTTTCGCTGCAATAGGTCGCAAGCAGCAGATCTGGCCAAAGGGGGGGTTCAGTGCGAAAACCAGTTGACCACCTTCTGGAAAGAGCTTGCCCCTCCATCAAATACCGGGTAAGGTTGGAAGTTCTCGGGGAACCGGGTTCAACCGAAGAGATGATTTGCCTTCAGGAGCAGATTCTGCAGGATGAAACTGTAAAGGAAATCATAGGCTCACAACAAGCGGGTGGTTGGCTCGGGACGCGTTTTCATACGGCGGAGAAGGCGGAGAATGGGAAATATAACACTGCCGCAGAGGTGGGCATCCGCTTGCTTTGCGAAAAAGGGGTCACCCGTAACCATCCGGTGTTGGTCAGGGCACTGGAGGCGCTGGACGGCACGGATGAAACTTTTGCCCGTGAGCTGTTCAGAGTCGGTAGAATTCTGGATCAAAAGGGCCTGGGGGGTTCATACCTGATTCGGGCCGCTGTTTTTGCCCGTGCCGGCGTAGAAGGTCAACCGCTTGTCAAAGAACAGATTGATACGGCGCTGGAAGCATTCCGGGCGGTTTTTGATGCTAAATCGATTTGGGATATTGCCGAGAAGTACCGGGAGAAACTTGTTTTCAAGCCAGAAGTCAGATGGCCGAATATCTACCACCTGCGGCTTCTCGCTTTCACATCCCGCTGGCGAACACCGGAAAATCGGGAGATGGTCGGCAGGGAAATCGGGCATCTGGTCAAAGTCCTGCCTTTGCCCGAGATTCATGTTCGGGAGAAAGCGCAACTGATCGCGCCGTGCGGACCCCTGTTGGAAGATTTCGACCCTGATATGTCCAAGTTGGATGCAAAGGGATGGATGGCGTGGTTCCGGCGCATGGAACTCCTTTCTCGCTTGGGGGTGGTAGGCCGGGTTCCCGAACTCCGCACCCAGGTAAAACGTTTGGAAGAGATGCTAGAGGCTAATGGCGGCCAGTTTACCCAAAAGATGGCTCATTCTCATTTTACACACTGGACAGCATACACGGGTTTGGCTTTGGAGAAGGATTGGAAATCCCCGGAACGCCGCGTGTTCGATCTGACTTTCAGGAGCTTGCTGGTGCTGTATTATGCCGGGTTCTTCTTTTGACGGATAAACGCAGAAAAAGAAATTATGTGGGACCAGATTTCGGTTGATGCCACCTTTGTGAACCCCTTCGAGGCAGGCTTTAAATTAGACGAGTATCCAAACAAATAAGGGCGGAGCAATAAAATGAACCACACGAGGATTTATCCTATTATTCAAGCGCTGATTGCGGCTGCTTTATTTGGCGCAAGCGCCCCTTTTGCCAAATTACTGTTGGGCGCGATAGAACCGGTGCCCCTGGCGGCATTTTTGTATCTTGGCAGCGGTCTGGGCGTGATGCTGGTCAGATGGGCAAGGCATGTTGACGGCCGGCTTGCTAGCACCGAAGCGCAGATGGAGAGGGGAGATCTCCCCTGGTTGGCTGGAGCTGTCCTGGCGGGTGGTGTCGCGGCGCCCATTCTTCTTATGTTCAGTTTACGGAATACTCCTGCAGCTACAGCTGCTCTGCTTTTAAACTTTGAGGGCGTGGCGACGACGCTAATCGCCGCCCTTTTATTCAATGAGGCCATTGGACGGCGTGTCTGGTTGGCTATTCTGTTTGTTACCGCCGCCAGCGTTTTGCTTTCGTGGAATATCGGCGGCGAATGGGGTATTTCCCTTGGCGCGGGCGGTGTATTGGGCGCGTGCGCTCTCTGGGGGCTGGATAACAACTTTACCCGCAATGTTTCCGCAAAGGACCCGTTGGCCATTGTTTCTGTCAAGGGCATTGGCGCGGGCATTTTTTCCATGCTCCTGGCGCTTGTTTTGCATAACCCTTTTCCCGGACTTCGATCAGTGCTGGGGGCTATGCTGTTGGGAAGCGTCAGTTACGGTTTAAGCATTGTCCTGTTTATTCTTGCGATGCGGAGTCTGGGGGCGGCGCGGACCAGCGCTCTATACGGAACTGCGCCGTTTGCTGGAGCGCTGCTGTCGTTTGTGATTTTTCGAGAGGCGCCGGGTGCCCTGTTTTTTGCCGCGCTTCCCCTCATGATTGCCGGGGCGGCGTTACTACTGGGCGAGAGGCATGC
>JBLNCV010000042.1:0-40452 GCA_050260975.1 Syntrophothermus sp. | reverse complement strand
CTTTCAGGCACTTTGTGCAGACGTTAACCCTCTTTGGTACGCCGTCCACCATGATCCGGACCTTTTGCAAATTGGGCAGCCAGCGCCTTTTGGTCTTAATGTTCGAATGGCTCACCAGATGCCCGGTCCGCGGGATCTTGCCACAAACGACACATTCCTTTGCCATATTGCCACCTCCTCCGGGCTTAACTCCGGCCACTGCTTCACCGATATGTTACGAAGCCACACTTTGTAATTTTAACACATGCCCCGGAAGCTGGCAAGAGGGATTTTACGATTTGTGAAGCAATTGCCTGCATATAATAGCTCAGGAGGAGTTTCGGGTTTTACGGCGAATTAATGGAATAAGCTTTTCCACAGCCTGGCAAACAAATTGAGTGGGGGGTCTGGCTTGGCAATCTCAAAGAAGATGACGATTCTGGAGGTTTTGCGGATTCACCCACAAGTTCGCGATGTGTTTGTGAAACATGGCATGGGGTGTATAGCCTGCATGGGTGCAACCATGGAAACTATCGAAAGCGGTGCTCACATGCATGGGGTGGATCCGGAGGCAGTAGTAAAAGAGATTAACGCCCTGCTTGCCGCTTCCAAATAATCAGCGCGACGTCGTACAGTAAGTGAGCGAAGGATGCAGCATTTCGCTCATTTTTTGATGTGTTGGCGATCCGGGCTTTGGCAGAACATTACCGGAGGGAAGAAAATGGGCAAAGAGATGAGCAACGAACTCGGGCAGATTAACATTTCCGATGAAGTAATCGGGATCATCGCCGGTGTAGCTGCTACGGAATGTTACGGCCTGGTTGGCATGGCATCCCGAAATATCCAGGATGGAATCGCCGAATTGTTGCGCCGGGAGCACCTCAACCGGGGGGTGGAGGTGCGTCTGGAAGGGGATCGGTTGGTTATCGACTTGTATATTATTGTGGAATACGGGGTGAATATCTCCGAAGTAGCTCACAACGTGATGGAAAAGGTGAAATACTCCGTGGAAAATATCGTGGGAATCAACGTAGCCAAGGTAAACATCCGGGTGCAAGGGGTTCGGGTGGCGTCAGAAATGACTAAACGCCGGGAGTAGAGGGAAATGGATCGACGCATTTCACACTGGGAGGTTTCGGATTTGCAGACGGAGTACCTGACCGGAGCAGAACTTAAAGCAATGTTTCAGGCGGCCAGCAGTTGGCTGGGTGTCAATAAAGAAGCTATTGATGCGCTAAATGTCTTTCCAGTGCCGGACGGCGATACCGGGACGAATATGTACCTTACGCTGATGGCTGCGGTTCGGGAAGTCGAGAAGGTGAAGACCGACTCGGTGTCCAAGGTGGCTGAGGCAGCATCTCATGGGGCACTGATGGGCGCCCGGGGGAATTCGGGGGTAATTCTTTCCCAGCTTTTGCGCGGTTTTGCCAAGCAGGTGAGCGGACGGGAAACCATCAATGCGGAAGAGCTGGCACGCGGCCTTTCAGCGGCGTCGCAAAAAGCGTATCAGGCGGTTATGAAACCCATCGAAGGGACAATCCTCACGGTGGCTCGTGAAGCGGCCAAGGAAGCAATGGCCACCGCCAAAAAAGGCGGGAATGTCCTGGCGGTACTCCAGGCGAACTTGCTCAAAGCGGAACAGACATTGGCCCAAACTCCCAAGATGCTGGCGGTCTTGCGGGATGCGGGGGTGGTGGATGCCGGCGGACGGGGGTTGGTAGTGGCCCTGGAAGGCGCTTTGCGGGTTCTGCAAGGCGGCCAGGTCAACTGGGATTCAGTTGCCGCCGAAAAGAAAAAAGAAGATCTGGCTGCGGGCAATCAAAAGGCAAAGGACAAAATTGACATAACGACCAAAGTTATCGACGAAAATGTGTCGTTGGAATTTCGCTACTGTACCGAATTTCTGTTGCGAGGAGAGAATTTGCCTCTCGAACAGATCCGGCGCAAACTCGGGCCTTTGGGTGATTGCCTCCTGGTTGTGGGAGAGCCGGAACTCGCGAAGATCCATGTCCATACCAATCACCCGGGGGTGGTATTGGAGTATTGCGGAAAGCTTGGAGACATGCTGGAGATTGCCATTAACAACATGGTGGAACAGAGCAAAGAGCGGACGGCCCGTCTTGAGGGCAAAAGCCGCGAGACGGAGGGCTCCGAGAATATCACGGAGCTGGCCAATGCAGCCATCGGCAAGGTGGCCAACGGAAAGGTTGCAAACGGCAAAACCGCGGACGGAAAGGGCGGCAAGATATTGCCGCTGCGGTCCGCCAACAAGCCAGCGGCGGGTTTGGCCGAAGCACCGGCGCAACAGCCGCCTCCCCAACCGGCCAAGGAGATCGGGGTGGTGGCAGTGGTGGTGGGTGAGGGTTTGCAAAAGATCTTTACCAGCCTTGGCGCTGATGCCATTGTTCAGGGGGGCCAGACCATGAATCCCAGCACTGAGGAACTGCTGCGCGCGGTGGAATCGGTAAACGCCCCAAAGGTATTGATCTTGCCAAATAACGGAAATGTAGTCATGACCGCTGGCCAGGTCAAGGAACTTACCAAAAAAGAGGTAACGGTCGTTCCCACCAAAACTATTCCACAAGGGCTTTCAGCGATGGTGGCCTTTGATCTTTCCAGGAGCATCGCCGAAAACCAGGCGGCGATGGTCAAAGCGGTTGCGGGTGTCAAAACCGGTGAGATTACCTATGCGGTACGAAATTCGAAGTTCAACGGCGTGGAGATCTCCGAAATGGATATCATCGGGCTTTATGACGGCCAGATCAAAGCGGTGGGCAAAAACGTGGGCGATGTGGCCGACGCGCTTTTGAAACAGATGGTGGATGATCGTTCGGAAGTTCTGACGGTCTATCACGGCAGCGATGTGGATTCCAAAGAGGCCCAGAACCTTCTGGAAAGGATCAAGCGCGATTATCCCGGCCGGGAGGTTGAGCTTCACGCCGGAGGGCAACCCTTGTATTATTACATTCTTTCCGTGGAGTGAGATCCACGTATTACTTTTTAAGGGAGGGAAGAGAGTGCAACGTGTCAAAATCGTGACCGACAGTACTGCCGATCTTCCAGAGGAACTGATCAAAAAACACGGGATCAAAGTGGTGCCCCTTAACGTGCATTTCGGCGAAGAGGTCTTCCAGGATGGCGTGGATCTTTGGCCGGAGGAATTTTACCTTAAGCTGAAGTCCAGTCCTGATCTGCCACGCACTTCACAACCTTCGCCGGGGCTCTTTGTCGAGGCATACCGGGAGTTGGCGGCGGATGGTTCGGCGGTCGTCTCCATTCACATCTCGAGCAAGATGAGCGGGACTCTCCAGTCGGCGCAATTGGCCAAAGACATGCTGCCGGAATTGGATATCACGGTGATCGACTCGCTGACCGTCTGTACTGTTATGGGGTTGGTGGTACTGGCCGCCGCCAGGGCCGCCGAAAGCGGCGCCGGTAAAGAGGAGGTCGTTGCCGTCACCTATCGGGCCATGAAGGATACGCAGGTTTACTTTGTGGTGGATACCCTGGAATACCTCCAGATGAACGGGAGGATCGGCCGGGCCACGGCCATGGTGGGCACTCTTCTGAGCATTAAACCGCTTCTGACCATCAAGGAGGGGGAGGTCACCCCTGTGGAGAAGATCCGGGGAAAAGCCAAGGCGATTGACCGGATCTTTGAGTTGATGCGCCAGGAGGTTGGAGGGCGCAAGGTTCGGATGGCGGTCATGACCACCGCGGAGGCGGAGGAGGCCCAAAACCTTGCTGCACGTGCCCGTCAGGAATTACCCTGCGAGGATGTAGTGGTGTCCAACATTGGGGCGGTGATCGGTTCCCATGTGGGGCCGGGTACCATAGCAATCGCTTACCAGTTGGTGTAACCGGAGGTCGTATGTCTCGTTACGGCGTCTTTGACATTCTTGGCCCGGTGATGATCGGGCCTTCAAGTTCCCATACCGCCGGAGCCGCCAGGCTGGGGTTGATGGCCAGACGGATTCTGGGGGACGCCCCCCGGCGGATTGCTCTTTTGTTGCACGGTTCCTTTGCAGCCACTTATAAAGGCCACGGGACGGACCTGGCTTTGATTGGTGGCTGCCTTGGCTTTGCCCCGGATGACCGGCGCATCCGGGACGCGCGAAAGATCGCGGCGGAATCCGGCATTCAAGTAGAAGTGGTAACGGCGGACCTGGGTGATGTCCACCCGAACACCGCCAGGATCCTTCTTGAGGACTTGCAGGGACGCCGGGTGGAAGTCACCGGCGCTTCAACCGGCGGCGGCAACATTCTGATCACCGAAGTGGACGGGTTTCCCCTGGAACTTTCCGGAAGCTATTACGCGCTGGTCACCCAGCACATCGACCGGCCGGGGGTGGTGGCGGCGGTGGCCGGAATCCTCGCGGATCACTGGGTGAATATTGCTTTTATGCGGCTCTCCCGCCGTGAAAAGGGAACAATAGCTCTGATGGTGGTGGAAACGGACCAGGCAATTGATGAAAAGGCGCTCGAAGCCATACGGGGCTGTGAGGGAATCCAGGCGGTGCGCATGTTACCCCCGATATAAGCAAAGGCGTGAGAAGATGGCCGGCATACATTTTGAGACGGCGTCCCAACTCCTTGAGTTGGCGCAAGAACGCCATCTATCCATATCGGAACTGGTTATCGAGAACGAATGCCAGTCAACGGAAGCGAGCAGAGACGAAGTCTGGCAAACGATGTCGCATAACCTGGCAGTGATGCGGGAGGCGGTCAAAGAGGGTTTGTCGGGTGAAATCCGTTCCGCCAGCGGCCTGGTAGGTGGACAAGCCAGGCTTTTAGAAGATGCCCGCCTTGCCGGAAAGACATTAAGCAAGGGGCTCTTTGCCCGGGCGGCGGCTTTGGCGTTGGCTGTCTCGGAGGTCAACGCCGGGATGGGACGTATTGTGGCCGCGCCCACCGCGGGTTCCGCCGGAGTTTTGCCGGGGGCGCTCCTGGCGGCGGGCGAGGAACTGGGAGCGTCTCAGGAAGAATTGATTCGCGCCCTGTTTACCGCGGCTGGGATTGGGATGGTTATTGGCCGGCGCGTGCCTTTGGCGGGCGCTGTTGCCGGGTGCCAGGCCGAATGCGGTTCGGCTTCGGCCATGGCTGCCGCCGCAGTAACCGAATTGGCCGGCGGCACTCCCTTTCAGGCGGTAAATGCGGCGGCAATTGCTCTGCAAAACATGCTTGGAACGGTGTGCGATCCGGTGGCGGGGCTTGTGGAGATTCCCTGCATCAAACGGAATGCTTCCGGAGCCGTGAATGCGCTTATTTCCGCGGAGATGGCGCTAGCCGGGATTATCAATGTGATTCCCCTTGATGAAGTGGTCATGGCCATGGATGAGATTGGGCGGGCGTTACCATGCGAGTTGCGTGAAACCTCAGGAGGCGGGCTGGCCGTAACCCCCACCGGCTTGCGGATTCGCCGGCAACTGGCGTTGGACACGGATGTGCAGGCGTCGCGGAGCCCAGGGATGGACGAGAACGATGATGGGTGAATTTTATGGGATTGGAAGAGACCAGCGTGGAAAAGGTGAAAGGAATTGGCGCCGCACGGGCAAGACAATTGGAACGCCTGGGGATCCGGTCGGTGGACGATCTGCTTAACCACCTGCCGCGCCGTTACCAGGATATGCGGCAGATTGTGCCTCTGGCGCAGGTCAAGTTGCATGACACCGTAACGGTGCGCGGCCAGATCATAGCCGTTCAGGAGCGCAGGGCTCAATACCGTCAGAACCTGATTCTTACCAAGGCGATCCTCTCCGACGGCTCCGGCCAGTTGAATCTGATCTGGTTTACGCGTGGATGGCGCACCCCCTCGTATATCCGCCAGCAGGTGAAAGTCGGGGCGACCCTGACGGCTTACGGACAGGTGGAGACCGACGGCGGCCAATTGTTGCTGAAGAACCCGATCTGGGAGGCTGTGAGCGAAGAAAATTCCTTGCATACCGGCCGGTTGGTACCGGTTTACCCTTTGACACAAAACTTGCCGGTGAAGATCCTGCGCCGGGCGATCTGGCAGGCGCTGGACGATTTTGGACCGGCGCTAGCCGATGTGCTGCCGGCGTCTCTGGTCTCCTCCAGGCATTTGATGCCCCGCCCGGCCGCCGTCCGGCAACTTCACTTCCCGGATAGCTGGGAACAGTTGGAGCGGGCGCGGCGCCGGGTCATCTTTGAGGAATTCTTTTTGTTGCAACTTGGGCTGGCGGTGCGAAAGCGCTGGTTGCGGGCGCCGGAGACGGGAATCAGCCATCGTGACGACGGGACACTGATGGAGAAGTTTTATCGCCTGCTTCCTTACCAGTTGACCCGGGCGCAAAAGCGGGCGATCAGTGAAATCTTTGCGGATATGGAGGCTCCAAGGCCGATGCAACGCCTGATCCAGGGAGATGTGGGATCGGGCAAGACTCTGGTCGCGGCCGCCGCGCTGGTTAAAACCGCGGCCAGCGGGTACCAGGGGGCGTTGATGGCTCCCACCGAAATTCTGGCGGAGCAGCATTACGCCTCTCTGGGGGAGAAGTTTGCAGCGTTGGGGATTCGCGCGGCGCTTTTGACAGGCGGCTTGCCCCCGGCCCGGCGGGAGGAGATCATTGCCGGCCTGGCCTCGGGGGAGATTCAGATTGTGATCGGTACTCAGGCGTTGATCCAGGAAGCAGTGGCTTTTGCGCGGCTCGGGCTGGCGGTGGTTGATGAACAGCACCGTTTCGGTGTGAGGCAGCGCGCGGCTTTCAAGGAGAAGGGCCAGGCCCCGGATCTCCTGGTGATGACGGCTACTCCCATTCCCAGGACGCTGGCGCTTTGTGTTTACGGGGATCTGGATATTACGGTGCTGGATGAGTTGCCGCCCGGCAGGCGGCCGGTGCTCACCAAGTTTGTTTCTTCCGGGCGGCGGGAGAAGGTCTATGCTTTTATAAAAGGGCAGGTGGCCGCCGGCCGGCAGGCCTACATCATCTACCCGCTGGTGGAGGAGACCGAAACCAGCCAGGCGGGGGCCGTGGAAGCTTTTGACCACTTCCGGCAAGGGGCTTTTGCCGGTTTTTCGCTGGGTCTCCTGCACGGGCGCCTTTCCCCCGAGGAAAAGGAAGCCACCATGCGGGCTTTCCGGGACGGGCGGATTCAAATCCTGGTGGCGACCACGGTGGTGGAGGTGGGGGTGAACGTTCCCAACGCCACAGTGATGGTCGTGGAGGAAGCCGACCGGTTTGGGCTGGCTCAGTTGCATCAACTGCGGGGCAGGGTGGGCCGGGGCCAGGACCAATCGTATTGTATTCTGATTGCCGATCCCGCCACTCCGGAGGCCAGGGCCAGGATGCAGGCGATGATCGAAACCGCGGACGGATTTCGGATTGCCGAAGCGGACCTGAGGTTGCGGGGGCCCGGGGAATTCTTCGGCACCCGGCAACATGGGCTTCCCGAACTGCGGGTTGCCGATCTCACCCGGGATCTTGAGCAACTGGTGGAAGCCAGAAAAGCCGCCTTTGCTCTCGTGCAGGCGGACCCGGATCTGTCATCACCAGAACACAAGAAGCTACGTGATGCGCTTCTGAAGCGGTTTGGCGAACGCCTCGCCCTCGCGGATCTTATATAGTTCGAAAAGTTTTTATAGTTCGAGAAGGCTGGAGCAACGGGGCGACCTTTCAGGCGGGAGGAGAGTAAGTTGCGCGTAATTGCCGGGTTGGCCAAAGGTTGCCGGCTCAAGGCCCCCGAGGGACGGGGGACCAGGCCCACCGCGGATCGGGTAAAGGAGTCGCTTTTCGGCATTCTTTCCCCTTATGTGGTGGACGCGCTGGTGCTGGATCTTTTTGCGGGCACCGGTAATTTGGGGATTGAGGCTTTGAGCCGGGGGGCAAAGACAGCGGTCTTTGTGGAGAAGAACCGGGCCGCCGCCAGGATGATCCAGGAAAATCTGGTTTTGACAGGCTTTGGTGGAGAAGCGACGGTGATCACCGGTGACTGCCAGCAGGTGCTTTCCCGGTGGCCGGTCTCCCAGGCAAGCCATCTGGCTGCCAGCAAGTTTAACCTAATCCTGATCGATCCACCCTACGGACGGGAACTGGCGGATCTCACGCTGGGAATCCTGGGCGGATGGCCTTTTTTGGCGCCGGAAGCGGTGGCGGTGGCCGAACATAGCAACCACGACCGGGTTCTAGACGCTTACGGCCAACTTGTGCGGTGGCGGCAAGAAAGATATGGGGAAACGATCCTGAGCTTTTTTCGAAAGTCTATTGAGGGGTGTTAAGGGTGAGAACAGTGATCTGTCCGGGGAGTTTCGACCCGGTGACCAACGGGCACCTGGACATTATTGAACGGACTTCGGTTCTTTTTGATCGGGTCGTTGTGGCGGTTGGAGGCAATCCTTACAAGACACCGCTTTTCAGCATTACCGAGCGTGTTCAGATGATTCGCGAGGCTACCAGGCACTTGAACAATGTTGAAGTAGAGGCCTTTGAGGGACTGACGGTCAATTATGCCAAGGAAAAGGGCGCAATAGCGATCCTGCGAGGTTTGAGGGTCAATTCGGATTTCGAGTACGAACTTATGATGGCCTCCATGAACCGAAAATTGGAACCCGGGATCGAAAACATATTTATGATGACCTCAAATGCTTATGCTTACCTGAGTTCAACGGCGGTAAAGGAG
Organism: Syntrophothermus sp.; assembly: GCA_050260975.1. Taxonomy (GTDB): domain Bacteria; phylum Bacillota; class UBA5301; order JAMCQP01; family JAMCQP01; genus JAMCQP01. The sequence continues at coordinate 31,839 of JBLNCV010000042.1, read as the reverse complement.
GTGGCGAGCTTAGGAGGGGATGTGACGGACCTGGTGCCTGAAAGCGTGGCAGCCAGGTTACGCGAGAAATTCATGTAATGAGGAGCGATGAAGCTGCCGAAAACAAACTTGGTAATCGAAGCAACCTGTGGGAATGAACCGGAGATTATTTCATAAAATGGGGGGCGATGAACGTGCCGAAGACAAACCTTATGCTGCTGTTGGAACAACTGGAATCTGCTGTGGAGACCAGGCCGCGCATTCCCATCATCGACCGAGTGTTGGTTGATGCCGAAGAGATCCTCGATCTGATCGATAAGATTCGGAGTTCCTTGCCGGAGGAGATTCACCGGGCCGAGTGGTTGGTTAATGAAAGGGAGCGGATGCTGCGGGAGGCCCAGGATGAATCGGCGAGGATGATTAAGCAGGCCGAGGAATATGCGATCAAGCTGGTGGACGAGCATGAGTTGACCGTCAAGGCACGTTCGGAAGCCGCCAGGATTATAGATGAAGCCAAAGCCACGGGAGCGGAGATTGTGGAAGAGGCGCAGGCCAAAGCCGGGGCCATTGTGGAAGAAGCCACCGCTACGGCTGCTGGGATCCGCGGTGAGGTTTATGCTTATTCCCAAAAAGTCTTTAACAGTTTGATGGAGGATATCATACGGACACAAAAGACGGTGGAACGGGGCCGGCAGAATTTGCAAAAATACCGGGAGGCCAGCGGGGTTCAACAGGTTCTGGACGATGTGGAAGCTAAGGTCTCTTGACCCGTAGAACCACTACCTGGATCCGCCTTGCCAGAAAGCTTGCCAGGGAGAGCAGAATCATTATTGTGAGGGCGCCCATTAAAATGAGAACGGCGGTGGTAAAATGGGCCCAAAACCCTGGTTGCGGAGTGATATAAGCTTGAAACGGCGGTAGGCTGGAAATGCCGGATGATACGGTTGTAGCGCCCAGAAAGAACGGGGTGATCAGGGCGGCCAGCATTGCATGGATGAGGCGCGCCAGGAAGTACGGCCAAAAACGAATATCTGTATCGCTGATCATGCTGGCAACCTGTGCATGGACGGAAAGACCGCTCCATGCAATAATCGCGCTTGCCAGCATTGCTTTTTGCACCAGCGGAACGGCGGCTTGACTTGCCAGATCCGTGCCGAGGGTAATCTCAAAGATGCCGCTGAATACCGGGGCGATGGCGGCATGGCTAAACCCGAAAAGGCCGAGTATTGAAGCAGCGGGCCTGCCGAACAACCCTGCCAGGCCGGTGACAGTCATGATCCGGATCAGCACGGAAAAGGTGATGATAAACCCCCCGATCATCAATAAGGTATTGACAGCCTCACGGACCGAATCCCCCATGAGTTGGCCGATGGAACGGCCGTCGGCCACCCTGGCCCGGTACAGATCCCGCAGGGCCTTATCAAGGATGTTTTCATGGCTGGCAGGTGTGGGGGACAACACTTTTTCATGACCGCCGTAAAAACGCATCAACAAACCCAGCAAGATACTGGAAAGGTAATGGGCCTGGGCAATGGCGGCGCCGAGCTTCAGGTTACTGAACATGCCGACGGCCACCGCTCCCAGCATAAAAGCCGGATCCGCCATGTTACTGAAAGAGACGAGGCGTTCAGCTTCCAGACGGGAGCACAAATTGTCTCTCCGAAGGCTGGCGGTGATCTTGGCGCCTATCGGGTAGCCCGAGGCCAGCCCCATGGCTACCGCAAACCCTCCCACCCCCGGAACGCGAAAGATCGGTTGCATCAAAGGTTCGAGCAGGACGCCGGTGAAATGGACCACCCCAAGCCCCATCAGGATCTCCGTGGCGATAAAAAAGGGCAGCAGCGCGGGAAAAACGATCTCCCACCAGAGCCGCAGGCCGTGCGTCGAAGCGCTGAAAGCCTCCTGGGGATAAACGACGATGGAGACGGTCAGTATAGTCCCTGCCAGTGCCACAAGATATGCGGAACGGCGGCGCTGATTCAGCCATTTATTCAAGGGAGAGCCCCCTTTTTTAGCTTTCTTTGATTTATATTTGTTTACAAAAGTGAATATGCTACGGGAAAGATATTGGCAAAGACATTGCAGGGGTGAGTTAAATGCAACGTGTAAAAGTGGGTCTGGCCCTCGGAGCGGGGGCTGCCAGGGGGATCGCGCATCTGGGCGTAATCGCGACGCTCTTGCGGGAAGGGATTCCGATTGATGTGATTGCGGGAACCAGTGCGGGTTCCCTGGTTGGGGCGGTCTATGCCTCTGGCGTTGATCTGGACAGGATTATCCAGCTGGCTACCAATTTAAGCTGGGATCACCTGGTGGAACTCACAGTGCCCCGCATGGGGTTGATCAAGGGGAATAAGCTCCTGCAATTTATCAGGCTGATCACCAAAAACAAGACTTTTGCTGATCTGGAGATCCCATTTGCCGCTGTGGCGATGGATATCGAGCGGGGAGAGGAGGTCGTGCTTTCCGAGGGTTCGGTGGCTGATGCCGTTCGCGCCAGTTGCGCCATACCTGGTGTCTTTGTGCCCCACCGGATCGGGGACCGCTTGCTGGTGGACGGTGGGGTGATTAACCGGGTGCCTATTAATGTGGCACGCTGGCTTGGCGCCGATATCGTGATCGGGGTGGATGTGGGGGAAAGCGCCAGAGTGGTGAAGGTAAATAATATTATCGACGTGATCATGCAGTCCATTGATATCATGGAGCGCGAAATTCACAGGGACAAAGTGTCGTCGGCCGACGTCCTGATTCGGCCGGATCTGGGCGCCATCGCTTCCACCAATTTTGAGGCGGCGACCGCCAGCATTGCGGCGGGGGAAGCGGCCACCATGGAAGTATTGCCGAAGATTCGCGAGTTGCTGGAGATCCGTCAGTTGGAGATCCCCAAGATGGAGATCCGCCATTGACAACCATCCGGGTTACCGGTATAATTAAGGTCGGCGTGCATAGGGGTGGTTCCCGTGAAGGTCAATATCTCCCGGATTTTGCCTGAAAAAGGCGCAAGCATGGACATAGATCTTTCCGAGCCGTTGCAGCCGCTAAAGCTGGAGAGTTCTTCCCGCCGCAATGATGGGGATGGGGAACTTCGCTACGTGGAACCTGTTTGGGTGGTCGCTACCGTAAATAACAGCGGCAAGTGCATTGTTGTCCGGGGCAGGGTCAGTACCAGGGTGGAGGCTACCTGCCATCGGTGCCTGGACCGTTTCCAGCAGGAAATCTCTGTTCCGTTTGAGGAGGAGTTTTTCCGGAAAGGCGCCCAGGCCAGGCATGCCGGTGAAGAAGAGGAACAGGCGCCCGAGGAACCGGACGAACCTGATCTGCGCTATTTCCATGGTGATGAGATCGACCTTGCTCCAACCGCAGTCGAGGCCTTGTCTCTGGCGTTGCCGATCAAGTTGCTTTGCCGGGAGGATTGCCGGGGGTTGTGCCCGCACTGTGGAACCAATTTAAATGAGAAACAATGTGATTGCCAGCTCGAAACGCTCGATCCCCGCATGGCCGTCCTGAAGGATCTGTTGCGGGAAAAGAAGGTTTGACCGGCGGTCACGGATGGAGGTGGAAAGAGATGGCCAATCCCAAAAATCGGAGTTCGCGCTCCAGGCGGGACAAACGTCGCGCAAATTGGAAGCTGGAGGCGCCAAACCTGGGCGAATGCCCTCAGTGCCATGCCCCAAAGCTGCCGCACCGGTTGTGCGACAACTGTGGTTACTACGATGGTAGAGAGGTTCGCAAAGCCAGTGCCGAGTAAAGTGGCATTCGACACCTGCAAAAAAGCTTAGGGCCAGGATGATGGTCCCTGGCTTTTTTTGTCTTTACCCGCCATTTTTCCTCGATCCGGGGACCAGAAAGTACTTGCTTTTTGCCTGCAAGGCCGATATAATTACTATTGGCATCTGGTACTAATAGGTGCTTCTAATACCTAAATCCTGGTGATGATATGTCAGGCGAACCAAGGATGAGCAAAGAGACCCGCCAACAAAAACTCAGGAATCAGCTCGAGACAGATCCCTTCCTCACCGACGAAGATCTGGCCAGGCTTTTCAAGGTAAGCGTGCAAACGATCCGTCTGGATCGCCTGGAACTAGGCCTGCCCGAACTGCGGGAGCGGACCAAGCAGGTGGCGGCCAGAGTTTACGGGCAGGTGCGATCCTTGAGCGGCGATGAGGTTTACGGCGACCTGATCGACGTGCAATTGGGCCGGTCCGGTCTCTCTATTATGGACACGGAGGAGAACATGGGGTTTGCCAGGACCAGGATCGTGCGCGGGCATCATATCTTTGCGCAGGCCAATTCCCTGGCGGTGGCGATCATTGATGCGCCGACAGCGCTTACCGGTTCGGCGGAGATTCGTTTTCTCCGGCCGGTGAAGGTGGGGGAGCGGATCGTCGCCAAGGCGCAGGTGGTGGAAAGCGTGCGGAACAGGTTTCGTGTTCAGGTGGAGAGCCGCGTGGAGCAGGAGGAGATCTTTCACGGCGATTTTGTGGTCTTCGCACTTGAAGACGGTCACCAAGCCGGTAAAAAGGATCTTTGATTAATTCAACCTGAAGAGCTTTGGGCAGCGGGGCGACTTTTCAGGGGGCAAAGAGGTTGAACAGGGATGAAGATTGCTATCGATGCCATGGGGGGAGATTTTGCCCCGGAAGAAATCGTCCGGGGGGCAGTGGAGGCCGTAAAAGCTTATCCAGTGGAGCTTCTGCTTGTTGGGCAAAAAGAGGCGGTAGAGTCTACATTACGCAAGGAAGGTTACCTGGGTGAGGCCATCACGGTCGTGGATGCTCCGGAAGTGATCGGCATGAATGAACACCCGGTAAATGCCATTAAAGAGAAGAAGAAGGCTTCTATTGTAGTGGCGACTGAACTGGTGCGGGACGGGGAAGCGCAGGCGGTGGTCAGCGCGGGCAACACCGGCGCGGCTATGGCATCGGCATTGTTGCGGCTTGGCAGGATCAAGGGCGTGGAAAGGCCGGCGATCGGAAGCCCGTTTCCCACGCTTCGCGGGATCTCGCTCTTGGCCGACGCCGGCGCCAATGCGGACTGCCGGCCAAATCAACTCGTTCAATTCGCCCAGATGGGGAGTATCTATGCCGAGCGGGTCTGGGGGATTTCCAACCCGTCCGTGGGGCTTCTGAACATCGGGGAGGAAGAGGCTAAGGGCAATGAACTCACCCTGGAGGTTTACGCGCGCCTGAAGGAGAGTGGTTTGAATTTTATCGGCAATGTAGAAGGCCGTGATATTCCTGCCGGAAAGGCCCAGGTGGTGGTTTGCGACGGGTTTGTGGGCAATGTGGTTTTGAAGCTTACGGAAGGGCTGGCTGGCGCCATCTTTGCCATGATGAAGGAAGAGTTTCAGGCCAACCTTGTAGCCAGGGCTGGCAGTGCCCTCCTTTTGCCTGGTTTGCGCAAGATTAAAAAGCGTATGGATTATACAGAATACGGTGGAGCGCCGCTTCTGGGGATCAATGGGATTTCGATTATCAGCCATGGCAGCTCCAATGCCAAAGCCATTCGCAATGCGATCCGGGCGGCCAAAGAGGCTGTGGAGAAAGATGTTGTGGGAACCATTGCCCGGGTTATCGAGGAAAGAAACCAGGGAAAGGAAGAGGGGGAGGAAGATGAAAAATAATGAGCTGAGGGCCGTGGGAATTATCGGCACCGGTTCGGAGGTGCCGCCGCGGATCGTCACCAACGCCGACCTTGAAAAGATTGTGGACACCAGCGACGAATGGATCCGGACCCGGACCGGTATCTCCGAGCGGCGGATTGCAGATCCAGACATGGCCACGTCGGACCTCGCGGTCGGGGCGGCGAAAAAGGCGCTGGCCGCCGCGGGTGTCGAGCCGGAGGAACTGGATCTGATTATTGTCGCCACGGTGACCCCGGATATGTTATTCCCGTCCGCATCTTGCATAGTTCAGGACAAGCTTGGGGCGAAAAAGGCGGCGGCCTTCGATCTTTCGGCGGGTTGTTCGGGCTTTGTCTATTCTCTCAGCACCGCCGCGCAGTTCATCGCCACCGGTATATACGACAAGGTACTGGTGATCGGGGCTGAGTGCCTGTCCAAGATTACCAACTGGGAGGATCGGAGCACCTGTGTCCTATTCGGCGATGGCGCCGGTGCAGTGGTCCTGGCGCCGGTGGAGGAGGGCAAAGGTTTTCTCTCCTTCGTTTTGGGCGCGGAAGGCGGTGGCGGCGACAAGTTGTTCATGCCTGCGGGTGGATCCAGGTTGCCGGCCAGCGACAGGACTATCGCCGCCAAGCAGCATTTCATCAATATGTCCGGCAATGAAGTCTTCAAATTTGCTGTGCGGATCATGGGCGAGGCGGCGGTGGAGGTTCTGGAGAAGGCGGGCCTTTCTCCCGGCCAGGTTGACCTCTTCGTACCCCACCAGGCCAACATCAGGATCATTGAGGCGGCGGCCAAACGGCTGGGACTGAGCATGGACAGAGTCTTCGTAAATGTACAAAAGTACGGCAATACCTCGGCGGCCTCCATCGGGCTGGCATTGGATGAGGCGGTTCGCGAAGGGCGGATAAAATCCGGCGACCTGTTGGTGCTGGTCGGATTCGGCGCGGGGCTGACCTGGGCCGCAGCCGCCCTCAGGTGGGCATGAATTTTAGGTAGTTTCTCCGGAAAAAGTCACCATCCGGTGCGACATTGCTTCGAACCTGTACCAAAGAAAGCGAGATCGAGGGAAGAAATCGGCCCATAGTGCACGATGCACGAAGCCGCCTCATGCCACGGATGGCATATGGCCGGAGAGGCCGATTTCGACCGAAGATCGAGCGAACTTTGGTCGGTGAGAAGTTCCTGGAGCACCGGGGGAGGCTTTTTCCGGAGAAACTAGGTAGGCATAAGAAGCAGGTGACGGGAGTAGGTATGATCCGGACAAAACTCTGTGATTTGGTGGGAATTGACTACCCGATCTTCCAGGGTGGAATGGCCTGGGTGGCGACGGCTGAGTTGGCCATCGCCGTCTCCGAGGCCGGGGGGCTTGGAATCGTTGGTGCGGGCCAGGCACCTGCGGAAGTGGTACGAGCGGAGATTCGTAAGGTTAAGGCGGCCACCCGCCGGCCTTTTGGAGTTAATGTCATGCTCAGATCCCCCCATGCGCAGGCGGTAATGGAGGTAGTGGCCGCCGAGCGGGTGCAGGTGGTGACTACCGGCGCCGGAAATCCGGGTGTCTTTATGCCGATGCTCAAGGCATCGGGCACAAAGGTTTTTCCGGTGGTAGCCTCGGTGGCTCTGGCCAAGCGTCTCAGCCGCCTGGGGATCGACGGGATTGTGGCCGAGGGCATGGAGTCCGGAGGGCATGTGGGCGAACTCACGACCATGGCACTGGTACCGCAAATTGTAGATGCAGTGGACTTGCCGGTGGTCGCCGCCGGTGGGATTGCCGACGGGCGTGGGCTGGTGGCGGCGCTGGCGCTGGGGGCGGCGGGAGTGCAGATCGGGACCCGTTTTGTCTGCGCGGCGGAATGTACCGCCCATCCGGCGTACAAGCAGGCCATCCTGGATGCGCGGGACCGGTCCACGGTGGTGACCGGCCGTCCAACCGGGCATCCCGTGCGGGTGATTGAGAATCGCCTGGCCAGGCAGTTTTTGCAGATGGAAGCCGAAGGCGCGCCCCCGGAGGAGATGGAGAAGCTTGGCGTGGGCAAACTCCGCGCGGCGGTGGTAGATGGCGACGTCAGGTCCGGCTCGGTAATGGCCGGTCAGGTTGCCGCCATGGTGAATAAGATTCAGCCCGCCCGGGAGATCATCCAGGAGATCATGATCCAAGCCGGGCAGGTTCTAAAACACTTGCAGACATTCTGAATCGAGGTGTATCCGGTGCCACGACTAGCCTTTATCTTTCCAGGCCAGGGAAGCCAGTACGTAGGGATGGGCCGTCAATTGGCCGAACAGTATCCGGTGGCCGCGGCGACTTTCGCAGAGGCCAATGAAGCGCTGGGCTTTGACTTGCAAAACCTGTGTTTTAACGGCCCGGAGGAAGCCCTCCGGGAGACGGCGGTCACCCAGCCGGCAATCCTTACCGTAAGCGTGGCTGCATTGAGGGTTCTTTTGGAAATGGGTGTGCGCCCAACTTATGTGGCTGGACATAGCCTGGGTGAATACAGCGCCCTGGTGGCCGCAGGAACTCTGAAATTTGCCGACGCCGTGCGGCTGGTGAGGCGCCGGGGGGAATTGATGGCCGCTGCGGTCCCCGGCGGAAAAGGTTCCATGGCGGCGGTTCTGGGGTTGGAGGCTTCCAAACTGGCCGAAGCCTGTCGGTCTGCAAGCGATGCCGGGGTAGTTGAGATGGCCAACCTTAATTGCCCCGGCCAGATCGTAATTTCTGGCGAACGCGCCGCGGTACAAAGAGCCGGTGAACTGGCCAAAGCCGCGGGCGCGAAAAGAGTGGTGGAGTTGGCGGTTAGCGGGCCTTTTCACTCGTCGCTGATGGCCCCGGCGGCCGAGGGGATCTCTCGTCTTTTGGCGGAGGTGGAGTTGACCGATCCGCGTGTCAAGTTTGTGGCCAATATCGAGGCGGATTTTGTGGATACCGCAAAGGAAGTGCGCGACTGCCTGATCCGGCAGGTGGCGGGTTCCGTTCGCTGGGAGGAGAGCATCCAGCGCATCCTTGAAGCAGGTGTGGATGCTTTTGTGGAAGTCGGGCCAGGCAAGGTTCTGAGCGGCTTTGTGCGCAAGATCGACAGGGAAGCCCCCGTTTTCAACGCAGAAGATGTGGAATCCTGCCAAAAAGTGCTTGCTTTTTTGAAGGAGGGTCTGTAAAATGGATTTGCGCGGTCAAGTGGCCCTGGTCACTGGAGCTTCCCGGGGGCTGGGCAAGGCGATGGCGCTGGCATTGGCTCAGGCCGGGGCGGATGTGGCCTTAAACTATGCGAAGAGTGTCACGCTTGCGCAAGAGGTCGTGGAAAGCATTGCCAAACTTGGGCGTAAGGCGGTGGCGATTAAGGCCGATGTAGCGGACACCGTCCAGGTGGAGGCGATGTGCGACCAGGTTATAAAAGAATTGGGCAGAATCGATATCCTGGTGAATAACGCCGGGATCACGCGGGACACGCTCCTTCTCCGTATGAAGGAAGAGGACTGGGACGCAGTAATCGATACTAACCTCAAGAGTATATATAATTGTACAAAAGCGGTGGCTCGCCTGATGCTCAAGCAGAGAGCCGGGCGGATTGTCAACATCACTTCCGTCGTGGGAATCATGGGCAATGCCGGACAGGCCAACTATGCGGCAGCCAAGGCGGGAATCATTGGGTTCACCAAGTCGGTGGCCAGGGAGCTGGGTTCTCGTGGGATTACCGTAAATGCCATCGCGCCAGGTTTTATCATGAGCGAAATGACGGAAGGGTTGACCGAGGAGGTCAAGCGTTCCTATCTTGCGCAGATTCCGCTGGAAAGGTTTGGGCGGCCGGAGGATGTGGCAGGAGCGGTGCTCTTCCTGGTTTCCCCGGAAGCCGCTTATATCACCGGCCAGACCATCCATGTGGACGGCGGGCTCTTGATGTGTTAATGAAAGAGGACTTCACCGGAAGGAGGTGAACCAGGACTTATGGAGATTTTTGGCCGCGTGCGGGAGATCGTTGTAGATCAATTGGGAGTCGACGAAGAAGAGGTTACCATGGAAGCGTCCTTTGTCGATGACCTGGGGGCAGACTCATTGGACATCGTCGAACTGGTAATGGCGCTTGAAGAGGAGTTTGACCTGGAGATTCCTGATGAGGATGCCGAAAAGATCACCACAGTAGGTGACGTGGTGGAGTATATCAAGGAGCATGTCTCCTAAAATCGGCATAATCGTCCAACTTTGAAAGTCCCGTAGAGCTTCTGCGGGACTTTCGACCAAACTTGGAGGCAAAAAAGATGACAAAGGAACGGGTTGTGATTACCGGTCTTGGGGCGATCACCCCGCTCGGCATTGGGATAGATAAGTTCTGGGAAGGCCAGATGGCGGGACGATCGGGGGTTTCCCTCATTACCCGGTTTGATACCACCAACTATCCGGTAAAGATCGCCGGAGAGGTACGGGATTTTGACCCCGCCGACTTCATGGAGAAAAAAGAAGCAAAGCGGATGGATCGCTTTGCCCAGTATGCGGTGGCGACGGCGGGCATGGCTTTGAAGGACGCCGGATTAGACCTCGAAAAGGTCAGCGCCGAACGGGTTGGCGTAATCATCGGTTCGGGGATCGGGGGGATCGAGACCTTTGAAGAACAGGTACGGACCTTGCATGAAAAAGGGCCCGGCCGGGTCAGTCCTTTCTTTATTCCGATGATGATTTCAGATATGGCGTCCGGACAGGTCTCCATCATCTATGGCGCAAAAGGGCCCAACCAGAACACGGTGACGGCCTGCGCTACCGGCACCCATTCGATTGGCGATTCCTTCAAGATCATCCAGCGCGGTGACGCGGATGTGATGATCTGTGGCGGAACGGAGGCGGCGGTGTCGCCGATGGCTCTAGCGGGGTTTTCGGCTGCCCGGGCCCTGTCGCAGAGAAATGAGGCCCCGCAGGAGGCCAGCCGCCCCTTTGACAAGGAGCGCGACGGGTTCGTGATTGGGGAGGGCGCCGGGGTTCTCATCCTGGAGTCGCTCAAACACGCTTTGTCCAGGGGGGCGAGGATCTATGCCGAGGTGGTGGGTTATGGCTCCAGCGGCGACGCCTACCATATCACGGATCCGGCGCCGGGAGGAGAAGGCGCTGCCCGGGCTATGGCCATGGCCTTGAGGGATGCGCAACTGCAGCCTTCCGAAGTGGACTATGTCAATGCCCACGGCACCAGCACGGAAAAGAACGACCTGTTTGAAACCATGGCGATCAAGCGTACCTTTGGTGAAGCCGCCAGGAAGCTTGCGGTCAGCTCCACCAAATCCATGATTGGGCACCTGTTGGGAGCGGCGGGCGGCGTGGAAGCCGTGGCCACCACTCTGGCCATTTATCACGGCATGATTCCGCCGACCATCAATTACCACACACCGGATCCGGAGTGCGATCTGGATTATGTGCCCAACAAGCCGCGCCAGAAGCAAATTGAGGCGGCACTTTCCAACTCTTTTGGCTTTGGCGGCCATAACGCCGTTCTGGCTTTCAGGCGGTATCACGAGTAGGGAGATGGGCATGGTGGGCCTTTCACTCCAGCGGGTGCAAGCGCTGGCGGAACTGGCCGGGCGGCTGGGCTGCCCGGCCCTGGATCCCGGCCTTTTGCACCAGGCGCTGGTGCATAGTTCCTACTTTAATGAGCACAAGGAGAAGGCAAGCGGGGAGAAAGACAACGAACGGCTGGAATTTCTGGGAGACGCCGTGCTGGGCCTGGTGATCAGCGAGGAACTCTTCCGGCGGTTTCCTTCATACCCTGAAGGGTTGCTGGCGCGCTTTAAGAGCCTATTGGTGAGCGAGACTACTCTGGCCGGGGTTGCCGGTGGCTTTGACCTGGGCAAGTATCTATGGATGAGCAAGGGTGAAGAGATCACCGGCGGGCGTCAGCGTGTCTCATTACTGGCGGACGCCATGGAGGCTGTTCTGGCCGGCATCTACCTGAGTCTTGGGCTTGAGGAAGTCCGGAGGTTTATCCACCGGGTCTGGGGGGAGCAGCTTGCCGGTCTGGAGGCGGACAACGCGACGACGGCGGGCGGCAAAAGCGCTTTTCTCGATCCAAAGAGTGCGTTGCAGGAGTTGACGCAGCAAACCTCCGGAGAAAGGCCTGTCTATCGCGTGATAAAGGAGTCCGGGCCGGATCATCGCAAATCCTTTGTGGTGGAGGTTGCTCTGGGGGACGCCATTTTAGGTCGAGGGGAAGGCGCGTCCAAAAAAGAAGCGCAGCAAATCGCCGCGGGAATAGCGCTACAAAAGCTCCGCGCGTTTACACGACACTCCGGCGCACCTGACACTCCTTGACCTGATTACTTACCATTCCCGGAGTGAAAACATGACCCGGCCGAGGAGCTTTGTGTCTCCTTGCTTGGCGGGGAGCTTTTTGATCTCCGCCGCCCGGGTGGGATGGATCAAAAGAGGCCGCTCATCCGTGTAATAACGGCGTAGAAGAATACCTGCCTCCTTTGTCCAGACCAGAACAAGATCCCCGTTCTCCAGCTTGGCCTGCGGGTCGACAACCAGTATTTCGTGAAAATTTACCAGGGGAAGGTAATCTTCTGTTTCCAAAGTAAAGGCGAAGGCGTCTTGCCCTACCGTGCGGTCGGTGGCCAAAAATCGGGTAACTTCAGATAGGTCGGGGTGGCCGTTTGCGGAAAATTGACTGACGATCGGTACTCTTTTGATCGCGTACCTTTCTCCCTGGCTGGCTTCCTTGATCTTGTTTTCTTCTTCAAAAAACGCCAGACCCGGCCGATCAATGAAGAATTGTTTGGTTAGAACCGCCTTTTTAAAAGGCTTGATCCCCCGAAAATTGCCTTTGTCAAGCCAATAGTAGATCGAACGTTCCTCGGAATATCCCAGTTGCTTGGCAATTTCTTGCACAGTAATAGAGGGATTCTCGATGATTAGCCGGGCGATTTTTTCGAGCATCTCCATGTCCGATGGATCACTCCAGTTCTTCCCAGTGGAGCTAAACCGGCTTAGCTCACTCTTACTTAAGTCAATATACATAAAAGTTATATCGACAGGTCAGAAAACCTTTACATGGCGAGTGTATAGCTTATCATTGGCGTTTTTACCTGATTGGAAGAGCTTTAGGCCATTTTCAAGAGATAAACTGTGTTGATACGACATAGTGGGACTTGGCTTGTATACATATTTGCTGTAAAATAATTTTGATGTGGCAAATAATGGGAAAGGGGCCAGCATATGTCCGATAGACCGCTGGAGCCAGTACAGGGGGCTGCGACGATTCAAGAGATCGAGCAGGCATTGGGGCAGATCCAGAATATCACTTTGATCCGGCTAGTAACGGATCATTCGGGGGAGATTCAGGAGATTCATGCTCTGGCGGATACCGGCCGGAGCCCCAAGCAAATCGTACGTGATATTGAGAGTATGATGATGGCCAGGTGGAATCTAAAGATCGACCACAAAAAGATCAGTATCGCCCAGTTGGGTGATGAGGACCAGGCTAACTCAGAGCCCAGCCGCCTGGAGATCCGTTCCGTTTCTGTCAAAAAGGCCAATCTCATAGCCGAGGTAAAGGTGGAATTGGTTACCGAACAAATGTTGGGCGAAGGGCAGGTTTCGGGCCCGGCTTCGTCCGCCAACCTCCTGCGTCTGGTCGCGGAGGCGACTTTGCGGGCGGTCCAGCAATTCGTTAAAGGGGACCATTATTTTTTGGTCGAGGATATTCGCAAGGTGACGCTGGCCAGGTTTGAGACGATGGTGGTGTGTATCACTCTCTTGACGCCACTTGGGGAAGAGACCTTCTTAGGAACCTGCATTGTGCGCAAAGACGATGTCGATGCCGTGATGCGGGCCACGCTGGACGCGTTAAACCGCAAATTGGGCTTGATTTCGGTGGCCCTGCACGGATGAGCTTCTTTTCACCAACAAGTTGTGAAAGTGTGGTTGAGTTAGGAAAACGAGGTGGTGGCCAATGGAAGTCTTAAAAGTATCTGCACATTCCAACCCAAAATCGGTTGCGGGGGCTCTAGCTGCGGTGTTGCGCGATGAAAGGCGGGCGGAAATTCAAGCAGTGGGAGCTGGTGCGGTTAACCAGGCGATCAAGGCCATCGCGATTACCCGAGGGTATGTAGCGCCAAACGGGGTAGATCTGATTTGCATCCCCGCCTTTTCAGAGATCGAGATCGACGGGGAAGAGCGGACGGCTGTGAAGTTTATCATTGAGCCGCGGTAGGGTAGGTGAAAGCGGGGAATACTGAGTAATACCAAGTAATACCAGCAATACCGGCAATACAGGAGGGGATCTGGCGAACAACTGAGAAGAGTGGAGTTATAAACCGGCGCGGGAAAACCTCGGAATTCATTCCAGGGATAATAGCGCTGTTTTCAATGAAAGGTGGAATCCTCTTTTGCAGGACTTCTGATGTTTTTGCCGAATCTTTTTAATAGAACCTTGAAAAGTAAAGGTAGGTGGTTTTAACAGCGAATCGCCTGTTGAATAAAACCCTTAGCGTTCCGAAGTGCTATCGACAAGCGGTGGAGCGGCCTAACAGCAACCGCCTCTGCCAAGTAACATTAAGGGCTCGGACGGAGTCTTCGGGGATGTGGGTACGCTGGTGCCTGCAAATGAACCGAGAAGCCTCGGACTTCAGTCCGGGGAGTCGTCACAGTCGGTCCTGTGGCTGGAGTTGTGGTAGACCGTTACAACCGACGCACCATCATGTTACTAAGTGATTTTGTCCGGGCTACCCTTTTAGTTGTTATGGCACTTACCGACCAACTTTGGCTGCGGCTCACTGCTGCCTTCTTAGTTGGCGCCGTCTCCCAATTTTTTGTCCCTGCAATTCAGGCTTCTTTCCCGAATTTGATTGATAAAACTGTGCGCATACCATTCGCACGTGTGAAAGCCTCTGGTGGCCGCTTACTGGCGGAGGTATGATCTGGCTTTAGCCATGTTCTAAACAATGGCGTTTTACTTGGCGCAATGCTGATCATTGGCGCTGCTGTTCTCGGTGCAGCAGCCTTAAATGCTCTTGAGCCGCTTTATGGCCTTTCCGCGATTTTGTACCGCCGCACGTAAAAGATCCGAAAGCTTCTTGAATTTTGCCACCCCTCCACATTCCGTCATATTTTGCCTAGACAAGCATAAAGTTAGGGTAGACGTGCTATTTTGGGCCAAGGGGGGGCCGGCAAGAATGGATAAGAACCAGGCCAGGGATCTGAACCTGATCCTAAGGTCGAGGGCCGGGGAGCGCGACGCTACCGAGGAATTGATCAAAAAGTACACGCCGCTGGTCCGATACATCGTTAAGAACTATTATGCGAGATTTTTGGATTTTGAAGATTTGACGCAAGAAGGGATGATCGGCCTCTTACATGCGATAGATGAATACGATTACCAGCGGTTCAACATCAAGTTCAGCTCCTTTGCCTATATCTGCATTATCCGCAAGATTCAAAACGTGGTAAAACAGACCAACGGGAACAAACACAAGACGCTTAATGATGCTGTTTCGCTCTTCAGCTTCGTAAACCCGGATGAAAACCGGATGATTCTGGACGTGGTCCCCAGTGCCGACGGTACGGTGGATCCCGCTCAGGTGGCGGAGGATAAATACATGAACCAGCGGATTGAGGAACTCTTGCGCGCTCACCTGTCAGTTCTGGAGTACCGGGTGATCAAGATGCTCATTGCCGGGTATACTGCCCGGGAGATCGAGCTGGAGATCGGCGTTAACGCAAAAATTGTGGATAACGCCCGGACCAGGGTGCGTTTGAAGCTTAAGCGCATCTTAGACAAATACGGCTCGCTGTCAAACCCCTGCGTGCCAAAGAAGGCCCGCCAGCGTAAAGATCTCTACTACAACTTTAACATGCTCTTCCCGCCGTCTTCGCTGCCCATAAACCAGGAACTGGGGAAGCGGTAAAAGATTTGAACGCAGCCTCTTGTCCGGTCCAGGACGAGAGGCTATTTTTTTGCCGTCGAGCTTACATCGAGTTTCCTTTTCTGTCAAGCTGTGGTAGAATGAAGTGGGCCTCGCTTGAGGTCTTATCCAGATGGCCTTGTTGAAAGTCCTAACATAAGTCCCCGGGAGGGTAAGTCTTTGTTACTCAAGAAACTTAGCATGCAAGGCTTCAAATCCTTTGCGGATCGCATTGAACTGGCTTTCGGCCAGGGAATCACGGCCGTGGTCGGCCCCAATGGCAGCGGTAAAAGTAATATTTCAGATGCTATTCGCTGGGTGCTCGGGGAGCAGAGCGCCAAGTCCCTGCGTGGGACGAAGATGGAGGATGTAATCTTTTCCGGCAGCGAACAGCGCCGGCCTCTGGGGCTGGCCGAGGTCACTCTGACTCTGGACAACACCGATCAGGGTCTGTCCCTTGAATTCAGCGAGGTTACCGTGACCCGCCGGGTCTATCGTTCGGGAGAGAGCGAGTACCTGATCAACCAGGTCCCCTGCCGGCTCAAGGACATCTACGAGCTGTTTATGGATACTGGACTCGGTAAGGATGCCTATTCCCTTATCAGCCAGGGAAACATCGACGCGGTCCTTTCCGCGCGCCCGGAAGACCGTCGGGCCCTTCTGGAAGAGGCGGCGGGGATCGTCAAATACAAGAGCCGAAAGGCCGAATCTCTCCGCAAACTGGAGTATACCGAACAGAATCTGGTGCGGGTGGGGGACATCATTGCCGAACTGGAAAAGCAACTGGGGCCTTTGGCCGAACAGGCCCAAAAGGCTGAGGAGTATAACCAGTTGGCGGCCCAGCACAGCCAGATTGAAGTGAGGGTTTACAGTTACGATTTGCAGGAGATCCATAGAGCCAGCGAAGCCGGGCGTCAAAAGCTTGCGGAGGAGAAAAATCGGCTCGGCGCGGTTACCACTGAACTGGCAAAGAGCGAAGCGGATATTGAAACCATCAAGCTTGCTCTTACCAAATCGGACGCAGAATTGGAGCGGCTGCAAAAGGAGAGCGTCGAGTTTCTGGCTCAGATGGAAAGGGCCGACGCCAGGGTTGCCCTGGCCCGGGAGAAGGCCAAGCGTTGGGAGGAAGAAAAAGAAAAGCTCGGGGAGAAGCGCTGTCTCTGCGAGGAGAAACTGGCGCGCTGGCACGGGGAACGCCAGAACCTGGAGAACCTGCTGGCAGATATCCACTCTGGGCTTGAGGCCGCCAGCGCCCAACTGGGGCAGAAGGAAGAAGCGGCCGCGCATCTGGACGCCGGACTTGCAGAACTTGAAACGGCGACGGAAACAACCAAAGGTGAGGTGGTCGGACTCTTAAACGCCATGGCCCGGCTGAATGCCGAGATCGAGAACCTTTCCGCCGGCCGGGAGAATGCCCGGCAGGAGTCGGCCAAACTTGAGATCCGGGAAAAAGAGATCGAGGAGTCCTATTTACGAGAGATATCCCGGGGAAAGCAACAGGAGACTGAAAAAGAGGAGTTTGAGGCCCGGATTGCCGCTGCTGCTCAACGCCGGCAGGAAACCCAGGAGGCTATCGGTAAAAATCGCGAGGAACAGGCCAGATGCCAAAGGGCGCTGGCGGAGAAGCAGAAGGCGCTTGGAGCGGCGGAATCGCGGTTGACCGCCCTGGAAGAATTACAAAAGGAGTATGACGGCTACTATGCGGGCGTCCGCGCCGTATTGCGACAGAAAGGGGCACCGGAATTCACCGAGATCGAGGGAAGCGTCGCCGAATTGATCCGGGTGCCGGCGCAATATGAGGTGGCCATGGAGGTAGCGCTGGGGCCAGCCTTGCAAAATATCGTCACGCGGACGGAAAAGGCAGCGAAAACGGCGATCCGGTATCTCAAGGACCAGAAGGCAGGCCGGGTTACCTTTTTACCGCTGGATATTCTCCGTCCACTGGTTTTTCCGGCCGGGGAACTGGAGAAACTAAAACTCCCAGGCGTCTATGGGCTGGCCAGCGATCTGGTGGAGTTTCGGTCCGAGCACGAAAAGGCGGTTCTGTATCTTCTGGGGCGGACGATTGTGGTTCGAGATCTGGATGTGGCTGTGGAAGTGGCCAAATCCACCGGTTCCCGCTACAAGGTTGTTACTCTGGATGGCGACGTGATTACCCCCGGCGGCGCCATGACAGGCGGCAGCAGCGCCCAGAAGGGCGGCGGGCTGTTGGCCCGACGGCGCCAACTGGAGGCTCTGACCGGAGAAGTCAAACAGTTGGAGGTAGAGGTTGCCGGGGCAAGAACGGCGATGGAAGAGGTCCGCGAAAGAGCGGCCGCTCTGGCGGCCAGAGACGAATCTTTGCAGGCCGAGATTCACAACCTTCAGTTAGGGCTGCTCGCCAAAGAAAAGGATCTCCAGGCGGCTAAAGAAAAGATCAAGCGCCTGGAAGAAGAGTTGAAAAGTATTCGCGCCGCCAGAGAAGCGCTCCAAAGCGACGATGAGGCGGGCTTGGCCCGCCGGGAAAAGCTCGAGCAAGAGCTGGCGGAGGCCGGGAGGCGCAAGGAAGAGCTTGAAGCCGCAATTAAATTGAATCAGGAACAGATCCGGGGTAAATTCCAGGCCCGGGAGGCAGCCAGGCAAGAGGTTACCGGCATCAGAGTCAAGCTGGCCACCCTTCAGCAGTCGGAAAAAAGCGCCCTTGACCAGTTGCAAAGAGCGAAAGAAGAGGTACGGGCCGCACAGGGGGAGTTAGCGGCCATTGAAAACGAGAGGATTGAGCTGGAATTCAGAATCGCTGAGGCGGAGAGAGAGATTTCCGGCGGAGATGCCCAGAGGGCTTCTCTGGCGTTAGCGCGGGATACGGTTGAAGATGACCTGTCCAAAGGGCGGCGGGAACGGCATGAACTTGCCGCGCAGCTGGCGGCGGTGGAGGCCGGGACACGCACCTTGCGCCAGGAAGTGGCCAGGCTGCAATCCGAGGTCCACCAGGCGGAGATCCAGGCTGCCAAATGGGAGATGCAACTGGAAACACTTTCCCGCCGGCTTCAGGAAGACCATGGAATGAACCTGGAAGTGGCTCTCTCCCTTAAAACCGGGGTAACGCCGGAAGAGCGCGACGGGATGTTCAGGCAGGGGGAACGTTTGAAACGCCAGATCCGGGCTTTGGGTGATGTGAACCGGGAAGCGATCGGGGAGTACGCTGCTCTGAGGGAACGATACGAATTTCTCAAAAAACAACACACCGATCTTACCGAGGCCAAAGAAGCGTTGTATAAAGTGATTGAGGAGATCGAAAGGACTACCCGCAGAAGGTTTCAGGAGACCTTTGAGGCCGTGCAGAGAGAGTTTTTGTGGATCTTTCAGCGCCTCTTCGGCGGCGGGCGGGCCGAGTTGATCCTGACGGATACGGAGGACACCGAGGAGACAGGAATAGACATTGTGGCGCAACCGCCGGGGAAGAAACCACAAAGCCTTCTCCTGCTCTCGGGAGGGGAGAGGACCCTGACGGCAATTGCACTGTTGATGGCGCTCTTGAAGATCAAACCGGCTCCTTTTTGTGTCCTGGACGAGATCGACGCGGCCCTGGACGAGGCAAATGTACAACGATTCGCCAGCCTTTTAAAAGATTTTTCGGAGAAGAGCCAGTTTATTGTGGTAACGCACCGGCGGGCGACCATGGAGGCCGCTAATGCGCTTTACGGGGTCACGATGGAGGAATCTGGGATCTCCAAATTGATCTCGGTGAAATTGGAGGAGCAGGCGAGCTAATAGGAGATGAGAGGGATGGAAAAGAGTGGTGGCGGGTTTTTTAGCCGCTTGAAGGAGGGCCTGGCCAAGACACGGCAGGGGTTCGTCGAGAAGGTTGAGAAACTGGTGGCCGGCCATAACCGCATCGATGAAGAATTATACGAAGAATTGGAGGCCGCCCTGGTTGAGGCTGATGTTGGGGTATCCACCACCATGGAGATCCTGGATAAGGTCCGGGAGCAGGTACGTGCCCGGGGGGTCAAGGATCCGGCGGATGTGAAGGGCATTCTGAAGGAGGTAATCCTGGAGGTTATCGGGAACGAACCCAACCCCCTGGCCGAAGCCGGTGAAGGGCCGACGGTAATCATGGTGGTGGGGGTCAACGGGGTCGGAAAGACTACCACCATCGGCAAGCTGGCGGCGCGGTTCAAGGGTGCGGGAAAGAAGGTGGTGCTGGGCGCCAGCGATACTTTCCGAGCGGCGGCCATCGACCAGCTGGAGATCTGGGCCGGCCGGGCCGGGGTGGATCTAATCAAACATCAGGAGAATTCGGATCCGGCGGCGGTGGCGTATGACGCGCTCCAGGCGGCCCGTTCCCGCAAGGCGGATTATGTGATTGTAGATACGGCGGGACGGTTGCACACCAAGAGCAACCTGATGGAAGAACTCAAAAAGGTGCGGCGGGTGCTCAACCGGGAGTTACCAGGCGCGCCGCACGAGGTGCTGCTGGTGCTGGACGCCACTACCGGGCAAAACGCCGTTTCCCAGGCCAAGATCTTTGACGAGGCGGTGGGCGTCACGGGTATTGCCCTGACCAAGCTGGACGGGACGGCCAAGGGCGGGGTGGTTGTGGCGATCAGCCGTGGCTTGCGGATTCCCGTGAAACTCATCGGCATCGGGGAGCAGGTCGACGCCTTGCAGGACTTTGTGCCCAGGGACTTTGTGGATGCCTTGTTTGCAGAGTAGAGGTTTGCCGATTTACTATTGACAAGTTGCGGGTGGGAGTTTATACTCTAGCTGTCAAGGGTTTTTCCTTGACAGCTTTCCGATCCGATTCTGCTGCCAGGGAGATGGCAATGCTTGAGGATAAGACCGTAAGAATTGGGTTATTGCTTGACTTTTACGGCCCATTGCTTACTGATAAGCAACGGGAGATGGTCCGGTTGCACTTTGAAGACGACCTTTCTCTGGGCGAACTGGCCGAAGAGGCCGGAGTGAGCCGGGCGGCCGTCCATGATCTGGTGCACCGGGCGATCGAGGCGTTGGAGGGTTATGAAGCCAGACTCTGCCTGATTGGCAAGTACTTGCAGGAGCGGCGGGAACTTGAACGGTGCCTGAAAGCGCTGGACGATGCCGGGCGCCTTTGTCGCCAGGCGGCAGACGGTTCCCAACCGGTTGGCCCGGTCCTGGCGGAGCAGGTCATCCAACAGTTGGAAGAGGCCAGGAGAGTGATCGGGGATCTCCTGGAAAGCGAGTAATCCGGATAGCGGGTAATCTTCAAAATAAGTATTTGGGTGCACCCATATGTTGATACTAATTGGATGCCGGAAAGAGTGAGTGAGCAAGATGGCCTTTGAGAATCTGGCGGCCAGGTTGCAGGAGACCTTTAAAAGGCTGCGCGGCAAGGGAAAACTGACCGAAAAGGACGTGGAGGAGGCTCTGCGTGAGGTCAGGCTGGCCCTTCTGGAAGCCGACGTAAATTTCAAGGTGGTCAAAGACTTCATCGGCCGCGTTAAGGCCAGAGCGGTGGGGCAGGAGATCCTGGGCAGCCTCAGCCCCGGCCAGCAGGTCGTCAAAGTCGTTTATGATGAATTGACGGAGTTGATGGGGCAGACCCAGAGCAAGCTTAATTTTGCGGTTAAGCCTCCGACGGTGATCATGATGGCTGGTTTGCAGGGGGCGGGGAAGACCACCACCGCTGGAAAGCTTGCCCTTTACCTTCACAAGCAGGGGCGGCGTCCTTTGCTGGTGGCGGCCGATGTCTACCGGCCGGCGGCCATCAAACAACTGCAGGTTCTGGGTGAGCAACTGGCGATCCCGGTATTCTCCATGGGCCAGGGCAATCCGGTGGAGATTAGCAAGGCTGCTCTGGAACATGCGCGTTCCCACGGCAATGACGTGGTGATCCTGGATACCGCCGGCAGATTGCATATCGACGAGCCCTTGATGGAGGAGTTGCAGGCGATCAAAGACGCGGTGGCCCCTCAGGAGGTTCTGCTGGTGGTGGACGCCATGACCGGGCAGGACGCGGTGCAGGTGGCCGAAACCTTTAACCAGCGTCTGGGGCTCGACGGGGTAATTCTTACGAAGCTGGATGGCGATGCCCGGGGCGGGGCCGCTCTTTCCGTCAAGGCGGTGACCGGCAAACCGATCAAGTTCGGCGCCTTTGGCGAGAAGATGGATGCGCTGGAACCGTTCCACCCGGATCGGATGGCCTCCCGCATCCTGGGCATGGGTGACGTGCTGAGCCTGATTGAAAAGGCTCAAGAAACGGTGGACGCCGAAAAGGCGCGCAAAATGGCTGAAAAGCTTCGCTCCGCCGAATTCACTCTGGAAGATTTCCTGGAACAGCTCCAGCAGGTGAAAAAGATGGGGCCGGTGGACCAGCTTCTCGGCATGTTGCCGGGGGCGGCCCAGTTGAAGGGAATGGGAAATGTGGAGATGGATCCCAGGCAACTCACGCGAATTGAGGCCATCATCCACTCCATGACGCCCAGGGAGCGCCAGAATCCTTCAATCATCGACGGGAGCCGCCGGCGGCGGATCGCCCTCGGCAGCGGGACCAAGGTTCAGGATGTAAACAAGCTCCTCAAACAGTTTGATCAGACCAGGCAGATGATGAAGCAACTGGGCGCCTTAGAGAAAAAGGCCAAGAAGGGCGGCTTCCTGTCCTTCTTTAAGTAGTTATATATTCTCGTTAATAGGTTGCTCTGAAAAGGTCGCGTCCTATTGCGACATTGCTCCGAGCCGTTGCCAAAAGAAGCGAGACCTTTTTAGAGCAAACTGGCCGATTGAAAGGAGGTGACCGATATGGCAGTGAGGATTCGCCTGAAAAGGATGGGTGCAAAGAAGCGGCCCTTTTACCGCCTGGTGGTGGCCGACTCGCGTTCTCCGCGGGATGGCCGGTTTATCGAGACAATTGGGCATTACAACCCGATTGTGGAGCCGGCGGAACTCAAAGTGGACGAAGAGAAGGCCTTGTCATGGCTCCAAAAGGGGGCGCAACCTTCGGATTCAGCCAGGAAGCTTCTGAGCCAGGTGGGGATTATGCGCAAGTTTGACGCACTGAAGTACCACAAACAGGAGGCTTGATCCCGGCTTGTGTCCATCCGTAGTTGATCCGGTCGGGGGTGTAAGAAATTGAAAGAACTTGTAGAATTCATCGCGAAGTCTTTGGTTGACCATCCGGAAGATGTGTCCGTCGATGTCACAGAGGATGAGCGGGAGGTAACCCTGGCCTTGCGGGTGGCGGCAGCGGACATGGGCCAGGTGATCGGCCGGCAAGGCAGGATTGCCAAGGCCATCAGGACGGTGGTCAAAGCGGCGGCGGTGAAAGACGGGCGCCATGTGACGGTGGAGATCATCGACTGATGAAGGATGGTGACCTACGCTGGATAAGCTGGTGATTACGCGACCGGTGGCCTGGAAGGCGGTTGTTACAGAACGCCTGAAAACGGAGATGGCCAAAGAGATCCAGGATTCGCTCAGCCGGTTGGACATGGAGATCCAGCAGATCGACTTTCAAGCCAGACGGATCTTGCCCAGGCTTGAGAAAAGCGATTCCCAAAGGGCCTTTTCCTTGTGCCAGCGAATCGACGCTGAAAAGCAAAAACGCTTCGAGGCCAAAAAGCGCCTGGGCCAAAAACTCCAGGAAGTGGGGAAACTTCCGTTGGGCGCCGAGATTCATTACGGTACCCTGGAAAGTTCCGTAGCCGTGGAGATCGGCAGCGATCTACAGGCGCTGCTGTCCGCGGAGATCGTCACCATGGACGGGGTGGTCACCGAGATCCGGGATGCCTGGCATGCTCAGGTGGCGCCGGAATGATCTCCAATAATTCCGGTATGGGTTATACCGTGGTGGGCCAGATTGTCGCGTCCCAGGGCCGGGCCGGCGAAGTGCGCGTGGCCCCGCTGACCGACTTTCCCGAGCGGTTTCGGGAATTGCGTCGCGTCTACCTCGCAAAGGGGCCGGCGTCAAATCCCAAGGCGACAGGCGAGCTATATGAAGCCCAGGTCGAAAAGGTGTGGTTTCACCAGCAGTTTGTGATCGTGAAGCTGGCCGGCGTGGATTCCATCGAGGCTGCTTCGGCTTTGCGCGGCAGGTATTTGTTGATACCTGATTCGGAGCGGATCAAGCTGCCGGAAGGGCGCTACTTCATCTCAGACATCATCGGTCTGGAGGTGCTCCTGGAAGATGGAGAGGTCCTGGGACGGGTGGTGGATGTTTTGCAGCCTGGCGGAAATGACGTTTACGTCGTCAAGAGCGGCGGCAGGTACCGCCCAAAGGGAGAAATTCTCTTACCGGCAATCCGGGATGTGATCCGGGAGATCGATCTTCAGGGGCGCCGGATGCTGGTAACCCCGATGCCTGGGTTATTAGACGAGGACAAGGACGAGGACGAGGGCAAGAGCGAAAGAGAGAGCGGGGACGGTCATGCGGATTGATGTCCTGACGCTTTTTCCGGCAATGTTTACGGGGCCGCTTGAGGAGAGCATTCTCAAGCGGGCTCAGGAAAACGGCCTTTTATCCGTGTATTTGCATGATATTCGCGGCTTTGCCGCCGGCAAGCACCGGATCACTGATGACTACCCGTATGGCGGGGGATCCGGCATGGTGATGAAGCCGGAGCCCATCGCCGCCGCTTTGGATTTTGTGCTGGCGCAGGCCCCAAAGCCTCCTCCGGTGTTGTTGATGTGCCCGCAGGGGAGGCGCTTCACCCAGGAGATAGCCAAAGAACTTGCCGGGCAGGAGCATCTGGTCTTTTTATGCGGCCATTACGAGGGGATTGACGAACGAGTTCGGCCTCTCGTGACCGATGAACTTTCGATCGGGGATTTTGTGCTGACTGGCGGAGAACTGCCGGCAATGGTAATCATCGACGCGGTGGCGCGCATGATTCCCGGAGTGCTCGGCGCGCCGGATTCCGCCCAGGAGGACTCCTTTTACGAAGGACTATTGGACTACCCACAGTATACCCGGCCGCCGGAATTTCGCGGCGTTAAGGTGCCGGACGTTCTACTGAGCGGGCACCATGAGATGATCCGGAGATGGCGGCGCAAGGAGTCGCTGCGGCGCACACTTTTACGACGGCCCGATCTCTTAGCCAAAGCGCGGCTCACAGAGGAAGATCACCGGCTCCTGGCGGAGATCCGCCAGGAAGATGGGCAATTGTAATGCGGATAGGGTTGTGGTATACTAAGCGAGAGGGGTGAGATTATGGATCTGATGGGCGTACTGCAACAGGAACAGATGAAAAAGGAGTTGCCCTACTTTACACCGGGAGACACGGTTCGGGTACATGTAAAGGTTACCGAGGGCGGCCGCGAGCGCATCCAGGTTTTCGAGGGCGTGGTCATCCGCCGGCGTGGCAGCCAGCTAAATGAGACTTTTACGGTGCGCAAGATCTCCCAGGGGATCGGTGTGGAGCGTACTTTTCCGCTTCATTCCCCGAAGGTGGATCACATTGAGGTAGTGCGGCAAGGCCGGATTCGCCGGGCCAAGCTCTATTACCTGCGCGAACGGACGGGCAAGGCGGCGAGAATCAAAGAGAAGAAACTTTGACCATTAAGGGACTGCCACCAGTCCCTTTTTGAGTTTCCCAAAAATGGCTTCCAAAGGAGCAGGGTATGAGCTACTATCCTGGATACTGTCCCGAGGTGGAAAAGAAGAGAAGATCCTGGCGGCAAAATTTTCTGGAATACTTTCAGATCTTCTTGGTAGCGGGGATCCTGGCTTTTTTGATTACTGGTTTCATTGTGCAACCGTTTATGGTGGACGGAAGTTCAATGGAGCCTACGCTACATAACGGGCAAAGGCTTCTGGTGAACAAGTTTCTGTATCGATTCAACCCGCCGCGGACCGGCGACATCGTGGTCTTTCGTTACCCAGGGGATGTGCGCTTGCGGTTTATCAAGCGGGTGATCGGAGTGCCCGGGGATCGGGTCCTGATCCGTAACGGGCATGTCTTTGTCAACGGCCGCCTGCTAAATGAGGAATACTTGCGCGGCATCAAGACCTTGGGGGATTTCGGCCCGGTTAAAGTAGGCGCCGGCCGGTTATTCGTCCTGGGCGACAATCGCAACAACAGCAAGGACAGCCGCTATTCCGACGTGGGGCTTGTTCCGGTGGGCAACGTGGTCGGAAAAGCGTTTTTTGTTTATTGGCCGGTGAACGACATCGGAGTGCCGTCCAGCGTCGGGGCGTCCAGAAGACCTTGAATGGAGGGAACTGCGTTGTCCATCCAATGGTACCCTGGCCACATGGCCAAGGCCAGGCAGCAGGTACAGGCAAGCCTGAAGCTGGTGGACGTAGCTTTGGAGATATTGGATGCCCGCATCCCTTCCAGCAGCCGCAACCCGGATATCGACGAGATCCTGGAAAAGAAACCGCGCGTGGTGATTCTGAATAAAACTGATCTGGCGGATCCCCGGGCGACTGCCAAGTGGCTGGAATGGTTCGGCCGCTCAAGCGGTCATGCCGTAGCGCTGGATAGTAAGACGGGCAAGGGGATCGACCGGCTTCTTGCCGCAGTAGGCGAAATGGCGGCCGGTCAGTTGGAGGCATGGACTAAAAAGGGGCGTGGAACTCGCCCAGTCCGGGTTTTGATTGTCGGAATCCCAAATGTGGGCAAATCTTCGTTGATCAACCGGTTGGCCGGGCGGAATGCCGCCAGGATTGGGGACAAGCCGGGTGTAACCCGCGGTCCCCAGTGGATCAGGCTGGCCGGAGAGATGGAGTTGCTGGACACTCCGGGGATCTTGTGGCCCAAATTCGAGGATCCGGAGGTAGGCTTCAGGCTGGCGGTGACCGGGGCTATTGGCGAGACCATTTTTGACTGGGAGACCGCGGCCGAGAAGTTGATCACTTCCTTACATAACCTTCAGCCCGGAGCGCTGGAGACCAGATATAACCTCAAGGAAAGAATTGACCCCAACCAACCAGGTGAAGCTTTGACCGAGATCGGCCGGCGGCGCGGTTGTATCTTGCCCGGCGGCCGGGTGGATATGGACAAGGCCGCCACCATCCTGATTAAAGAGTTTCAAGCCGGCAAGCTGGGACGGTTCACGCTAGATCCCCCACCGGTCAAGTTCGGACATTTTCCTCTTCACAATAAGGAACTTCCTGCCGATTATTAAGCTGTGCCTGCCTGGCAGGAAGTGCCAGGGACGGTGACGTATGAACGGGAAACTGCAATCGGATGTCATAGACGCCAGACTGGCTCTGGAACTGGCCAGCTTCAAAGAAGGCCACCGGTTGATCTGCGGCGTGGATGAAGCCGGTCGCGGCCCATTGGCGGGGCCGGTGGTGGCCGCGGCGGTAATTTTACCATCTGATTATGAGTTGATTGACGGCGTTGATGATTCCAAAAAACTTACGCCGGCACGGCGGGAAGAGCTGTACCAGCTAATTTGCCGGAAGTATGATTACGGAATCGGTGTGGTTTCGGCGGAGATCATTGATCAAATCAACATCTTGCAGGCCACTTTTTTAGCGATGCGAAAGGCGCTTTCCCGCCTGAAGAGCAGGCCCGATGTCGTCCTGGTGGATGGAAATCACCCCATCCCTGGTTGCAATTTCAAGCAACAGGCGGTGGTGGACGGGGATGCGCTCAGCTATACGATAGCAGCCGCCTCGGTTGTTGCCAAAGTCTTTCGGGACCGGTTGATGGACAAATATGATCAGTTGTATCCCGAATACGGTTTCGCCAGGCATAAAGGTTACGGTACGCCGGAACACCTGGCTGCGTTGGCCAGATACGGTCCTTCTTCTCTACACAGGTACTCTTACCGCCCGATCTCAGAAGTGGCGGGGTTTTTGGGCGGAGAGCGGGGCGAGGGATGGCCTGATGTTCGAAGGTCTCCAGAAGGGCAATCTGCTCAAAATCGGCCTCGTAAGGCCGGAATTTCTGGGAAATGATCTGCCGGTTCCCGGCAAGTCGGGCATTGACCTGCGCTTTCCAGGTGGATTGATCGCGGAAGTACCCTGGCAGATCGGAGATTTGTTGACCGGCGAGATTTTGGAGGTTTCCCGCGATCGTGCGGTGGTGCGCCTGGCGGGCAGGGTGTGGCTGGCCGAATTGGATTGCGCGGTCAAGGCAGGGGAGACAGTTACGGTACAGGTGGCGGGATTCGAGGGTGGAAAGCCGGTCCTGCAGTTGCAAAAAGGCTCGGGACCGGTGAACGCATCAGAGCCTGCCAGAGTCTTCATCTTGCAATTGATGGCGCGGGCGGGATTACCGCCCAAAGCCGAGGTGGCACAAGCTATATACAATTACCTCCAGGTGCCGGAACCATTAGGCGAGGTTCTCTTGAACCTGCCCAAAGATTTGCAAAGCATCATCGGGAGGTATTTTTATACCCCCATTCCCCCGGACCAGCTTCTTGATTCGAAGCAACAGACTACTATGCCTACAGTTCCAGATCAGGTTCAACGTTTAGGCCGCGAAGCAACGGTCGATTCCAGGACCCTGGAGAAGTTGCCGGTGTCGCTTGGCCGGATGGATTCCGGGATACCCTGGGTGAAGGAAGCTCGAACCATTTTAACAGGCTTGCGCGAGTTGAGCGGATTGCAACAGGCGCAGGGTGGTGGATCGCAGGCGCCGGCGGTGGCTTTCTTGCAGATCCCGCTACTGGTGGATGGGAAGGCTTTTACGGTGCACCTGCGCCTCAGCCGGCGTGAGGAACCGCAGGGGACTCTCCATGAAGGAAAACCGAAGGAGCGCAAAAGCCATAAGGGTTTCGCCGGTGGCGACCATCTGTCGCTGACTATTTATATGGAGACCAGGTGGCTGAGAGCGCTGAAAATCGACCTCCGGTTTGGTTCCAGCCGCTCGCTTACCTGCGCGATCCAGGTTGAGGAGAAGGAGACCCGGCAATTGCTGGCGGAACACTATCACGAGCTTTTGACCATGGTGGCGGAGGCGGGATTTTCGCTGAACAGCATGCCCAAAATTGCTGTTCAAAGCGTGCGTGAGACGCCGGATACCCCATTGTCAATGCAAAATTTGCGGGATTTTATCGAGATAAGCCAGGACAGTTTCGGAAAAGAGGCGCATTTCATTGATCTCCGCCTCTGAAGACAAAGCCGGTTCCGGTGGCAGGGGAAAAAGTAAACCGGGTGGTGCGGCCCAGTTCGAGAGGCCGACAGAGACGGCCGTAGCACTACGATACGAAGCCGGCCGAGATCCGGCGCCAAAAGTTGTGGCTGCCGGCCAGGGAGAGGTAGCCAAGCGGATATTGGAAACCGCCCGGCAGCACGATATTCCGGTTTATGCCGAGCCGGATTTGGCCGAAGTTTTGTCCAGGCTTGATTTGGGGACGGTCATCCCGCCGGAGACCTATGCTGTGGTGGCTAAGATCATGGCCTTTGTATACGGCCTGGATCGTGCACATGGCCGCTCGGCCGATAGCCGCTGATTAAGGAGGCATTAAAGCCCGGGATGTTGAAGATGCGCATCGAAGAAGTCCGCCCCGGAATGGTGACGGCTCGTGCCATTTATGATAGCGATGGGAAGGTCTTGCTTAATGCGGGAGTAGAGTTGAAGGAGAGTTATATCAAAAGGTTGAAACAGCTTGGGTTTCCCGCGTTGTATATCGATGACGGCATTTCCATGAGTGAAACTGTCAATGAAGCGATCACGCCGGAATTGCGGATCAAAACCATCTCCACTTTGCGCAGTGCTTTTTTGATGGTTGAAAATAGTGTCCGCGTTGATGCCAATCTGATCAAGAATGCGGCCAATGTGATTATCGAGGAGATCATCGCCAATCGCGATGTGTTGATCAGCATCAACGACATTCGCAACTATGATAGTTATACCCTTGGCCATTCGGTGAATGTCTGTGTGCTGGCGGTAGTTACCGGCAAATCCCTGGATTACCCGCCGCAGAAGCTCAGGGAGTTAGGAGTCGGGGCGCTTCTTCACGATATCGGTAAGATGAAGATCCCGAACGAGATTTTGGTGAAGACGGACCCTTTGACCCCCGAGGAATACGAAATATTAAAGGGGCATGCCGCCGCCGGTTTTGAAATTCTGAGGGAATATGAGGAGATATCGGCGCTATCGGCGCACGTCGCCTATCAGCATCATGAACGTATTAACGGAACGGGCTACCCACGAGGGCTCAGAGGTGCGGAGATTCATGAATTTGCCAGGCTTGTGGCAATCTGCGACACCTTTGACGCCATGACCACAGACCGGCTCTATAAGCCTGGAGTTACACCCAGCAAAGCTTTGCAGACGCTGGAAAGCCTTAAAAATTTTCAATTTGACGCAGAGCTGGTGAATGCCTTTATGGAAAACATCGCTTTGTATCCGGTGGGCAGCATGGTGGTCTTGAATACGGGCGAAAGAGGCATAGTTGTCGATGTCCACAAGAGCGCCCGTAACAGGCCGATCGTCAGGGTGGTGTTGGACAAGGAGGGAAGGAGACTGGCCGACTTCGTCGAAATAGATCTCAACAAGGAGCATGCCCTCTCCATTGTTGATGTCGCCGAGCCCAAGGCCGACCTCTGGGAAGGCCGGGAGGTGAAGCAAAGTGACGCGCCGGCGCAAGGCGCTGGGTGAAAAGGGTGAGCTGGCCGCGGCGTGTTTTTTGGCCGGCCAGGGCTACCGCATTGTGGAACGCAACTGGCGCGGGCGGGGCGGTGAGTTGGACATCATTGCCCTCGACGGCGGTTGCCTGGTGTTTGTCGAGGTCCGGACACGGGCCTCGCCTGGTTTTGGTGAGGCTGGCGAATCTGTTGGGCCCGAGAAGCGGCGGAGATTGATCGCTTGTGCGGTGGACTATCTCTGCCACCTTAAAGAGGAAGGCCGGAGGATCCGGGATGGTATTCCGCGGGAGTACCGTTTCGATGTGATCACGGTCTTTTATTATTCTCCGGAAGATCTCGAAATCGTCCATTACAAGGATGCTTTCGGGCGGTGGTGAGGCTTGAGGGGGGAAACTATGTTTGCCAAGGTTTTGAGTTCGGCGGTGTTGGGCCTGGACGGCTACATCGTCGAAGTGGAGGTTGATATGGCGCAGGGGTTGCCGTCTTTTGAGGTGGTAGGCTTACCGAATGTCGCGGTGCGGGAGAGCCGGGACCGGGTCAGAGCGGCGATCAAAAATACCGGGTATGGGTTTCCATTGCGCCGGATTACCGTAAATCTGGCGCCGGCCAGTGTGAAAAAAGAAGGGGCTTCATTTGACTTGCCGGTGGCTATCGGGGTTCTGGCGGCAATGGGTGAAATACCCCAGGAGCCGGTATCCCGCCTGCTTATTACCGGCGAACTTTCCCTGGCCGGGGGAGCCCGGCCGGTGCCTGGAATCTTGCCCATGGCGGCCGCAGCCAGGCAACAGGGATTGGCGGGGATTCTGTTGCCGGTGGACAATGCCAAGGAAGCAGCCCTGGTGCGGGAACTGCCCGTTTATCCCGTAACCTGTCTCCGGGAAGCGGTGGAGTTTTTGTGCGGGAAAAGGGTAATCCACCGGTTCGAAGGGGAAGCCGCCAGAGTTCCCGCGAATCTTGAAAGTGCAGTGGACTTTTCGGAAGTGCGGGGCCAGGAGGCGGCCAAACGGGCTCTGGAGGTGGCGGCGGCCGGCGCGCACAATGTCTTGATGGTTGGGCCGCCGGGTTCGGGCAAAACCATGCTGGCCCGGCGCTTGCCCACCATCTTGCCGGAGATGACCCGCGAAGAGGCGCTGGAGGTCACCAGGATCTACAGTATCGCCGGCCTTTTGCCGCCTGGTGGAGGTCTGGTGAGCAGCCGGCCTTTTCGGACGCCACACCATACAGCCACCGTGGCCGGTTTGATCGGTGGCGGTTCCCAGGCCCGTCCAGGAGAGGTAACCCTCGGGCACCATGGCGTACTCTTTCTCGATGAATTATCGGAATTCCGCGCTGAAGCTCTGGAAGCCCTGCGTCAGCCGCTGGAAGATGGCAAGGTTGCCATCGTTCGCGCCCAGGCCAGCTTCTCTTATCCATCCCGGTTTCAATTGCTGGCCGCCCAGAATCCGTGCCACTGCGGATTTTTTGGCGATCCAGTACGGGCTTGTACCTGTACCGAAGCTCAGATGCGAGCTTACAAGGCCAAGCTGTCAGGGCCTTTTCTGGACCGGATCGACATCTACCTGAACGTTCCCCGGTGGATTGGAGGCGATAGCTCCCAGGAGGGGGATCTTCTAACGGCGTCGGAACCGGAAGACTCCAGGACAATCCGGGGCCGGGTGGAAGAGGCGCGCCGCAGACAGAGGCGGCGGTTTGCGGAATTTGGGATCAGTGCCAATGCCCAGATGCGCATGGGCGAGATCCGGAGGTTTTGCACCCTTGATGCCCGGGCCAAAATTCTTCTGGATACCGCCACCAGGCAACTTGGCCTTACCGCCAGAGCACAGGCGCGGTTGTTGAAGGTCGCCCGGACTGTTGCGGATCTGGC
>JBLNCV010000041.1:0-17243 GCA_050260975.1 Syntrophothermus sp. | reverse complement strand
GGAACGGTTATTTTACGCCTAAGGGTGGTGTGGGATGTTTTTACAGCAATTGATCAATGGTGTTACCCTGGGAAGTACCTACGCACTCATCGCTCTGGGTTATACCATGGTTTACGGCATTATAATGTTGATCAACTTCGCCCACGGGGAGATTTACATGGTGGGCTCTTTCATTGCCCTGATCCTCGTGGTTAGCTATAAAGTAAACGCGGTGGCGGCCTTCTTCGCGGCCATGCTGGGATGCATGATCCTTGGCATCCTGATGGAGCGCATCGCCTACCGGCCGCTGCGAAAGAAGGGTTCCGGCCGGCTTTCGGCCTTGATCAGCGCCATTGGGGTCTCCATCTTTCTTTCTAACCTGGTCCTCATGCTGCGGGGGCCGCAGACCACCAGATTCCCCGATGTGATCGAGTACCAATTCTATAACATCGGTCCGGCCCAGATCTCCAACCTGCAGATTCTGATCATCGCCATTTCGGCGGTGTTGATGCTGGGCCTCCAGTACATCGTCAAGAAGACCAAGACCGGCAAGGCGATGCGGGCGACCGCCATGGATATGCAGGCGGCCTACTTGATGGGGATCAACGTCAACCGGATCATCTCCATCACCTTCGCTATCGGTTCATCACTTGGGGCCGCGGCGGGGGTTCTGGTCGGGATCTACTTTAACGCAGTCTTCCCGCTGATGGGGGTCATGGCTGGCCTGAAGGCGTTTACAGCGGCGGTGCTGGGCGGTATCGGCAGCATCCCAGGCGCCGTGCTGGGAGGGATATTGCTGGGAGTGGCGGAGGTTTTGGGCGTGGCTTACCTTTCGTCTTCCTACCGTGACGCGATCGCTTTCAGCATTCTAATTATCATCCTGCTGATCAAGCCTTCCGGGATCCTTGGCCAGCGGGCTCTGAAGAAAGTGTAGGTGACGCCGGTGCTTAATGCTTACTACACGCAAGTTTTGACAATTATGGGCATAAATACGATCATGGCTTTGGGGCTGAACCTGATTACCGGTGTAACCGGCCAGCTTTCTCTGGGGCATGCGGCCTTTATGAGCATCGGAGCGTACGGGGCGGCCATTCTTACTTTAAATTATGGCGCGCCTTTTTGGTTGGCATTGCTCTTTGGGGCGCTGTTGGCGGCGTTTTTCGGCGTGCTTCTAGGTTTCCCCACCTTGCGGCTCTCGGGGGATTACCTGGCGATCGCCACCCTTGGTTTCGGAGAAATAACGCGAGTGATATTGCTCAATCTGGACATTGCGGGCCGGGCGCTGGGCCTTTCGGGGATCCCCCACAGCGCCAGCTTTTCCGGGGTCTGGATCCTGGCCATTTTGAGCATCATCGCCATGGTTTTCATCGGGAATTCGCGGCTGGGAAGGGCTTTCCTGGCCATCCGGGAGGACGAGATCGCCGCCGAGGCCATGGGAGTCAACTCCACTTCTTACAAAATTCAGGCTTTTGCGATCGGCTCGTTCTTCGCGGGTCTTGGCGGCGGGCTGTACGCCCATTACATCACGTACCTGAACCCTTCTGACTTCGGTTTCATGAAATCCATCGAGATCTTGAATATGGTGGTGCTGGGCGGGATGGGCAGCATTCCCGGCACCATTTTGGGCGCCGGGGTGCTCACGGCGATTCCCGAGTTGTTGCGGGCGGTGCGGGAATACCGGATGCTCTTTTACGGCGGATTGCTGATCTTCATGATGATCTTCAAGCCCAACGGGCTGTTGGGCGGGGTGCATTTCAGCACCATCCGGGATTGGTTCGTCCGGCTCTTTAAAGGGACTGGCGGGGTTGGTAAAGCTCCGGGTGGCCCGGATACCGGCGAAGAGGCACAATCCCGTGTTCAGGAGGGGTGAAAGACTTGGCAGTATTGGAGCTTTCCGAAGTTACCATGCGTTTTGGCGGACTGACCGCGGTTAACAAGGTAGATCTTGCGCTGGCGGAGAACGAGATCCTTGGCCTCATCGGCCCCAACGGCGCGGGGAAGACCACGATCTTCAATGTGATTACCGGGATTTACACACCCACCTCCGGAAAGATCCTCTTCAAGGGGGAAGAGATCAACGGCCTCAAGCCTTATGTTTTAACGCGGAAGGGTATAGCCCGAACCTTTCAGAATATCCGGCTCTTCGGGGAACTGACCGTGTTGGACAACGTGAAGATCGGCGGGCATGTGCGCAGCAAGGGCAACCTCTTCGGGGCATTGACCCGGCTGCCGTCCATGGCCGAAGAGCGCAAGCTTGTCGAGAAGGCCAGGAGCTTCCTTGCCTTTATGGGCCTGGCGGCCAAGGAAAAGGAACTGGCCAGGAATCTTTCTTACGGTGAGCAACGCCGCCTGGAGATTGCCAGGGCAATGGCCTCCGACCCGGCCCTGCTTCTTCTTGACGAACCGGCGGCCGGGATGAACCCACAGGAGACCCTGGCTCTGATGGAAATGATTCGCCGGATCCGGGAACGGGGTCTGACGATTCTCCTGGTGGAACACGATATGAAGCTGGTGATGGGGATTTGCGACCGGGTGGCCGTTCTCGATTACGGCGAAAAGATCGCCGACGGGACACCGCGGGAGATTCAATCCGACCAGCGGGTGATCGCGGCCTACCTTGGCGAGGCGGCCAGCTAGGTTCTCCAGAAGAAGTCTCCAGAAATATTCGGATGAGTAGGGAGGAGAGAGCAATGAAAAACACGAATGGGATGCTATCCAAGTTGGTGGTTTGGTCGGTTCTGGCTCTGAGTTTGATCGCTTTAGGGAGTAGTGCAGCAGTGGCGGCGGGGGAGGTCAAGATCGGCTTTCTGGGGGCGCTGACCGGTAACGTGGCCAGCTACGGCATCCAGACCCTCCGGGGCATGGAGATGGCGGCGGATGAGATCAACGCCGCCGGTGGAGTGCTGGGGCAAAAGCTCGTCATCGTCAAGGAAGACAACCGGGGTGACAAGACGGAGATCGCCAATGTGACCCAGAAGTTTATCAGCAGGGACCGCGTGGCGGCGATTATCGGGGATCCGACCACCGGCGGGACGAAGGTGGCGGCGGCCATCGCCCAGGAGAACAAGGTCGTCTTGTTGTCGGCGGGGGCGGTGGGAGCCGGTGTGGTGGAGATCGGAGAATTTATTTTTAGAAACACAGTAATTGACTCTATTGCTGCGCCCGCCGTGACGAAATATATAATAGAAAATAAGAAGTGGAAGCGGATCGCGCTGGTGACATCCATCAATAACGACTACAGTGTGGGTCTTTCCAAGATCTTTGAGGAGGCGGTCAAGGAAAACCGCGGCAACATTGTAGTCAGGGAGAATGTCTCCGACGGAGATACCGATTTCAGCGCACAGGTCACCAAATTAAAAGCTGCCAAACCGGACGGCATGATCTTCACCGGGTACTATACCGAAGGGGCCCTTCTCATGAAGGAGCTTCGCAAGCAGGGGCTGAACATCGACATGATCGGCGGTGACGGCCTCTTGTCTCCGGTACTTAGTGAATTGGGCGGGAAAGCCGTGGAGGGAAGCATGGTCTATGCCGGCTTTTCACCGGAGCGCCCGAGCCCGGAGACCAAAAAGTTCCTTGACGCCTACCGGACAAAGTACCATGAGGAAGCGGACATGTTTGTGGCCCAGGGGTACGACGCAGTGAAGATTGTGGCTGCAGCGATGAGCAAGGCCAAAAGCACGGATCCCCAGGTATACCGCAAGGCTTTGGCCGAGACCAAAGATTTTCCCGGCGTTTCCGGCAATACCACATTTTTGCCCAACCGGGAGCCGTTGAAGAGCCCCATCTGTGTCCTGGTGGTAAGGGACGGTAAATTTGGCCTGCTTGAGCGGATACCGGTCGCGCCCAAAAAGTGAGATGACCTGTGCCAGGAACAGGAGGATCAGCAAGACATGGAGTGTTTGTTTGCGGCAAAGGACGGGACTTTCAGGGCTTCCTGGCAAACGGCTTCCGGCGGGACTATCCGTCTTGAAAACGGGATTATGATTTGCAGATACCGTCTGACCGACAAATCCGGGATGGCGGTGAGCACCGACAGAAGCTGGACGGAGAGCAGCCGGCAGGTGAAGGATCCGCTCGGGCCGGCGGAAGAGGTCATTCTTACTTCGGAAAGGTTGAGACCCGAGCTGGGCATTACTCATGAACTGGCCGGGGGATTGGAGACCGCCGGCGAAGTTGAGGAACAACTGCTGCCCGTGATGCGCTGGCATCTCTTTCGGTATCCGGACCGGCCTTTCATGATTCTTCAGGTTTCCGTCATCA
Source organism: Syntrophothermus sp. (assembly GCA_050260975.1). GTDB lineage: Bacteria > Bacillota > UBA5301 > JAMCQP01 > JAMCQP01 > JAMCQP01. Next base: position 13,001 of record JBLNCV010000041.1, on the reverse strand, counting down.
ATAGATCCGTGCGGGAGCTATATGTGCACGGATGCGACTTGCTCCGGCTTGATCCCGCCGTGGGCGGCAGGGTGGAGGTGGGGGCCGGCCCCTTTCAAAACCTGAGTTTTTGGCGTAATGGCCTTGAATCCTGGAGCCCGGCATATTCCATCCCCGTCGCGGAACATGGGGACCTGGTATCGGCCGGGTATTTCGGTATGGCGGACCTGTCCCTGGATCTCGCGTTGGCCGGCGGGTTTATAACCTTGGGAGAGCAGCTTTCAGCGGTAAGGTTGGGTGTGGCAACCGAAGACCGGCGGGGGAATAGAACCTCGGGTAAAGTTTCCGGCCCCTCCTTCGCCGGAATGAGCCTGGCGGCAACGGTGGAAGGCGATGGGTACCGCGTCGGGCCGGGTGAAACCTGGTACTCGGAGAAGTTTCTTTTGGCCGCCGCCCAACCAGCCTGGTCGGCCCTGGAGCTTTATGCGGAAATTGCCGGGCAGGCGATGGGCGCCAGCGCCGGAATTCTTCCCGGCGCCGGGCAACAACCGGTTTGGTCCGGCTGGTCTTCCCAGCCGGGTTATCCTCCCCAGGAGTTGCGGGAAGAGGATATTTTACATAATGTATCTTTCCTTAAATCAAACCGCAGCATGTTACCGGTGGATTTTGTGGAGGTGGGGCCGGGGTACCAGTCCAAGTTCGGGGACTGGCTGATCCCGAATGAACGTTTTCCCCATGGAATGCGCTGGCTTGCGGACCAGATTAAAACCGCCGGCTTTAAGCCGGGGATCTGGCTGGCGCCTTTTTTGGCCAGTGAAGATTCCTTCCTGGTTGCCGAACACCCGCGCTGGGTGTTGCGTGGGGGAGACGGCAAGCCGGTAAGGCCGGGGTTTGGCTCCAAAAATAAGCTGGTGGCCCTTGATTCCTCGCATCCGGAGGTGCAAAGGTGGCTGAAAGAGCTTTTAGCCACGATCACCGCAGATTGGGGTTTCGAGTATGTGAAGGTGGATTATCTGTATGCCGCGGCGCTGGAGGGCGCCCGCTATTACAACCGTTTCACCAGGGCCAGTGCTTACCGGAAGGGCCTTTCGACGATCAGGGAGGCGGCCGGCAAGGCGTTTCTCCACGGGAGCCACGGATTTTTAGGGCCGTCTCTGGGCCTGGTGGATGCCATGCGGGTCGGGCCTGATCCGTCCGGATCCTGGCAGGCGGCGCCCCGGGCGGACGAGGAGGCGTTTCCATGGCGGCATCCTGGCAGAAGCCATCTATTGCAGGATTTGAATCGTCCCACAACGGAAGGAACAATCCGGAACGCCATAGCCCGGTCATTTTTGCACCGGAGATTCTGGTTCAATGATCTTGGGGCGCTGGTGGCTGGAGGTTCCGGCGCCAGGTTCACCGAGGACGAGGTAAAGAGCCTGCTGACTGTGGCAGGCTTAAGCGGCGGCGTGATCACTTTTGGAGAGATAGTTCCTTTGTTAAGCCAGAAAAGTATGGAACTTCTATCCGGGATTCTTCCGCCATATGGCCGGGCTGCAATACCGCTGGACGGCATGGCGCAGCAGATGCCGGAACTCTACGGCCTGCGGATTGGCGATGAAAAGAGCGAAAATGCTTGGTACTTGCTCGGAGTCTTTAATTGGCGTGATATGCCGTATGATCGCACGCTGAGCTTGAAAACGATTATGGCTCGCCTGGATGGAATGCCGCTCGCTACAGGCGCCCGTCCCAGAACCGGACCTGGCCTTTTCGAACGCGGCGGGGAGCCTAACGCTCAGTTGCGGGGATATGGCAGGGCGGCGGTGTGGAGCGGTGGCGGCACAACGGGTAATGCATCGGGGCAACCCGGCGGGCAGTTGTATCACGTCTTTGATTTCTGGGAGCAGAAATACTACGGGGTGCACCGGGATCTCTGCGAGCTGCCCAGGATACCGGCGCACGGCGTGAGGTTGCTGGCGATTAAGCCGCACCGGAAGGAGCCTTTTGTGCTTTCCACCTCGTTACATTTCACCCAGGGGGCCGGCGAGATTGCCGCCGAGGCTTTTGACAAGGCCAACAGAGTTCTCCGGATCAGGTTCAACCTGGCGGGTCCCCGTCGCGGCAAGGTTTATGTCAGCGTGCCCTCGGGTTTTGGTTTCAAAAATGTGGCCGGTGTGACCGGTGGCAAGACCACGGCGGCGCCCGGTGGAGGCACCGCCGCGGGGCGGGTGTTCGAGATCGAAGGCCTTTTTGGGCCGGAGACGGCCCTGGAAGTCTATTTTGCTTGAAAAGCACTGTCGCCTGCGGTGGCATTTGGCATGATGCCAGGCCGCCGCGAAGCTCAGCGATGAGCAGGAGCGGCCAGCGCCTGGTCCAGGTCGGCGATGATGTCTTCCGTGTCTTCGATACCCACGGAAAGCCGTACCAGCGCGTCGCCGATCCCGCGTTCCGCCCGTTTGGCCGGCGGGATGGAGGCATGGGTCATCCTGGCAGGCAGGCAAATCAGGCTTTCCACGGCTCCCAGGCTCTCCGCCAGGGTGATCATCCGGACGTTGTTCAAGAGCTGCTCCGCCAGGGGCGCGCTGGCGAGTTCAAACGAAAGCATGGCGCCAAACCCGGCGGCCTGGCGTTGAGCCAGGGCATGGCCTGGATGTTCGGGCAGGCCCGGATAATAGACCTTCCGTACTTCGGGCCGTCCTTTAAGCCATTCCGCAATCGCCTGCGCGTTGGCCTGCTGGCGGTCCATGCGAACGCCGAGAGTCTTGAGCCCACGCATCAAAAGCCATGAATCCATGGGCCCCAGCACGGCGCCCACGGCGTTCTGGATAAAATGGAGGCGGTCCCCCATTTCCCGGGTGGCTGCCACCACCAGTCCCGCCACTACATCGCTGTGGCCGCCGAGATATTTGGTGGCGCTGTGGATCACGATATCCGCCCCCCATTCCAGCGGCCTCTGCAAGTACGGAGTCATAAAGGTGTTATCGACCACGTGGAGGAGCCCATGTTCCTTGCAAAAGGCGCTTACCGCGCCGAGATCCGTGATCCGCATCAAGGGGTTGGTGGGAGTTTCCACAAAGACGGCCCTGGTCCGGGTGGTGAGCGCTTTGGGCAGTGCTTCCGCCCTGCTTAAGTCCGCAAAGGTAACATTCAGCCCCAACCGCTGGAAGACCTTGTCTAGAACGCGAAAGGTGCCGCCGTACACGTCGTCGGAGACGATCAGGTGATCCCCGGCGCTAAAGAGCATCAGCACCGACGAGATGGCCGCCATCCCGGAAGCGAAGGCCAACCCGCGTTTGCCGCCTTCCAGGGCGGCGATCGATTCTTCCAGCGCTTGCCGGGTGGGATTGCCGGTCCGGGAGTATTCGTAACCAAGGTGCTGACCCACGGCCGCCTGTTTGAAGGTGGAAACCTGGTAGATAGGCACGCTTACCGCTCCGGTATGCGGGTCGAACTCCACGCCGGTGTGCAGGAGCCTGGTGTTGATTCCAGGCTTCCTGGAAACCTCTTTCATCTTGGATGCTCCCTTCATTTAAGTGCCTTTCTTGAATGTAAATGCCACCACTTTACGCCCCCTAAATACCCCCGTCGTAGATCTTTTTGCTGAGGTAACGTTCGCTTCCGTCCGGGAAGATCACGGCGATGTTGGTATCCGGCCGGCTGCGTCTGGCAACCTGCAACGCGGCGCAGAAGGCGGCGGCGGAAGAGCTTCCCACAAGAGTTCCTTCCCTGGCCGACAGCTCTTTCACCATTTCGAAGGCGTCGTCGTCGGGAATGGTGGCGACTTCATCAACCAGACTCATGTCCAGGGTCTCCGGGATGAATTCCACGCCGATTCCTTCGGTGCGATGGCTCTCCGGCGTTCCTCCTCTAAGCACTGAGCCTTCCGGTTCCACAGCCACCGCCCAGAGCCCCGGATTCTTCTCCTTCAGGTAGCGTGCGGCGCCGGTGAAGGTGCCCCCGGTGCCAACCCCGGCCACAAATACATCCACCTTGCCTTCCAACTGCGCATAGATCTCCGGTCCGGTGGTCTGATAATGAGCCAGAGGATTTGCCGGGTTGGAAAACTGGTTCAGCACCACGGAGCCCGGAATTTGCCGGCTGAGTTCCCGGGCGGCGCGGATAGCTCCTTCCATCCCGTCCGCGGTCTTGGTATGGACAATCTCCGCGCCCAGAGCCCGCATCAACGCCTGCTTCTCCGCTGAAAATTTCTCGGGGACAGTGTAGATCACCCGGTACCCTTTGTTGATGGCGGCCAGGGCCAGGCCGATTCCAGTGTTTCCCGCGGTGGGTTCGATGATGGTAGTTCCGGGGCGCAGCCGGCCCTGTCGTTCAGCTTCGGCGAGCATGGTGAGGCAGGTGCGATCCTTGACGCTGCCGCCGGGGTTCAGATACTCGAGTTTGGCGTAGATATTCACGCCGTCGGGCAAAGGAAAATGGGCAATCCTGAGGAGGGGCGTGTTGCCGATGAGCTGGCGAATATCGTCCACAGGAGGCCGTAATGCGCCGGTCAACTGCCTTGATCCAGTGAACTGTTTGGACATTGATAGATCCTCCAATTCATAGTAAACTGATTGGAAATATAGTATTTCTCTTTCATGATACGACACAGAGTAAGAAAAGTCAAGGCTGGCAGATGTCGACACTGAAAACGGTTGATGTATAAAAAAGCGGGCATTGTAATAAATATTTTTTGGGAATAAGGTATTTGCCTGCGGGGGGATTTTTATGGCTAAGATCTTGCGCCGTCCCGGAACCGATCTCTATCCGGTGCCGGTAGTCATGGTAAGCTGCGTGGATCATAGCGGGCGGAGAAATATCATCACGCTGGCCTGGGTGGGCACGGTGTGTTCGGAGCCGCCGATGGTGGGGATTTCGATCCGCCGGGAACGTTTCTCGTACCGGATGATCCAGGAGACCCGCGAGTTTGTGGTGAACATCCCTTCCGAGGATTTGGCCTGGGTTACCGACCAGTGCGGCCTGGTTTCCGGAAAGATGGTGGATAAATTTCGGGAATTTAAACTCACGCCGGTGCCTGCCGCCGAGGTTCGCGCCCCACTGATCGCTGAATGCCCCGTGAACCTGGAGTGCCGGGTCAGGCAGGTGATCCCCCTGGGAAGCCATGATCTTTTCATCGGGGAGATCCTGGCGGTGCACGCGGAAGAGACAGTGTTGGACGCCCATGGCCGGATTGATCTTGCCAGGGCCAGGCCGGTGGCCTATGGGTGTTCTTCCTATTGGTGCCTGCGTGATGAGATCGGCCGGCATGGGTTTTCCGCAAAGAAGCGGGGATCCGTATTTGACAGAAGGTCAAGACACCGCGAAGCCCAGGAGGGGCGAGAGCAGTGAATATCCTACTTTCGAACTGGGAAGCCTAACACCGATACATGCGCTGGATTCTTCCTGAACAGGGGAGGGGTAGCAATATTGGCACGGAGAGGTTTTCAAAAGGCGGCATTGGCGGTAATCGTGCTCGCCGCGCTCTTGAGGGTGTCTTTTGCCGTTAGTGAGGTGGATTCGGGCTTGCCGGCGGCAAATTTGCCCGGCGCAACCCCCGGCGTCAACTCCGGCGCGAGCGTGGAGCCGGTTGCGCAAGCGGTCCAAGCCAGGCCGGCCAGCCAGATTATCTTTGATATTCCGTCCGAATCTGCGATTCTCATTGAAGCAGCCACCGGACAAGTTTTATGGCAGAAGAACGCGCACAAGCGCCTGCCGCCAGCCAGCATCAGCAAGATCATGACCATGCTCCTGGCCATGGAGGCGGTGGAAGCAGGCAGGGTCAGCCTGGACGACCAGGTGACCATTAGCGCCCGGGCATCCCAGCAGACTGGATCAAGAGCTTTTTTGGCACGCGGCGAAAGATACACCTTACGCGAGCTTCTGAAATCCATCGCCATCGCTTCGGCCAACGACGCATCGGTGGCGGTCGCCGAATATCTCGCCGGCACGGAGGAGGCCTTTGTGGCCAGTATGAACCGCCGCGCCAAAGAACTAGGAATGAAGAACACCTATTTCTACGACAGCAGCGGTTTGCCGGCGCCGGAAGGGGTTCGGGGAAACTACACCACCGCCAACGACATCGCCATTATGTCGCGCGCGCTGGTGAGATTCCCTGAAGTGCTGAAATGGACTTCCACGTGGCAGGACAGCCTGCGGGGAGGAAAGTTCATCCTCACCAACACCAACAAACTGCTCAATACCTATCTGGGCGCCGACGGCCTGAAGACCGGACATACCGAGGAGGCGGGGTGGTCTCTGTCGGCTACCGCCCAACGCAATAATCTGCGCCTGATTGCCGTGGTGCTGCGGACGGAATCCGACGAGGCTCGGGTGGAACAGGCGGCGCGCCTCCTGGATTACGGATACCGGGCCTTTACCCGGGTGCCGGTGGCTTCCCGCGGCCGCCGGGTAGGGTCAGTGGCGGTTCCCAACGGAACCCGGACCGTGTTGCCGGTGGTTACCGGCCAGCCGCTGGTGGTGCTCACCCGCCGGGGCGACGAGAGCCTGCTGCAAAAGAAGCTGGTATTGCCCAAAAATGTGCAGGCGCCGCTATCCAGAGGGCAAAAGGTCGGCGAGCTGCGGGCCACTCTTGGAAACGAAACGCTGGGGAGAGTGGATCTGGTGGCCGCCGAACCGGTGGCTCGCGCCAACCCGGTGGTGGTCTTCTTCCGCCGGATCTGGGGCGGCCTGGTTTATATTGTAACCCTGGGCCGCAGGTAACGGAGGAAATCCGGTCAGATGGGGCTGTCACGCGATGCGGATGAGAAGGTTCAAGGAACTCTGGTGATTATAGGTGGCGCCGAGGATAAGGACGGCGACTGCCTTATTTTGCGCCGGTTTGCAAAGATTGCCGGCGGGGCGGAAGCGCGGATTGCCGTGATGACCAGCGCCACCGAGGAGCCGGAGACCGTGGGCAAGCAGTACAAAGCGCTCTTTGAAGAGCTGGGAGCCGGGGTGGTGGAGATTCTCCACGTGAATTCCCGCGCGGAGGCCAACGAGGCAGAAAAAACAGAGATCGTCCACAAGGCGACCGGGATCTTCTTTACCGGTGGAGATCAACTCCGGATTACCAGCACCATCGGGGGGACCGCCATCGGGACCGCTCTCCAGGCAGCTTACCGCCGGGGCGTGGTGATCGCCGGCACCAGCGCCGGGGCGTCGGTGATGACCGACGTGATGGTTGTCGGCGGGAACAACGATGACGCCCCCAAAAAGGATACCTTGAGCATGGCGCCTGGCCTTGCCCTCCTCAAAGGGGTGGTGGTGGATCAACACTTCGCCCAGCGCGGGAGGATCGGACGGTTGCTTTCGGCGGTAGCGTACAATCCTTATGTACTCGGGGTCGGCATTGACGAGGACACCGCGGTAATCGTGAGCCCGGACGCGACCTTTGAGGTGATTGGTTCGCAGACGGTAACAGTGGTGGATGGTTCACATATCACCGTGACGAATGTTTCGGAACAGGCTCCTGATGAGCCCCTGGCATTGAGCAACGTTATCCTGCACGTCCTTCCCCAGGGACACAGGTTTGACCTTCGTCTGCGCCATACAATTGGATAAATGTGGCAAAATGCATTGAGAAAGGGACGAGAAGGTTGGAAGCCAGTACTTCCAGTGTCAAGGTTGAAAGTGTAAAAATCGAAGAGGTAAGGTTTTACGACGGCCCAAACGTCTTCAGCCACAAACCGGTGGTAGCCATGTCCATAGATATCGGCGAATTTGAAGAGAGGCCGAGCAATACCCTTGCGGGATTCTCCGAAGCCCTGCTGGAACTTATTCCCACCTTGAGCGAGCATACCTGTTCGCGCGGGCGTCCGGGCGGGTTTGCCGAAAGGCTCCGGGAAGGGACCTACCTTGGCCACATCACCGAGCATGTGGCGATCGAGCTTCAGACTCTGGCTGGCTATGGCGTCTCCTTCGGAACAACGCGCCGCGCCGGCGCCCCATCCAAGTATCTGGTGGTGGTCGGGCGCAAATCCCGGGCGGCGGCGGAAGCCGCCTTGCATGGCGCGGTGGAGATCGTCAACCGGTTGCTGGCCGGGGAGAAATTTTTGGTCGATACCTATCTGGGGCGCATCCGGGCGGCGGTGGCCCGGCTCGATCTCGGGCCGACCACGGGTGCCATCGTGGAGGCGGCTTTGGCGCGCGGTATTCCGGCAATCCGACTGGGGACTCATTCCAGCCTGGTGCAGTTGGGATACGGTTGCCGCCAAAAATGGATCCAGGCCTCGGTTACCGCCCAGACCAGCGCGATCAGCGTGGATATTGCCTGCGATAAATGGCTGACCAAGCAACTCTTAAAAGATCTTTATATACCCGTGCCTGAAGGAGATATCGCCGAAACCGAGGAAGAAGCCGTCCAGATCGCGGAGCGGATTGGCTTGCCAGTGGTGGTCAAACCGCACAACAGCAATCAGGGTAAAGGGGTCAGCATGCAGTTGCACGACCCGGTGGAGATTCGCACGGCCTTCCGCCTGGCCCAGAATTACAGCAAAGAGGTGATTGTGGAACGGTTTATCCGCGGCAAAGACTACCGGCTGCTGGTGGTGAACGGAGAGGTCATCGCCGCCGCGGAGCGCGTCCCGGCTTATGTGACTGGTGATGGAGTCCACACTGTCCGGCAGTTGGTGGAGATCGCCAACCGGGATCCTTTGCGCGGCGAAGACCACGAACTGCCCCTGACCAGGATCAAGGTTGATCCCACGGTGGTGATGGTTCTGGCGCGGCAAGGGATGACCCTGGATACTGTGCCGGCGAAGGGGAGGAGGATTTACCTAAGGGAGACGGGAAATCTCAGTACCGGTGGTACAGCCGTGGATGTGACCGGCGTGGTGCACCCCGCCAACCTGGAGCTGGCGGTGCGGGCGGTGCGGGCGGTGGGGCTGGATGTGGCGGGCGTGGATCTGGTGGTGGAAAATATCGCGCTGCCGGTGGAGCCGCAGGGCGGCGCCATCGTGGAGATCAACGCGGCGCCAGGGCTGCGGATGCACCTGTACCCTTCCGCCGGCGTCTCCAGGGATGTGGCCAGCCGGATTGTGGACATGCTCTTCCTGCCCGGCACGCCAAGCCGCATTCCTGTGGTGGCCATCACCGGCACCAACGGCAAGACCACCACCACCCGGATGATCGGCCGGATGCTGGCCCAAACCGGGCGAAAGGTGGGCATGACAACCACCGACGGGATCTACATCGGGGAGAGCAGTGTCGTCAAAGGGGATACCACCGGGCCATTCAGCGCCCAGATGGTGCTGCGCGACCCCAGCGTGGAGGCGGCGGTTTTGGAGACCGCCAGGGGCGGCATATTACGGGCGGGTCTGGGCTTTGATTATTGCGATCTGTCTGTTGTGCTGAATATCACAGACGATCACCGGGGCCAGTACCAGGTGGAAAGCCTGGAAGAGATGGCCGATGTGAAGAGCCTGCTGGTCGAGCGTACCTTTCCAAAGGGTGCCGCCGTCCTCAATGCGGACGATCCGCTGGTGGCCGGGATGGCCCGGAAGGCTCCGTGTGAGGTCATCTATTTTACCATGAATCCGGAGGAGAATCCGCTGGTGCAGGCCCATCTGGCCGCCGGCAAAAGGGCGGTGTACCTGGAAAGGGGCTTGATCGTCATTGCCGCGGGGCGCAAGACCCGGGCATTGATGGACGCCGGTGAGATCCCGGCCACTTTTCAGGGTGCGGCCGGGCATAATGTGGAGAATGCCCTGGCGGCGGCGGCGGCCGGGATGGCGCTGGGGATCCCGGATGAAGCGATCCGCAGGGCGCTGGAGGCTTTCAGTTGCACGCCGGAGTGCAATCCGGGACGATTCAATCTATTTGCGGTCAATGGCTTTCAGGTTCTGGTGGATTACGGCCACAACCCGGCGGGATTTGAAGCCATTTCCAGGGCTGTCCGCGCCCTGGGCGCGGCGAAGGCGGGCGGGAGAAGGATCGGCGTGATTGCCGCCCCCGGCGACCGCCCGGAGGAGACGGTGATTGCCATGGGGGAGATTGCCGGCCGGAACTTTGACCTGCTTTTTATCAAGGAGGATGACGACCTGCGGGGACGTCGGCCGGGTGAGACCGCCGGGCTTCTCCGGGAAGGCGCGTGCGCGGCTGGGATGGCGCCGGAACGGGTGCAAATCGTAACGCGCGAAGAGGAAGCGGTGCGGGTGGCGATGTCCGCCGCCCGGCCTGGAGACCTGGTAGTGATCTTCTACGAGAAGTACGACCGGGTGGCGCGGGTGGTGGCGGAATTCCAGGCTTCGGTTCGCCAGAGCACCCTTCAGGAGGAGCAGGAGTTGGTGGCGGCGGCGATCTCCGCCCAGGGAGGGGGTGCCTCCTAACCCGCCTTGGGTTCCTTGCTCGCCGGGCTCCCTACCCACTTGGATCCCCTTTAAAGCCTGGACTTTTTTCAAAGATGGCCTCACTAAATAGTTCTGAGCAAGACAAAAGGCCCTTCTAAGGAGCCTTTTCATTTTGTGCCAGGTGCGGAAGGAAACCGGCTTTGAGGCAAGAATTACGAGGCGGAGGATATTTTGTGTAAAAGACGAAATAAGTTTTGGAAAAATCGGGGGTAAAGACATGCCTCAAGAACCAGGTGCGCAGATGGCGAGCGGTTATACCGTCAAAGTTCGGGCTTACGCGAAGGTAAACCTGACGCTGGATGTTCTGGGAAAGAGGCCTGATGGCTACCATGAGCTTGAATCCATCATGCAGTCCATCGGGTTGTATGATACTCTGGAATTCAGAAGCGCATCCGACGGCATCCGCCTTTCCTGCAATCACCCGGAGGTTCCCGCCGGCGAAGACAATCTGATTCACAAGGCGGCGCGGGCTTTGCAAGAGAGTTTCGGTCTGGCGCAAGGAGCGGAGATCCGGTTGGAAAAAGCCATCCCTGTTGCAGCCGGCCTGGCGGGTGGAAGCGCCGACGCCGCAGGGACCCTGATCGGGCTTAACGCACTCTGGGGCTTGCACCTATCTCACAGGGAATTGGCGGAAGTGGCGGCGGGGCTCGGGTCGGATGTAAACTTTTGCCTGACGGGTGGGACTGCGCTGGCGCAGGGACGGGGGGAGAGGGTTACTGTTTTGCCCGCGGCGCCGAATTTCTGGCTGGTGCTCCTCAAGCCCCGTTTCGGGGTTTCCACCGCCGAAGTCTACCGTGGCCTGGATCTCAAATCTGTCGGGGATCTTCGCCCGGACACCGTGGCGATGTTAAACGCCTGTGTGATCAATGATTTTAATGCCATAGCCGGGGGTTTGCGCAACGTGCTCGAATCGGTTACCTTGAGCCGTTACCCGGAGTTGTCCGAACTCAAGGCGGCTTTGCGCCGCGCCGGTGCGGCGGGCGTTTTGATGTCGGGCAGCGGCCCCACGGTCTTCGGGATCGCTCCCGACGAGGAGACGGCGGAAGAGGTGGCAGCCGCGCTGATGGGCTTCAAGGCTACCTGCTACGTGACTCGCACCCACAAAAAGGGTGTGGAGATGGAAAGGTCATAAAATTGCCAGGTTGACGCGTCTGTCTGAATACGTTATATTGATATAAATATATTGGAATGTGGGGGCGAAAGAGTTGACTAAACCAATGTTGCCGATCCGGCTGGATAACTATAAACCCCTGCGGGAACTGGTCTTTGAGTCTTTGCGGGAAGCGATTATCAACGGCGATCTCAAACCGGGGGAACGGCTGATGGAGATTCAACTGGCGGAGGAGCTCGGCGTGAGCCGCACACCGGTGCGCGAAGCCATCCGTAAGCTCGAACTCGAGGGCCTGGTGCTTATGATTCCCCGTAAAGGCGCTTACGTGGCCAAGATCTCCATGAAGGACATCGCCGAAGTCTTTGAGATCCGTGGCGCGCTCGAGGGGCTGGCGGCGGGCTTGGCGGCGGAACGGATCACCGACGAGGAGCTCGACGCATTGGAACGGCTTCTGGTGAAGATTGCGGAGAGCGCCGAGAAGGACGATGTCCAGGCGGTCGTCGAGCTCGATACCGAGTTCCATGAGACGCTCTACAGGGCCTCGCGCAATGAGCGGCTTTACCAGCTGGTCAACAACTTGCGCGAGCAGATCCAGCGCTTCAGGAAGACCTCGCTTGCGCAGCCCGGCCGGTTGAAATTCGCCCTGGAGGAACACAAAAAGATCGTGGAGGCGGTGGCCCTGCGGGATGTGGAACTGGCTCAGAACCTGGCTTACGAGCACATTGAGAACGCCGAAAACATCCTGATGGAAGCTATCCGCCAAAACCTGGATTAGCGGGATCCACCACATTCCATGCGGATGCGGTGGCGCCGCGTGGAATGCGGATGGGCGAGCGGTGGAGGAATTTACCACAAGCTGGCGAATAGTTATACCGATGAACGCCTCACGAAAGGGAGAATACAATGACGAAGATCGACGTCGTAGTCCTGGCTGGTGCAAACAATGACGGGGCTTTGAAAGCGGTTACGGACACACCCTATGAGGCTCTGATCATGTTGGCGGGTAAACCGATGGTTAAATACGTGGTTGATGCCGCCGCCCGTTCCAAATACGTGGGCCGCGTGGTTATCGTGGGCCCGGAGCGGCAGTTGCGCGAGTTTTTGGATGATACGGCCTTCTACATTGCCCAATGCGGCGAGACAATGGTGGAGAATATCTTGATCGGGATCGAAATGCTTCAGCCGCGAGGCAAGGTCTTGCTGGTAACCTCGGACATTCCCCTGCTTACCCCCGAGGCCATCGACGACTTCATCGAAAGATGCAATGCGGCGGAGGCGGACATCTATTACCCCATCGTCTCCAGGGAGGCCAACGACGCCAAGTATCCCGGCGTCAAACGGACCTACGTGCGTCTCAAGGAGGGGGTCTTCACCGGCGGTAATATGGCCCTGTTGCAGCCGCAGGTCGTACGCAAATCCCACAAGATGATCGAGCGGGCGGTGAGCATGCGCAAGAAACCTTGGCAGCTCAGCCGGCTTTTAGGTTTCAAGTTCATCGTCAAATTTGTCTTTAACAAGCTCTCCCTCACCGAAATCGAACAGCGGGTCCAGTTGATCCTGGGGTTCAAGGGTGTGGGGATTATCAGCCC
>JBLNCV010000040.1:0-7495 GCA_050260975.1 Syntrophothermus sp. | reverse complement strand
CCGGCCCAGGCCCTGGACCGTTCTTTTCATTACCGGATCGGTGAGGGGCTGGCCGGCCGGGTGCAGGTTGGCTCCCGGGTGCTGGTGCCCTTTGCGCGCCGGCGGGTGGAAGGATTTGTGGTCGGCAAGATGGATACCCCGGGGGTGCCTTTGGAGGAGATCCGCGAGATTTTAGCGGTGGTGGATGTAGAGCCGTTGTTGACGGGCGCCATGGTGGAATTGGCCAGATGGATCGCCGGTTTTTATTGTTGTTCCTTGCTGGATGCCATCCGGGCCATGTTGCCCACTGGTATCGAAATTCAAGGGACGGAGGTCTGGCTGGCCGCCGGGACCGGCGGGGACGGCCAGGCTGGTGGAACCGGTGGATCCGGCGCGCTCGCGCTTGATGAACTCCGGCGGGCGGCGCCCAGGCAGGCCGAAGTGCTGGAGTTTCTCTCCTCAGCCGGCAGGCCGTTGGACAGGCAGGAACTTGTGGAACGGTTCGGCGTCCGGGTGGGGGGAATTCTTCAGGCGTTGGCCGGGAAAGGACTGGCTACCGCCAGGCCGGTGTGGCGTTCGCCGAAGGTCAGGCCGCGGCTTGCCCAGGTAGTGAAGCTCAACGGGCCGGTTGGGGCCGGAGCGCCTGCCGATCTTCGGGAAAAAACGCTGGTTGAGGTGGCCAGGCGTTCAAAGGCTCAGGCCAGGGTATTGGAAGTTCTTTTGTCCAATACGCAGGCGGCGCTTACCGCGGCGGAGATCGCCCGCCTGGCGGGGGTGGATCCGGGTGCGATCCGGAGCCTGCGCGATAAAGGCCTTGTTACTCTTGAATTGGTGGAAAGGCGGAGAGATCCCTTCAAAGCTCATGAACCGGGCTCGATTCTGTATGCCGCAAAGGCCGGCCCGGTGGTGCTGACTAAAGCGCAGGAAGAGGCTTTGGAGGGTATTCGGGCGGGATTGCAAGCCGGAAAGCACCAGGTAATCTTGCTCCATGGGGTCACCGGAAGCGGGAAGACCGAGGTCTACCTGCGGGCGATGTCGGAGGCTTTGCTTCTGGGGCGCCGGGCTTTGGTGCTGGTGCCGGAGATCGCCCTGACCCCGCAGATGGCCCAGGCTTTTTATCAGAGATTCGGCGACGCCGTGGCCGTTTTGCACAGCCGCCTTTCGGCGGGGGAGCGTTTCGACGAGTGGCGGAGGGCCAGAGAGGGTTCCGTCCGGATCGTGGTTGGCGCCAGATCGGCCGTCTTTGCTCCTCTGGAAAATATCGGCCTGATTGTGGTCGACGAGGAGCACGAGACCAGCTACAAGCAGGAGGAGACCCCTCGTTATCATCTGCGGGAAGTGGCCATCGCCAGGGGCGGGTTGGAGCAAGCGGTGGTGGTTCTGGGCAGCGCCACGCCTTCCCTGGAGACCTTTTTTCAGGCGCAATCTGGAAAGATTCGCTATTTCGCCTTGCCGGAACGAATCGGGGCGCGGCCGCTGCCCAGGGTAGCGGTGGTGGACATGCGCGAGGAACTTAAGCAGGGCAACCGGACGATCTTCAGCCGGCTCTTGCAAAAGGGAGTCCAGGAACGGCTGGCCCGCCGGGAACAGGTGATTCTCTTTCTGAACCGCCGCGGTTACGCCTCCTTTTACCTGTGCCGGGAATGCGGACATGTGATCCGGTGCAAAGACTGCCAGGTTTCCCTGACCTACCACGCGGAGGCCGGGCGCTTGCAGTGCCATTATTGTGGTTACAGCCAGGAGATCCCCAAACAATGCCCGGTTTGCCAGAGCCGGTTCATCCGGCACTTCGGGATCGGAACGGAGAGGGTTGCGCAGGAGGCTGAGGCGGCCTTTTCAGGTGCGCGGGTGCTGCGGATGGACGCTGATACCACTGCCCGAAAAGGCGCGCATGGACGTCTTCTGGGGGCTTTCGCCCGCGGCGAGTACGACATTTTAGTGGGAACGCAGATGGTGGCCAAGGGGCTTGATATTCCCGGGGTCACCCTGGTGGGCGTGGTGACCGCGGATACCGCTTTGAACCTTCCCGACTTTCGGGCGGCGGAACGGACCTTCCAATTGTTGACCCAGGTGGCGGGCCGGGCCGGCCGGGGGGATGCCGGGGGCGCGGTAGTGATTCAGACCTATTCGCCCGAACATTTCAGCATCCAATCGGCCGCTGCCCACGATTACCGGGGATTTTACGAGCAGGAGATCATTTACAGGCGACAATTGGGGTACCCTCCCTATACAGAGTTGATCCTTATTACCTTCAGCGGCGTCGACGAACGGGAGGTGATCCGGGCTGCGGAGCGGTTTCGGTTGGAATTGGGCAGGCCCGGCTTTGAGGTGATTGGGCCGATGCCCGCGCCTCTGGCAAAATTGCGCGGGAAATTTCGCCACCAGTTTATTGCCAAGGGCGGCGACCTTGCGGCGATTCGGGAGGCCGTCATGGGTGGCTTGCGCCGGTTGGCCGTGCACCAGGAGGGGGCCGGCGTCTTTGCGACTATCGATGTTCAACCTATGTCATTGTTATAATTCCAATTCAGGGTGGATTGGAGGAGGCCGAGTGGCGATCCTGGAGATTTGTAAGCTTGGCGAACCTGTACTGCGGGAGAAGGCGAGACCCGTGCACCGGATAACCAAGCGGCATCAAAAGTTGTTGAAGGACATGGCGGAGACGATGTACGAGGCCGATGGGGTTGGCCTGGCTGCTCCGCAGGTTGGAGTTTCCGAACGGATTGTGGTGATTGACGCGGGGAAAGGACTTTTGCAGCTCGTGAACCCGGCCATTGTATCTTCCGAGGGAAGCCAGACGGATGCGGAAGGGTGCTTAAGCATTCCGGGGGTTAGCGGCTACGTGACCAGGGCGGAAAAGGTAGTAGTGGAGGCCCTAAATGGGGAAGGACGCCCCATTCGCATTGAAGGACACGGGCTTTTGGCCAGGGCCTTGCAGCACGAAATCGACCACCTGGACGGGATCCTCTTTATCGACAGGGCCAGCGGGGTGTCGGAAGAGCCGCCCTCCGAAGAGACCACCGAGGTTAAAGAGCCGGAAGCTTGAAAGGGGGCGATCCAACCCATGCGGGTGATCTATATGGGGACGCCTGATTTTGCTGTGCCTTGCCTGGAAAGGTTGGCCCAAAGCGGGTACGACATTCCCGCGGTGGTCACTCAGCCCGACCGGCCCCGCGGGCGGGGGCAGAGACCTGGCATCTCTCCGGTCAAGGCCAGCGCTCTGAAACTTGGCTTGCCGGTTTACCAGCCTGAAAGAGTGGCGAGTCCCGATTTTATCGTGGCCATGGGCGCTCTTGCGCCGGATGCCATAGTGGTCGTGGCGTTTGGGCAAAAGATCCCTGCACCGCTTTTAGAGTTGGCTCCATCTGGCTGCATCAACGTGCATGCGTCGCTCTTGCCCGAATATCGTGGTGCGGCCCCGATTCACCGGGCCATTATCGATGGCCGGGAGGTGACAGGGGTAACCACCATCTATCTGGATGAAGGCTGGGATACGGGGGATATTATTTTACAGCGAAAAGTACCGATTACCTATGAAGACACGGTGGGCACCCTGCATGACAGGCTGGCGGAGGTGGGGGCCGGCTTGCTTCTTGAGACGCTGGCCGCGATTGCTCATGGGCAGGCGCCACGGATCCCGCAGGACGAGAACCGGGCGTCTTATGCATTCAAGCTGAGCAGCGCGGATGCGGCGATCCCTTGGAGCAGGGATGCCGGGTCAATCTACAATCTGGTGCGGGGGATGAACCCCTGGCCGGGCGCATACACTTGGTATGAAGGAATGTTACTGAAAGTCTGGAAGACATCCAACCCCGCCAGCCTGCCTTTTGAGGCACAACCGGGGGAGATCCTGAAAACGGATCAGGACGGGATACTGGTAGCCACAGGGCGGGGCGGTTTGCGGCTGATTGAAGTACAGCCGGAAGGCGGGCGCCGGATGTCCGGGGCCGACTTTGCCAGGGGGCGCCGGCTTGAGATTGGAACCGCCTTCACGGTTAAAACGTTATAAAATGGTAAGGCCGCCAAACGAAATGATGAGGCTGCAAACGGAGGGATGACCTGTGTATTTTTGGGGATATGACCCGACTTTTATTTTGTTGGTTCCGGCGCTGATCTTCGCCTTTTACGCGCAGAGCAAGGTAAACAGCACTTTCCACCGGTATCTGCAAATCCGTTCCCGTGGTGGATTTACCGGGGCTCAGGTTGCGAGGGAACTCTTATCGCGCAACGGGGCGGGGCATGTCCAGGTGGAGATGATCCATGGCCATCTTGCGGATCACTATGATCCCCGTGATCAGGTGATCAAGCTGTCACCCGAGGTTTACGAGAGCACCTCTCTGGCTGCCCTGGGCGTGGCGGCGCACGAAACCGGCCATGCCTTGCAACATGCGGATCACTATGCGCCGCTGGGGATCCGCAACAACCTCTTTCCGGTGGCCAACATAGGGTCCACTCTGGCTTTCCCGCTCTTTTTCCTGGGATTCCTCTTCCCGCGCGGGGCGGGAGGCGTTTTGATGGATCTTGGGATCCTGCTCTTTTTGGGATCCTTGCTCTTTCAGGTGATCACTTTGCCGGTGGAATACAACGCCAGCCGGCGGGCTATGGCGATGCTGGAGGGCGGCGGCTACATCGCCCGTGACGAGGTCAGCGACACAAGACGGGTGCTGAGCGCCGCGGCGATGACCTATGTTGCCGCCACGGCCATGGCGGCGTTGCAATTGGTACGGTTGCTCTTTCTACGCAATATGCGGGAGCGGTAGGCTGATGCCACGTGCCAGCTTTGCGCACAAAACCCCAGGTTGGTGAACAAATGATTACGGCGCGGGAAGTTGCTTTGGAGATCCTTTATGACATCGACGTCAACGAAGCTTATGCGAATATTGCGCTGGATCGTCACCTGCGAAAGTACGGCCCTGCCCCTGCGGACAGGGCTTTTATTACTGAAGTGGTCTACGGCGCGGTTCGCTATCTGCTTACCCTGGACTGGATCATCGAACAGTTTTTCGACCGACCGGTAGCCAGGATGACGCCCTGGATTCACAACATACTCCGGATGGGTGTTTATCAGATCAAATACCTGTCGTCGGTACCGCCGGCGGTAGCCGTTAACGAAGCGGTAGAACTGGCCAAGAAGCACGGCCACCCGGGCACGGTACGCTTTGTGAACGGAGTGCTGCGGAATATTGCCCGGAGGTTGCCGGACCTGGCGATGCCTTCCGCGCAAACGGATCCCGTGGAACATCTGGCGGTAGCATATTCCCATCCCAGGTGGCTGGTGGCGCTTTGGCTGAAGCGCTGGGGTTTCGCCGAGACCGCGGCTTTGTGCGCGGCCAACAATCTTTCACCTCAGCTTGAAGTGAGGGCCAATACCCTGAAGATTTCCCGGGAGGATCTCCAGCAGCGTTTCCATGCCGCCGGTATAGACGCTCAACCGGTCAATTTCGCCCCCGAGGGGTTGCGGCTGCACAGGGGGCTCGATGCGGTTTCTGCGCCAAAAGACGGGGTGGCTTCTGAATCAAGAGATGCGGTGGCTTCTGGACCAAAGGATCCGGTGCTTTCCGCCCTGGAAGAGGGGCTCTGTTACGCCCAGGACGAGAGTTCGATGCTGGTGGCGCACATCCTGGATCCCCGGCCGGGCGAAGATGTGCTGGATGCTTGCAGCGCTCCGGGGGGCAAGACTACCCATCTGGCCCAACTGATGGAGAATCGAGGCCGGATCGTCGCCGTTGACGACCACGAGCACAAGCTGGGGTTGGTGGCGGCGAATTGCGCCAGGCTGGGAATCGGCATCGTCCAGACGCTTTTTGCGGATGCGCGCCGGCTGGGTGGAGAGGCAATTCACCGGGAAAAGTATGACAGAATCCTGGTGGATGCGCCGTGTTCAGGACTCGGGGTGCTTCGCCGCCGGGCCGACGCCCGGTGGCGCAAATCGCCGGAAAGCCTGGCCGCTCTCCCCGAACTCCAATCGGCTATCTTGCAAAGCGCGGCCGACTGCTTGAAACCCGGTGGTACACTGGTTTACAGCACCTGCACCGTGGAACCCGCGGAGAACGAGGAAGTGGTTGAGAGATTTCTGGCGGATCACCCGGACTTTGTTCGGGAGGAGATTGGGAGCTTCCTCAAAGGAAGATGGCGCTGGATGACCCAGGACGTTGTAAAAGAGATTGCGCGGGACGGCTACCTGCGGCTTTTCCCGCACCGGCACGGGACAGACGGATTTTTTGCCGCCAGGCTGAGAAAAAAGGAAATCCAAATTATGCGTCGAACCCCTCCCTTTGAAATGTTACATCCAAAGTATTAATTCAGATTAAACGAGGCGTGATTGGAGGGGGAAGATTCATGATTCGGGTGCTACTGGCGGATAACAACGTGGACCTTTGCGAGATCCTGGCTCGATTTTTCCAGCGGCAGGACGATATTGAACTGGTGGCCACGGCTTATGACGGGGAGCAGGCGTTGAAGTTGATCGAAAAACATCTCCCGGACGTGGTAATTCTGGATATCACCATGCCGATTCTGGACGGGTTGGGCGTCCTTGAGCGGCTGCCGGGGTTGAACCTCCCCCGCCGGCCGAAGATCATCATTCTCACCGCCTTTGGCCGGGAGGATTTGATCCTCAGGCTCACCAAGCTTGGCGCGGACTATTACATCATCAAGCCCTTTGATATGGATCTATTGGCTACCAGGATCCGGCAGTTTGCCGACGATCCTGGTTCGCTGATTGGCGAGAGTGGTCACCAGTACGCGCAGAATGACACTATCACACCGGGTGGCGCCGCTTTTGAACCGGCGGATTTTTCGAGCGGCCGGGCGGCGACGGCCGCTCGTAAGGACCTGCATTCGATGGTGACCGAAATTATACATGCCATGGGCATTCCAGCACATTTTAAAGGTTATAATTACATACGTGACGCGGTAGTGCTGGTGCTGGAGGAAGACGGCATCCTTGGCGGCAACCTCACCAAGATGCTCTATCCCAAGATCGCCGCCAAATACCAGACTACCAACGGCGGGGTGGAAGCGGCCATCCGCAATGCGATCATCACTGCCTGGCGGTACGGCAACCGGGATTTCATCATGAACATCGTGGGCAGAAGCGCCATCTCCACCAAGGGAAGGTTCCCTTCCAATTCGCTGATGATCGCCAAGGTTGCGGATCAGTTGCGTCTGAAGCTGCGAGCCAGTTAAGCCGGTCAATCGGTGCGATTAAAAAGGACCGCCACCAAGCGGTGCGGTCCTAAATTTCTTAAAGATGGTCGGGGCGACACGATTTGAACGTGCGACCTTTCGGTCCCGAACCGAACGCTCTACCAAACTGAGCTACGCCCCGGCGGTTAATTAACGATGCAAGATGTATTTTACCGCAAAATCGCGGTTTTGTCAAAGGGATTTTCAGGAGAGGCATTTGCGTTGTCCCCCAAATCCTTCGGGTAACTACGGGCGTCAGCCGCCAAGCAATGGGGTTCAGGCAGCTTAGAAACCTTTTCCCGGATCATTTTGCCATATGGCGTGAAAAATT
>JBLNCV010000039.1:0-4003 GCA_050260975.1 Syntrophothermus sp. | reverse complement strand
ACAACTCAACTGCACGGCGCCTTGTTCTTCTTCTCCTTACGGCCGCACTGTTTACACTAAACCCAACGATGACCTCCGTTTCTTTACCCAAACACCACGCAATTCTTCGGCCTGGAAGGAGCTCCGCCAGAAACGTTCCGCCGCGGAGCGCTCTTTTAAGCGCGCCAAAATTGACTATGAACTGGAACGTTGCCGCGTTAGAAGCAAACAGGCCTGGTTCTGGCGCCTCCACCTGGTCGGCATGAACCAGCATCTGGATACCTGGGTAACCAACGCCACCCAAAATGGCTTCGACATCTGGACGGTGGCTCTGGGTCAGTCCCTGGTCGCTTAGAGCTAGATCGCGGCCACAATTTTACTCATTTCCCAAAATATCTCCTTTGGGGTGATTAGCTTTGCTCTACCCTCTTTGACCCCCTAATTGCTCAGATTTTCCCCACCTTACTCATTTAACCGCCATTCTCTGCTCAATCTTCAGGACCATCCACCGCTAACCCTTTTTTATGGTATTTTTCCAGTTGTTGCCTGGGATTTCCTCGCTGTTTCCGAGAACCTACCTTTTAGTACGTTCTCATCATTCAACAAAATCATCAAGGGCCAAAATACGCACCCCACCCACCTTCTTGAGGCGGAGATCGTTGGTGACGAAGGCGGTTGCCCCCTGGCTCATGGCTGAAGCGATATGTATTGCGTCGGGGGTGGCCAACTTGTACGTGGCTCTAATTGCGGCCGCGTCTTCCGCGATCTTTTTGTCAACGTCTATCAAGGCCAGGTTGGGAAAGGAGTCGAAGAAGATCTTGTAAGCTGCAACTATGTCCTCATTGGAAAGGTTCAGAGGGTAGACCAGGATCTCGGTCAGGGCGATCACGGATGTAAGGGCCTTTATATTGCCCTGCTCAATCATCTTGAACAACAGCCGGGTAAGCGGGAGATAGCGGGTGTTCTTCTCGAAATGGTAGATGAAACAGGTCGTGTCCACGCCTACGGTTTCATGTCTGGCTAGCTCCCGTTCGAAGGTCGATGCCATGAATCCCTTTCCTTTCTAAGATATTCCGTGGTGTCGACTTCCCGCCAGATTTCCGCTCCGAGGCCTTCTCCGTAAGCCGTGTAGTTATCGGGTTTAGGGGTCAGTACCAGTTTGCCCCCCTCGGCGGAGACCAGAAGCTCATCCCCTTCCTTGATGCCGAGCTTCTTCCTGAGGCCCACGGGGATCACAATCTGGCTCTTCTTGCCTACTCTAACTGTGTCCATAAACGTCCTACCTCCGTCATTTCATTCCAACCACCAAACCTTCTGTAGGAAATTATACCACTTTGTTGGATGGAATACAAGATTACACAACGCATCGCCAGGGCCCCGCCCGATCAACGACTATAGCTAGAAATTTTTCATATTTCCACCGCCAACCGCTCCGTCTCTTCCTCAACCCGGCGTTGCAGGTCGGGTTCCACCGGCGCAAACAGGCTGAAGGCCACCCGCTGGTGCTTCCCTTTCCTCTCCCAGCGCCAGGTGCCTGCAACCTCGTCCCGCACCAACACCACCGCAGCCACGTCCGCGGCTGGCCGGAAAACTTCCTTGAAGATATCAGCCAATGGAGAACAAAGTAAAACTAAAACAGGATTCCCCTCTCAGCTTCTCTTTTCCTTCCTCTTTTTTAAATAAATTCCGCGCATGAGAATTTGGAGGGTTGGTGTGACAATTTGTAGTAGCTGTGATATCATTTGTTGAGAATAACTTTCAATTACCAAAGGAGAGCCGCCCATGTCCTCAATCACTGTCGCTTTTTGCGCCCACAACCTGGAGACCGCCGAAGCCACGACCCTGCTCAAGGCAATTGAAAGCCTGCCCCTTCCGTTGGGGCAGGCCGTAAAAATTGTCAAAGCAGATTGTCTGGACCATTGCGCCGCCTGCGCGGCAGGACCCATTGTCGAGATTGACGGCGAAGTCTACGCCGGCCTAACACCTGATGAGTTGAAATCCCTGCTTGCAAAATTGATTCACCAAAGCCAGGCGTAAGCTTGGTCTATCTGAACTCCGGGAATTGATCCCTTTGAAACAGGAGCCACCGCTGGATCCGTTCCGTGATTCTCACATTAAGCGCCTCCTGGGGATTTGTTCCGTCTCCGTTGTTACCCTGACCCCCGCACGCCGCAAGAGCGCGGCTTTATGCCTTGTGTTTATTGGCCAGCAACTCTCCGCCAACCCCCACATTTTCGGGGTTGTTTTCCTTGATAAGCACGATAAAGGCGTCCTTCGGAATGTTGGTGATGCGGCTGGCCGTAGCCGTAAATTCTTTCACCAGTTGCTCTTTCTGTTCCTTCTTGATTTGGGGGCCATCAAAGATAATCACGGCATAAGATGTTCTCTCCTCTCAATTCGTATTGTTACCCTCGATTATAGTGTTGCTTGGATAAACCAATTTCGTGTGCTTATCTTTCGTCCAGCAGGTGTGCTCATCTTTCGTCCAGCAGCCGCGCATACAGATCGGTCTGCCGGTCGTCAAACACGTGGTTATGCACATTGACTCTTTTATCCAGCGCCCGGGCGGGATCAACCTCCACCACCCGGATGGTTTCTTCGGTTTCGCCAAGCCGGAAGAGCACCTGTCCTTTTGGATCAACCACCTGGCTCATCCCGGTAAACCGGAGTTCTTCATCAACCTTGCGGCGTTCGCTGCCCACCCGGTTGGCGGTGATGGTGAAGACCCGGTTTTCGATCGCCCTGGTCACCATCGCTCCCTGGCAGTACGGCAATACCAGGTTGGCCGGCTGGCAGAGGATCTGGGCGTCTTTCAGGGCCAGGATGCGCGCCACTTCGGGGAAGATCCAGTCGAAGCAGATCATCAAGCCGATCTTCGCCGAGCCGATGTCAAAGACCGGAAATTCGCCATCGCCCGGGTCAAACCAGAGTTTCTCCTCATAAAAGAGGTGCGCCTTGCGGTAAACCCCCACAAACCCCTGCGGCCCCACGACCACCGCGGAATTGTAGATTCGCTCGCCCTCTCGGTCTCCGGCGCGCTCCGCCAGGCCGGCCACGATGAAGAGCCGCTTTTGACGCGCCGTCTCCCCCAGGCTCCGGGTGGTGAATCCATCCGGTACGGCCTCCGCCAGGGCGCGGGCTTCTTCTTTAGCCACAAACTGGTAACCGGTATTGAATAATTCTGGCAGAACCACCAGATCGGCTTCGATCTGGCTGATAGCCTTCTGCGCCCTCCGGACATTTTCCCGCACTTGTCCGAAGACTGGATCAAACTGAAAGACTCCCACCTTCATAATTTCACACCTTCCCGGCGCTTGGTTCGCCATATCCCGGCTTAGTTCGTTTCACAACCTCCCCGCGCGTAGTTCCTGCATAATAAAATCCGCCAGGGCCGCGGGCTCCCCAAGAGCGAACCAGGGCGCCCCGAACCCCGGCCTCGGCCTGTCGCTGGCAATCGCGATCAGCCGATCCTCCGGGCCGCACAGAGGTTTATCTTCCTCTTCGCCGCGCCAGACCTCAATCTTGGGTTTGTCGGCCCGCTTATAGCCCTCGGTAATGATCAGATCCACCCCACTGATGGTGGAGGCAATCTCATCAAGGCTCCACTCTCTGTCCAGCGTCCGAAAACTGGTGAGCCTGTCGGGAGCCGCAAGCACAACCACCTCCGCACCCGCGCGAGCGTGTTTCCAGGTGTCCTTGCCCGGGCAGTCCGTCTCGTACGAGTGCACATCGTGCTTGATAGTGGCGATCCGTAGGCCCCGGCCCCGAAGTTCAGGAATAAGGCTCTCCAATAGTGTGGTCTTACCGCTGTTGGACCTGCCGACAAAGGAGATAATCGGTGCCCGTTTTCCCGATGCTGGTATCATGGGCGCCGGTGCTGCCGGTGTAGCTGTCATCGCTTTTTCCACCTCCTGATCTGTTCCCATGGCGTGTGTTCCTGAAGTGCCGCCAGTTGTTGCGCCGCCTCCCAGTCCGCCCGGGTGTTGACATTCATGAAACTGGTCTCCAAATCCAGTTGGGCATT
>JBLNCV010000038.1:0-3599 GCA_050260975.1 Syntrophothermus sp. | reverse complement strand
AGATTCAAACCTCTCTTCATAGATGTCTGCCCGGCGGATGGATCTTGTTTCGCCCAAACTAAATTTCCCCAGGGTAACCGGTGCGACAGTGGGCAGATAACGTTCCAACGCTTCCATGACTAGTTCGTTCTTGGGGCGTCCCGTGACTTCCGCTGTTTGCTCCAGAGTCGCAAGTATCGCGCTCTTCTTTTTTGGGATGTAAAATTGAGTTGCATAAATATGACCTCCTACAGCCAATGTAACATATTCAATAGCCTTAGTCGATATGAAATTTACTGGCTGGATCGTAAATTCTTAAACAAGCCAGGCGCCGCTTTCCGTTTCCAACTTTTGCAACCGGCGGTATAATAAGCAAATAACGCGATTAACAGCGAATTATTTCGTGCGACCGCTCTTTGTGACAAAAGATACATTACAATGATTACTATGCTCTACCTTTTATATAGGTAGAAAAAATCTGTATTTGACAAGATCAGCATTTTGATCTTGACGTCCACCCGATCTTCGGTTATAATAAAATTGTCTAAAAAAATTACATATTGCCGGACCCAGCGGCGGCGCCTGCTGCGTCGTCGCGTACACCTGACGCTGAATCTCCCCGCTGGGCGGGGAGAACGGGGGACCCATTAAAGGGGCTAATCTGCTGCCTCGGTGTTTCAGGACTATCTTTCCAGGCAATTGTCAGGAAGATGATATCCCGAACTCCGGTGCAACAGACGGGTTAGACTCTTTCAATCCGAGCCCGTCAGCTAACCTCGCAAGCGTGGAAGGAGGAGGTAAAGCAAGGCAGGCTTGGTTTGCGTCACCTGTTTTGCCTGCTGCTCAACCGAGGACTTCCACCTCGGTTTTTCTTTTCCTCTTCACCTGGGTACCGGCCATGAGAGGAGGAGTCCGATGAAAAACCACATCCTGACACCCCTGAGCTTCATTCGCCGACGGAAACATAGCTACTATCATCCAGAGCGCCCGGCCTTCGCCGTGATCGGCGCCGGAAACGGTGGCCAGGCCATGGCGGCCTACCTGGCGCTAAAGGGCCACCGTGTGACCCTTTTCAACCGGAGCCGGCCGACGCTGGAAAAGATCGGCAAGCGCGGCGGCATTACGCTGGAAGGCGTGCTCACTGGGTTTGCCCGAGGCCTTGAGTTGACGGACGATCCCGCTCGGGCTGTACACGGCGCTGACATAGTGATGGTGACTACGCCGGCTTTCGCACACCGGAAGCTGGCAGCGTCTCTCGCTCCCCACCTGGTGGACGGCCAGATTGTGGTCTTGAACCCAGGCCGCACGCTGGGAACGGTGGAGTTCGAGTGTGAGCTTCGTGCCAACGGCTGCCTGGCGGATGTCACTGTGGCGGAGGCCCAAAGCCTGCTTTATGCGTGCCGGGCCGTGGAACCCGGGCTGGTGAAGGTTTTCAGCATCAAACGGTCCGTCCCTCTGGCAGCTTTCCCTGCCGAGCGAACCGGCGAGGTGCTGGAGGCCATAAACCATATCTTTCCCCAGTTTGTGCCGGCTCCCAGCGTGCTGCATACGGGTCTGGGCAATATCGGCGCCGTTTTCCATCCCGCGCCGGTAATTTTGAATGCCGGCCGAATTGAAAGCGGCCAGCCGTTTGAGCACTACCGGGAAGGGATCACCCCCGGGGTGGCGACCGTGCTTGAAGCTCTGGACGCCGAACGTCTGGAAGTGGCGCAGGCCTATGGCATGAACCTTCCCAGCGCCCGCGAGTGGCTCGGGGAAACATACGGGGCGACCGGGGACACCCTCTATGCCGCCTTACAGGCCACAGAAGCTTATCGGGGGCTTTCTGCTCCGGGTGACTTCCAGACACGTTATTTGCGGGAAGATGTGCCGGCGAGTCTTGTTCCCATCGCGTCCTTGGGCCGGGAGGCAGGAGTAGCCACACCGGTCATTGACAGTATTATCATGCTGGCCTCCAGCCTTGTGAAAGTAGATTTCTGGGCCAGCGGCCGTACCCTCGACTCTCTGGGCCTGGACGGGCTTGGGGTGCAAGGAGTCCTGGAGGTCCTGGCAAACCGCGAAAAACCAGAAGGAGGATGGCGAAATGAAAATACTTGGAGCAGCCATTGGCGAATGCGTGCACGTTGCCGGCGTATACAACTTTTTGAGGCTGGCCGCGGAAGCGAAGTATGAGACCATCTTCCTCGGGCCGGCGGTGGACACCGGCGCCCTGATCAAGGCGCTCAAGGAGACCGATCCTGACATTGTGGGACTAAGCTACAGACTCAGTCCCGACGCGGCAAAACGCCTGCTTGGGGAGGTCCGCTCCACTTTAGTCGAGGCAGGCGAAGGCCACCGGCGCTTTGTGTTTGGCGGGACGCCGCCGGTGGGACGTGTGGCGCAGGAGGAAGGATGGTTTGAAAAGATCTTCGACGGAACGGAGGGTGACGAGAAGGTCCTGGCCTGGCTGCGGGCCGCCGCACACCTCGGATCCCCATCAATACGGATATCGGGGCGCCGGGAAGACCAGACAACTCTTCCGCCCCAGTCTCTGGTAGAGCGCATCGAGGCCCAGAAACCCTACCCTCTTATCCGGCACCATTTTGGGTTGCCGTCGCTGGCGGACACCATTGCCGGCGCCGCAGAGATCGCTGAAGCTGGCGTTTTAGACGTCATTTCCCTCGGTCCGGACCAAAATGCGCAGGAGAGCTTCTTCCGTCCGGAGGAGATGGCCTCGTCCCAGGACGGGGCGGGAGGAGTTCCGGTACGGCGACCGGAAGATTTTCGCGCCATCTATGAGGCTTCCCGCCGGGGCAACTACCCGCTCGTACGCTCCTACAGCGGCACCCGTGACCTGATCAAGATGGCCAGAATGCTGAAAGAGACCATCAACCTGGCCTGGGGAGCGATCCCTCTCTTCTGGTACTCTGAATTGGACGGCCGCAGCACCCGGCGGCTGGAGGACGCCATCGCCGAGGCGCAGCAGGCGATGACCTGGCACGCCCAGGCTGGAATTCCAGTGGAGGTAAATGAAGCCCACCACTGGGGGTTGCGCGACGCCCCGGACGCTGTGGTAGTGGCAGCAGGTTTCCTCGCCGCTTATAACGCCAAAAAGGCCGGAGTCGGGGAATATGTCGCCCAATTCATGTTTAACACACCGGCAGCCACGAGCTTTCGGATGGATCTGGCCAAGATGCTCGCGATACTGGATCTAATCTCGGAACTGGAGGAAGCCGGGCGTTTCCGGGTCTGGCGGCAGACCAGAGCCGGGCTGGCCAGTTTCCCGGCCGATCTGGATCTGGCCAAAGGGCAGCTTGCTTCCTCCACCATGTTGCAGATGGCGCTCAAACCGCATATTGTGCACGTGGTGGCGCACTGCGAGGCAGATCACGCCGCCACGCCCGCCGATATCATTGAAGCGGTGAAGATCGCACGCGGTGTGATCAAAAATGCTGTCCACGGCCTGCCCGACCTGACCGCCGATCCTGTTATCCAGGAGCGCCGTCGGGAACTGGTGCGGGAGGCGCGATCGACCCTGGAAGCCTTGCGGGAACTGGCGCCGGCCGGCCGCGACGCCTGGAGCGATCCAGAGACACTGGGCCGCGCGGTACGGCTGGGCATCTTGGACGCGCCTCATCTCG
>JBLNCV010000037.1:0-9432 GCA_050260975.1 Syntrophothermus sp. | reverse complement strand
AGCAGTGGGTGATGTCGGATATCAAGGAAGCCATGGGGGCTTTCAAGGACAATAAAATAACCGCAGAGGAATTCGAGGCCATCGAAGATGACAGTTGTGCCACCACCGGTGTCTGCGCCATGATGGGCACCGGCAATACCATGGGCGCGATTATTGAAGCTCTGGGGCTGTCTTTGCCGGGTGCGGCCAGCGTGCCGGCGGTCTTTTCCGCCAAGAGACGGCTGGCTAAGCTGACCGGAGAAAGGGCGGTAGCCCTGGTGCGGGAACGACTCCGGCCGCGCGACATCCTGACCAGGGAGAATTTACGCAACGCGATACGCTTTTTGATGGCCATCGGCGGTTCGACCAACGCGATTCTGCACCTGCCGGCCATCGCCAGGGAAGCGGGCGCCGAGCTTACCCTGGCCGAGATCGACGAGCTTTCGGCCAAAACGCCCTGCATAACCAAGATCAGGCCCTCCAGCAAATTCACCCTCTGGGACTTTTACCAGGCCGGCGGGGTCGGGGCGGTCCTCAGCGTTTTGGCGCCGCTGCTCGATCGGGAAGTTCGAACCGTCGCGGGGGGTAAGATTAGCGGATACTTCGGTCCGGTGAAACGTGAGGACGTGATCCGGCCCCTGGACAATCCTTTGCAACCACAGGGCGGGATTATCGTCTTGCGCGGCAATCTGGCTCCGGATGGGGCCGTGATGAAGGTGAGCGGCATCAAGGACGCCCCCACCAGGCAGGTGGGGACCGCCAAGACCTTTGATTCCGAGGAAGACCTGATGCGGCACATCATGAACAAAGGGGTTAAAGCTGGCGATGTGCTGGTAATCCGTTACGAGGGGCCGCGGGGCGGCCCCGGCATGCGGGAGATGTCCATTCCCGCCGCGTTGCTTACCGGAATGGGCTTGGGGGACAGCGTAGCCATGATAACCGACGGCCGTTTCTCCGGTGCCACCCGCGGCTTCTGCATCGGCCATGTTACGCCCGAAGCCCATGTGGGCGGGCCGATTGCGGCAGTTGAGGACGGTGACCAGATCCAGATTGATATTGCAAGCAAGAAGCTGAATCTTTTGCTCAGCGAGGAAGAGATCGCGACGCGGCTGCGGCGGCTGCCGCGCCGGGAGGCGCCGGTAAATAGCGGTTTCCTCGGCCTTTATTCCCGTCATGTCCACCAGTCGGACAAAGGCGCGCTCCTGGGTAACTGAGCCGCGAAGCCGCAAGCTTTGAGTTGCCCGAAACCTGATGTCTGAAGAGTTGAGGTGCCAGAGATGGAACTGCCCCAGAAAATGGAACTGCCCCAGATGCACCTGTGCCGGCAAAATTTTCCGCGAGTGAACGTCGCCGAGCCTGCCAAGACCTTGACCTCCTTGCTTGCGTCCAGTTGGGTGCCGGAGAAGGTCAAGCCGGGGGACAAGGTGGCCATTACCGGCGGCAGCCGCGGAATTGCGGCCATGGTGCCGCTGGCCAGGGCACTGGTCTCTTATTTGCGGCAGCTTGGCGCTCAGCCCTTTGTCGTCAACGCCATGGGCAGCCACGGCGGCGGTACGGCGGAAGGCCAGAAGGAGATGTTGACCGCTTTGGGCATGACTGAGGGCAATCTCGGCTGTCCCATTGTCGTCAGCATGGAGGTGGAGCAGATCGGGGAACTGGCGGATGGTTTTCCAGTGCTTTGCGATCGAAACGCCTGGCAGGCCGACCACATTGTGGTGATAAACCGGGTAAAACTCCATACGGCGGTACGCGGCCCGGTCCAGAGCGGCCTTTGCAAGATGATTACCGTTGGCCTTGGCAAGGAGCGGCAAGCCGCCCGCCTGCATCGCTACGGCCCGGCGGAGATGGGGCGCCTGATTCAGGAGACCGCCTCGGTAACTCTCCGGAAGGCGCCGGTGCTGGCGGGTGTAGCCATTGTCGAGAACGCTTACGGCGAAGTTGCCAGGCTGGAGTTGGTCCGACCGGAGGATTT
This sequence comes from Syntrophothermus sp., assembly GCA_050260975.1. Taxonomy (GTDB): domain Bacteria; phylum Bacillota; class UBA5301; order JAMCQP01; family JAMCQP01; genus JAMCQP01. The sequence continues at coordinate 7,481 of JBLNCV010000037.1, read as the reverse complement.
TTTGGCTGCCGATGCTCGCCTGCTGAAGGAAGCGGCCAAACTTCAACCCGCTCTTCCAATCAGGGAACTCGATTTGCTGGTGGTCGAGGAGTTGGGCAAGACCTACAGTGGAGCCGGCCTGGATACCCACGTCATCGGCCGCTGGCGCATCTGGGGCGAACCGGAGCCCGAGTGGCCCCGCATTCAGCGCATTGTGGCTTTGCGCCTGGCGGCTTCTTCCCACGGCAACGCCCAGGGGATGGGGTTGGCCGACTTTATCACCGAGAAATTTTACCATAGCATCGACTTTGAAGTGACATACAAAAATACCTTGACCAGCACTTTCGTCCAGCGGGGCATGATCCCCATCGTTGCCGCCAACGACCGTGAAGCCATTAACGAGGCCGTCTCTTCCTTGCTCCAGGTCCGGGAGGACCGGCTGAGGATCGCCTGGATCAAAAATACGCTTCATCTGGAGATAATAGCCCTTTCTCCGGCGGCTCTGGCGGAGTGCGCCGATGCTTCCACCGTGACCGGTGCGCCGGTGGTGGAGAAGCTGCGCGCCGCAGACTGGCGTTTTGACGCCGATGGAAACCTATTGCCCTGGGAGGAGTAGGAATGTCCAATACCATGCCCAATAATATTTCCGATGCCAGGCCCAATGGCGGACTCAATAACCTACGCAGAGCTTTGAGGATCAATTCCCGTGATAATGTGGCGGTCGTCTTGAATGATGTGCAAGCCGGAGAAGAAGTCGTCGTAAATGCCGGGAAAGAGGCTGTGAGGGTTACGGCCCGGGAAGATATCGCCTTTGGGCACAAGATCGCTTTAGTCCCTCTGGAGGCACACCAGCCGGTTATCAAATACGGCGAGGAGATTGGCAGGGCCAAAGGCGTCATCCCGGCTGGAAGCTGGATTCATCTTCACAATCTCTACTGCCAGCGGGGGAGGGCGGACTGATGGAGACTTTTCTTGGGTACCGTCGGCCTAAAGGGTTGCCGGGAGTAAGAAACCTGGTGGCGGTAATCCCCTCGGTCTTTTGTGCCAACACGGTGGCGCGCCATATCTCGGATCAGGTGGCTGGAACGGTCTCCTTCTGCCATCCGGTCGGTTGCAGCCAGGTAGGTTTGGACTTGGAGTGGACTGCCCGTGCCCTGAAAGGTCTGGGAAGGCACCCCAATTTTTACGGGGTGGTCGTAGTAGGCCTTGGCTGCGAACGCTTCCGGGCCCGCGAGTTGGCGGAAAGCATCGCCGAAGCTGGAAAGCCGGTGGAGCTGGTGGTCATTCAGGAGGAGGGCGATACTTTAAAGGCGGTTGACAAAGGAGTGCGCCTGGCAAGCCCAATGGTGCAGGAGGCGGCGCGGCAGCCCAGGGAGGAGTTCCCGTTGTCCCAGCTTTGCCTGGGGCTCAAGTGCGGCGGGACGGACGCCACTTCCGGCCTGGCGGCCAACCCGTCCTTAGGCTGGGTGGCCGATCGGATCGTCGAGGCCGGGGGTGCGGCGATATTCACCGAGGTTACTGAATTACTGGGGGTGGAGCATATTCTGGCGCGCCGGGCCGTTAGTCCACAGGTGGCCGAAGCGATTATGGCCACCATCAACAGGATGGAAAAAAGATTGCAGGCCGCCACCGGCGCGAGCGAACTTCAGCACCGGTCGGCCCTGATCTCCCCTGGCAACGAGGACGGTGGTGTGACTACCGTGGTGGAAAAGGCCCTGGGGGGCATCTACAAGGCCGGGAGTTCGCCCATCAGCGGCGTTCTGGCCTACGGCGAAGAGGTGAGGGGGCCGGGGCTCTATCTCCTGGACTGTGTCGGCCACGACGGCGAGGCAGTCACCGGCCTGGTCGCCTCCGGTTGCCAGGTAGTGGCGTTTACCACGGGACGCGGCACGCCCACCGGTTTTTCCGGCGTTCCGGTGATCAAGATTACAGGCAATAGCGCTACTTTCAGGAAGATGCATTTTAATATCGACTTTAACGCCGGGGGAGTAATTGAAGGATTGAGCATTGCCGAGGTGGGCGCCGAGCTGTTGCGACTAGTCGAGCGCGTCGCTTCCGGCGAGCCCGCCAGGGCCGAGATGTTGCAGCATAATGAGTTGTTCTGCGTGACGCGCGCCTAAGCGATAGAGGCTAATTAAAGCCAACCAAAGTTTGGGGAGGGAACGAAGGATGTCGGTGACCACTACTTACAACTGGAAGGATCTTACCAGTTTTTGCACTAGGGTCCTGCTCAAAAACGGCCTTAGTTTTGACCATGCCCTGATCGTGGCGGAACACCTGGTAGAAGCCAACTTGCGAGGCGTGGATTCCCATGGCGTCAGCCGCCTGGGGGTCTACGTGGAACGTTTGCGCCGAGGGCTGATCAATACTCACCCGATCTTCAAGGCTAAAAGGGACAACGGCAGCACGGTGCTCTTGGACGGGGACAACGGCGCAGGGCAGGCAGTGGCTTGGGAAGCGACAAGGATGGTCATGGAACGGGCCACGGTTCACGGGCTGGCCGCTGTAGGAGTGCTCAACTCCAATCACTGCGGGATGCTGGCCTATTATACCCGGCGGATGGCCCAAAAAGGGTTCATAGGCGTGGCCATGACCAGCGCGCCCTCTACTATGGCTCCCTGGGGCGGTAAGAAGGCTTACCTGGGGACCAACCCCTTTTCCATCAGCGTGCCCACCCGGGAGGAGGAGCCGATCGTCTTCGACATGGCCACCAGCGTGGTGGCCAGGGGGAAGATCATTCTGGCCATGAAGAAGAAGGAGCCGATTCCGCCTGGTTGGGCCACCGACGCCGAAGGAGTCCCCACCACCGACCCGACGGAGGCCTACAACGGGCTGGTGTTGCCGGTGGGCGGTCCCAAGGGCTACAGTCTCTCTCTGATGGTGGATATCCTTTCCGGAGTTCTGACCGGCGCCTGCTTCGGCCCTTACATTGGCTCCCTTTATGATGAGTACGATCGCACCCAAAATGTCGGCCATTTTTTCCTGGCCTTCAACCCCGATCTCTTCGGCGACCCGGAAGAATTCGGGAAGAGGCTCCAGATGATGATGGATGAGATCCGCCGCTCCCCGCGGGCTCGCGGCGTTGACCGGATCTACATGCCGGGGGAGATTGAGGCGGGTTTGATGGAGGAAAGAACGGCCAACGGCGTTCCCCTGGCGGAGGAAGTAGTGGCGGAACTGGCGCGTATCGGGCAGGATAGCAAGGTGGAGTTTCCATTTCCATTGGGGGAGGTGGCTGAAAAGGGAGGCAGGTCCTCCAAAAACGCCGGATGATTTCAAATACGCAAATTGTATAAAAGGACTAACAAGAGGAAGGGGGCTTTTTGGTGTTCAAACTTTACGGGGTGTACGCTCCAATCGCCACGCCGTTTACGGGAGACAAGATCGCCTATGACAAGCTGGAGCAAAATCTGAAGTTCTGGCTGGGCTCCAAGATGGCTGGCATTGTGGTTATGGGTTCCAACGGGGAATTTGTTCTGCTCGACCCGAAGGAAAAGGAGGAATTGATCGCGTTTTGCTGCGAGAAGGCGCGGGGGAAGAAACATGTTATTGCCGGTACCGGTGCGGAATCGACCCGCGAAACCATCCGTCTAAGCAAAAAAGCAGCAGAGGCAGGAGTGGACTCCGTACTTGTCGTAACACCCAACTACTACAAAGGTGACATGACCGATGTGGCACTCAAAAAGTACTATCTGGACGTGGCCGAAGCCAGCCCGGTACCGGTAATTCTTTATAACATGCCCCGGAACACGGGGATCAACCTCTCCCCCAAGCTGATTGCCGAATTGGCCAAACACCCGAATATCATCGGTATCAAGGACAGCGGGGGAAATATCGTCCAGATTGCGGAGATTATCAAAAATGCGCCTCCCGACTTTGCCGTCTTCGCCGGGTCGGCCAGCTTCTTCCTAGCCGGCCTGGCGTTGGGAGCCGTGGGCGGGACCTTTGCCCTGGCCAACATCTTCCCCAACCAGTGCGCCGAGATCCAGGAGTTCTTTGAAAAGGGAGATCTGGCGGCGGCCCGCGATATGCAAATGAAGTTGCTGGAAAGCAACGCGGCGGTGACTTCGCGGTGGGGTATCGGCGGGCTGAAGGCCGCCATGGATATGGTCGGCCTATTTGGCGGAGAGCCGCGGTTGCCCATACTCCCCATGGGTGCGGCGGAGAGGGAGGAACTCAAAAAGATCCTGGCCCGGACCGGTTTTGTCCCCGGCTTGGCGTAATTTCACGGCTAATCATCTTTTGATCTGCTTTTAAGAGGCGCCAGTCAGCTTAATACAAAATTTAAAACGAGGAGGACTTGAAATGAAGGCTTTGCAGCGGATCCCTGTGGTGTTGCTCGTTGTCGCAGCGTTGTTGGTCGGTTTCGGGACCCTTGCCCTGGCAATCGACTACCCGTCCAAGCCGGTTACCGTCATCCACGGCTTTAAGCCCGGGGGCGGCAGCGACCAGTTGTCCCAACTCGTCCAGCCTTTCCTGGAGAAGGTCTTGAACCAGCGGTTCGTAAACGTCTACAAGCCTGGCGCCGACGGGGCCATTGCCTGGAGCGAGGTAGCCAACAGCAAACCTGACGGCTACACGCTGACCACCTGCCTGACGCCGAAAACTCAACTAAATACCATGGTCAATGCCAACCCCGGCTACGCCATGAGCGACTTCGAGCCTATCGCCAACATCATCTTCGATCCCGGCATTTTGGTGGTAGGGCCCAACAGCAAGTTTAAGACCATGAAAGATCTCCTTGATTACGCGAAAAAGAACCCCGGCCAACTGAAGGTGTCCAATTCCGGCATCGGCGGCGACGACTGGTACAACGCTCTGATGATTGAGAAACTGGCCGGCGTCAAATTCAACAACATTCCTTTTGAAGGGGACGCACCAGCCTGGCAGGCGGCGGCCGGCGGCCATGTGGACGCCAACACCAACAACTTGAGCACCGTCACTCCTCTGATCAAGGGCGGCAAGCTGCGCGCTTTGGCGGTGTACACCGAAAAACGGATTCCGATGTTCCCGGACGTCCCGACCTTGAAGGAACTGGGAATCAACTTTGTGGAAGGCTCCTTCCGCGGGTATCTGGCTCCGAAAGGCACGCCTAAAGAAGTCGTCAATATTTTAGCCCAGGGCCTGGAAAAGGTTGTGAAGGACCCGCAATTCATCAAGGCGGCGGAAGACGTAAACCTGGAGATCGAGTTTATTAAGACTGATGATTATAAAGCGTTCATCGAAAAGAAGGAAGAAAGCCTGAGAAAAATTGTCGAAGAGATGGGCCTCAAGGGTAAGTGAGAGAAACGACAAATCCTGGCAGCGGGGTGGTTTTGCGCCTCGCTGCCCTAAGCAGGTGACATAATGCAAGAAAGGGCCATCGCTATTGGGATCTTGATCTTTGCCCTGATCTATCTGGCCAGTTCCATCGCCCTCTCGGTTGGCACTCTGGCGGAACCCGGCCCGGGCTTTATGCCTGCCGCCGTGGGGACCTTGTTGCTGCTTGTCGCTTCCTTTCATGCCTATCGTTCTTTTCGCGGCCCTGCGGGACAAGGAGGCGAAAACGGCTGGTTCAAGGCGGCGCCGCTGGGGATCGCCCTGGCGACCCTGGCCTATCCGTTCCTTTTGCGGCCGTTGCGCTTTCTGTTATCCACTTTTATCGTCCTGTTTGTTTTGTTTCGCTTGATGCGTTATAAGACCACGTTAATCTCGCTGATCATCGCCGCGGCGGCAACAGTTGCTTCTTTTTTAATCTTTTCCAGATTGTTGGGCGTCGTTTTCCCGGCGGGTTTCCTGGAAGATCTGCTCATGAGGCTATAGGGGGTGGCGGCTATGGACGTCCTGCAAAATTTGCTGCTCGGGTTTGCACAGGCTTTAACGCCGCTCAATCTCCTTTATGCGCTGGCAGGTGCTTTTGTGGGCACTGTGGTTGGGGTCTTGCCGGGCATCGGTCCTCTGGGCTCAATGGCCATCCTGTTGTCCTTTACCTTGAGCCTGGACGCCACCACCGCCATGATCTTCTTTGCGGGAATCTATTACGGTTCCATGTACGGCGGCTCGACGACATCAATCCTGCTTAACATTCCGGGTGAAGCGGCGTCGGTGGTGACCTGCATCGATGGTTACAAGATGGCGCAAAAAGGGCGGGCTGGGGCGGCTTTGACCATCGCCGCCGTCGGATCTTTCGTGGCGGGGACATTAAGTATCGTTGGCCTGATGTTTGCGGCTTCCGCGCTGGCTGACGCGGCTTTGCAGTTCGGACCGCCTGAATTTTTCGCCATCGGCCTGGCCGGCCTGGTGATGTTGGTGCGGTTGAGCGGTGGCTCACCCTTGAAAAATATCATCATGGTCTTGCTGGGGTTGGCGGTAAGTACCGTCGGTACAGATCGTCTCACGGGCCTGGGGCGGTTTACTTTCGACATCCGAGAATTGGGCCAGGGCGTGGAGTTTCTGCCGGTGGCCATGGGGCTCTTCGGCATCGCCGAAGTGATGATGACGGCGGCGCAAAAGGATGAACTCACTGAAGTAATCAAAGTGAGGATGCGGGACCTCCTCCCCAGGGTTGAGGAGTGGAAGCGCTCCATTGCGCCAATGTTTCGCGGTTCGGCGCTGGGGTTCTTCATCGGGCTTTTGCCCGGGCCGTCGCCGGTCATTTCGACCTTTGTGTCTTATTTGACCGAGCGCAAACTTTCCAGGCATCCGGAAGAGTTTGGCGAGGGGGCCATCGAGGCCGTGGCCGGCCCGGAGTCCGCTAACAACGCCGCGGTCGGCGGCGCATACGTACCACTGATGGCGCTTGGGGTGCCCTTTACCCCGGCGATGGCGGTGGTGGTGGGCGCCTTGATGCTCCACGGCGTTACGCCGGGCCCGACGATGATGATGGAACGCCCTGAACTCTTCTGGGGGGTAATCGCCAGCATGTATGTCGGCAACCTCATGCTGCTGGTCTTGAATTTACCCATGGTACAACTGTTTGTCAACATCCTCAAGATACCCAAACAGCTTCTTCTGCCGTTGATTGTGCTCCTCTGCCTGGTCGGCGTCTACAGCGTGAACTCAAGTTATCTTGATCTGATTGTCCTCGGGATCTTTGGCCTGGTGGGGTTCCTTTCGAGGGGAAAGGGCTTTGAACCGGCTCCGTTAGTCCTGGCCCTGGTCATCGGGCCGATGATGGAGACCGCTTTAAGACAATCTTTGATGATCTCGCAGGGTGATATCAGCCAGTTGATCTTCAGGCCCATCGCGGGAACGCTCTATCTGGCCGTCGCTTTGGCCTTGCTGGCGCCGGCGGCGCTCCGGCTGATCCGTGGGCGAAACATCCCCCGGCCGGTGGCGGGCGAATAGGCCCATCACGGGAGATTCGACATCGGGCGGGAAAAATTTTTATAAAGATAAGACTGCGGTACAGAAGGTGGCGGACGCCTCCCGTGTCGTGCGCGATGCCGTCTTTTACGGCGGCGGCTACGGCCATGCCTATTTGTTCAAGCAGGTATCCCCCTTTCAATAGCTCGCAGACCAGC
>JBLNCV010000036.1:0-21248 GCA_050260975.1 Syntrophothermus sp. | reverse complement strand
GCCGTGGTCAAGGCGCTGGGGGGAAAACTCGATCCGCTGGTGGACGTTATCAAGGAAGGCAAGGTTAAGGGCGTCGTCGCCCTGGTGAACTGCACAACCCTGGGCAACGGCCCGCATGACTATATGACCGTCAACCTCGCTCGAGAGCTTATAAAGAGGGACATTCTAATGGTGACCGGCGGGTGTGGCGCCCATGCGCTGGAGGTGGCCGGGCTGTGCAGCCTGGAAGCCATTGATCAGGCCGGCGAGGGGCTGAAAGCGGTCTGCCGCGCTCTAAAGATCCCGCCCGTCTTGCCTTTCGGCACCTGCACCGACACAGGCCGGATCTCAATGCTTGTGACGCCGCTGGCAAACTTCCTTGGCGTGGATACCTCCCAGTTGCCCGTGGCGGTCACCGCCCCGCAATACATGGAGCAGAAGGCCACCATCGACGGCCTTTTCGCCCTGGCCTACGGGCTTTACACCCACCTCTCCCCGGTGCCGCCTATTAGCGGCGGGCCGGATCTGGTTAGATTCCTGACCGAGGATCTGGAGGGGCTGACCGGCGGCAAAGTGGCGCTCAGCGACGACCCCGTGGAGGCTGCCGACGGGATTGAGCGACATATTGACAAAAAGAGAGCGGCGCTGGGTATCTAGGAGTTCAGCCTGAAAAAACCTGAAAATAGGGAGGCGCAAGTAAGGGCGCCTCTCCATATGCCTAAATGTTATGTTTCATGAAGAATCTCATAATGGGGCGGGTCTCTGATCTGCGCGTTACTTCCACGAAGCCAGCCTTCCTAAAAGCGGAAACCAGGCCTGTCCAGGCGAACGCTTCCGGCATGCTGGCTTTCTTGGGTTCCACTGGATAACCTTCGACGATGGTTGCCCCATTGTCCCGAGCGTAATCGACGGCGGCCTGGAGTAGCTTGACCGTCATCCCCCGGCGCCGGAAAGGTCTGGCCACGAAAAAACAAACAACGGACCAGACGGAACGATCGTCAACCCGCTTCAGCGTCCTGGAGCGATCCAGGACTGGGAACTCTTCCCTCGGGGCCACCGAACACCAGGCCACGGGTTTGCCGTCCTCATAAGCCAAAAGCCCGGGGATATGGTTGGACGCCACGATCTCCTTCATAGCCTGTTTATTCCCCTCGCCCTTTTGCTTTTCGAACTGGCTCCGGGACAGCCGCCACCACATGCACCAGCATCCTCCACAGGCCCCATTGGCCCCGAACAATGTTTCAAGGTCCCCCCAACGTTCGGGCGTCACGGGATGGTACTCTAAATTCAGCATTTCCGGCATGTCCTTTCACGCCTCCCGCAAAGTTTCCACATGATCTGCCTGATGCGTGCCCGTTTCCGCCAATCCCCGCAACAATGGGCTAAATATTGCAATCGCCGCCACCGTCGCAACGCCCAGGAAGAGGTACGCCAAACCTAAGCCAGTCCTGTCCCCGGCTAACCCAACCAACGGGAAGATAACCATCATCGTCGTGCTAAAAATCATGCTACCAAACGATAAAACAGTGGCTCTCTCGGTGGATTCAATCTGCCGGTTGATTTCGTTGCTGAAGATCGGGTTTAAAAGTTCCCGCACACCGTCCAGAAGCAGGAAAAGAGCGACCACGAACCCTTGCAGGATCACGCTGTTTTTGCCGGGCAGCGAGCCCAATAAGGCGATCGCCAGACCGATCGTCAGGCCCCCTCCCAGCAGGCAAAACCTGAACCCAAACCGTCTCTGGGCCGCAAAAGCCAGTTTCGTCGGCAGGATCGAAAAAATATTCTGAGCCATGAAGACAGCGCCAATTAATGGCAACGGTATCAAGGCCGCCCGCAGGTAAGCCTGGCCGTAAAGCCCCGCCGTGGTCACCGCCGCGCCTAAAAGCCCATACAACCAGAATAGCCGTAGTATCTGAGGAGATTCCCGCAGAGAACGCACCGCGCCTTTTATGCTGGCCACCCGGGTGGCCCGCGATTCGCTCGCCTCGGATGCCCTCGTCTCGTTTCCGTAAGCAATCGTCGCGCCGTTTATGGGCCCATCCTTAACGGAAGCTTCGTCCATAAGCCAGACAACGATCAGCGCCAAAAGGTTAACCAGGATGTTCAACATATAAAGCCATTCCAGCGTTATCTCCGCCACCCATCCCCCGGCCAGTGCGGCGACCGACGCCCCGGCCAGCCAGATCGCATTCAGGTTGCCGGCAATACGGATAAAATCGCGCTCTTTTTTGTGCGACAGACAGGTATCATAGACTAGCGCATCATGCGCTCCGGACGGGAAGGTATAAGACAATGCTGAAAAACAGAAAGCAACGGCTATCACTGCTTCACTGCGGGCAAAGAGCATCGCCATTGCGGAAACCGCACCGGCTAAATTCCCCAGGGCTAAACTTGTCCTCCGGCCGAACCGATCGGCCAAAAACCCCGTAGGCACCTCGCTTACAAACGACACCAGGTGAAAGACCGTCTCCAGCAGGCCGATGGCTGCGAAACCGAGTCCTCTGGACCGTAAGAACAGCACCCAGAATGCTGCATCAAACCGAAGCGAGAATAAAAACATGTAGAAGTAATTAAGACGGAGATTTCTCCGGAAAGATCCGGACTTTTTCATGAGTCATCGCCTTCCTCACGTAAAAAATCACAAGCAGCAAGGGCCACTCGTGATTTGCAAGCACCAGGACGGGTGAGGCGACGTACCTTCTGGCGTCTTGGTTGGAGTCAGTACAAACAGACGCGTTAATTATATCACCTCTCAAAGCAGCCCACAAGCAGGAATTTCGCACCCCCCATGGAATTTCACCAGGTGGGAGGCTTTCCTTGTGGGAAGGCTTCCTTTACCGAAAGGAGACGCAAAATGAATTCTCACCGCGCATTTAATATCTCCGTTTTAGTTTTTCTACTCCTGCTTGCCCTATCGGGACTCTCCTCCCCTGTTCAGGCCCGGCCCAAGGTGGCTGTGGTGCTCGGGGGAGGCGCCGCCAGAGGAATCAGCCATATCGGACTCTTGAAGGCCTTTGAAGAAAACGGCATCCCGGTGGATATCGTAGTGGGAACCAGCATGGGCAGCATCGTGGGCGGCCTGTATGCCGCAGGCTTTTCTCCCGCGGAGATCGAGTTTCTGGTGAGGAAAACCGATTTTGCCGAACTTTTTTCCTTTTCTTTCCCGCCAAAAGGCGGGTTTATAAACCCCCGGCGGTTTGAGGCCTTTCTGGACAGCCTCCTGGAGAATAAACGCTTTGAGGACCTGCGCCTTCCTTTTTACGCCGTGATCACCAACCCGGCAAACGGTGAAGAAGTAGCCCTGCGTGAAGGGCCCGTGGCGCGGGGCATCCTGGCCAGCATGAGCATACCGGCGGTCTTTCCGCCCGTGGAGATCGGCGGCAAATACTTCATAGACGGCGGCATGAAAAACGCCGTGCCCGCCAATGTGGCCCGTCAAATGGGCGCCGACGTCGTAATCGGTGTCAATATCAACCGGGAGCTGGAAAAGATAGATTACAACAGCATCTTGAATAACGTCCAGCTCGCTCTGTATCTCATGATCGACGGGTATACAAAATTGAACGAACCCTTTGCCGATCTGATGATCGTTCCGGATGTCAAATACGATTCGTACATGGCTTACAGCCGGGTGGACTACTTTATCCAAAAGGGATATGAGGCCGCCGTCCGCGCCATGCCCCGGATCAAGGAGATCATCGCCGCCAAAGATCCAAACTGGGAGGCGCCGCTTGCCTTCGCATCCGCCTCCACCTCCAGGCCTGAACCTGAAACAGTAAACAATACCACCGCTTCCTTGCAGCAAAAGCTCGCCAAAGCCTATGCGCGCGCGGCGGCCGTGCCGCCCGACTTCTCCGTTTACCCAATCCTCGAACCCGAATTCGGAACCCGGGCCGGAGTAGAGGCCGGTATCGGCCTGGGCGGGGGGATCATGGGGCCTTTCACGGCGTCTTACCGCTATCAGTGGGACTTCGCGCGGCCGGAGTCATCACACCGGACCACTACGCTGGCGTACAGTTTCGGAAAGGAGATCAAGGCAGAGCTCTATCTCAAGCAATTTCCCGGCAGCGGCGCAACACAGCCCGCGCGCCAGCCAGCCAGGCAGGCAGGCGTAAGGCTGACGATCCAGAGACATGACGATTGGCGGCTTCGATCGGTTTACGAAGTTCCGGTTGGCGATACAGCCGGGGCGGAAAGCGCTCTCGATACAGCCGGCACGCCGCTCTGGCTGGTTTCAGCGAACAAGCAGCAAGCCTTGAGGTGGCCATGGACGGTCGAACTCGGCCTCGAAGCCGGTCGGCAGAGACTTTTTGATGTGTTTGCTTTAAAGCCGGCAGGAGTATCGGAAAGATCTTACGCCGGAACGGCCGGATATTTCCGGGCCACAGGGGGCCTCAAACACTCCTTGTCGAAAAAGGGGATTTCTTTCTGGGAGACCGGGATTGCCTACCCATACCTTTTGGTACAAGCGGGGGCGGTGGCCTTTCAGCCGGGAACGGACGGCGCGGCTTCGATTTCGGGCCTTGTTTTGAACGGGAAACGGCAGGTGGAATTGGGTGCCGGGGCCGGGGTCGACGTCAAGTTATTCGGGCTTTACCCGCTGAAGCTCCGGTTCCTGGCGGAAACAGCTCCCGGCGCGGGGCAGTGGTCATGGTCCCTTCGCTTCAGCAATTAAATGTTGTATTTTGTCTAAATCCATGATATAATAAGTTGTCGTCTTCAGGGTACGGCTTCGGATTCGGACCATTACATGAGCTTTCGACTTCATTAACCTCCGCCTCTAAGCCGGGCTAAAACACGAGACGAAATCAGCCTTTCGGCTAGAAAAGGAGGTTTTTTTATGTACCAGGACAAGACTTTGACTTGTCGGGATTGCGGCCGTGAGTTCATCTTTACCGCCAGTGAGCAAGAATTTTTTGCTTCCAAGGGCTTTGAGAACGAACCCTCACGTTGCCCGGAGTGCCGGGCGGCCCGGAAACAACAGTCCCGCGAGGGCCGGGGCTTCGATCGCCGGCCAAGGGAGATGTACACTGCAACCTGCGCACGATGTGGGAAACCCGCTGAGGTTCCTTTCCGTCCGAGCACGGACAAACCGGTGTACTGTAGAGATTGCTACCAGCCCAAAGCGGCTCGCTGGTAATCGACGCAAAAATAAAAAGGGTGGAGGTCTAAGCCTTCACCTTTTTTATTTTGCCGGTCCATTTTGCCCGCCCTCTTGTCGCCGTATCAACCTGATTCAGATACCTGACCGTATAGCCATTCTCGCAATGGCTAATACTTCAAGGAAGAACTCTCTTCCCTGGAGGATGCTTTAGCGTATGACCGCCTGGCCCATTGCCCTGGCGATTCTTTTGCCGCTGGCAACTGCATTGTTTGCTTACCTTTTCAAGATGAGGGCGGCCCGTGTTTTGGCCGTGGCAGTCACCGCGGCCGGCCTGATGACGAGTGCGCTGGCCCTCGCCGGGCGTGGCTCCTTTACTTACACCCCCGAATCGCTTTTAGGGTTCCCTGTCGACACGCTAATCACCATCCTGGACCTGGTTCTGTTGGGGTACCTGCTCTGGCTGGGCCTTTCCATGCGGCGTCTGTCCGTCGTAATGCTCGCCGGCCTGCAGCTGGCGGGTCTGGCCTATCTTGAATACTGGTTGCGCAGCTCGGCTCCGGCAGCCTTTCCTGCTGAACCAGCCCTTGTGATTGATCGCCTGGCGGTTACAATGAACCTCATCATTTCCTTTGCCGGTTCGCTGGTGGTTTTATTCGCTCTTCCGTACATGGATGAGCTTGAACACCACCAAAAAGTCATGAAAACCCGCCAACCCCGTTTCTTCCTCTTTCTTCTGCTCTTTTTGGGCGCCATGAACGGCCTGGTCTTCAGCAACAACCTGTTGTGGCTTTACTTCTTCTGGGAAGTGACCACCTTTTCTTCGTTCATGCTCATCTCGCACACCCGAACGAAGGAAGCCCTGGCCAATGGATTACGGGCTCTCTGGATGAACCTCCTGGGAGGTCTGGCTTTTATACTGGCCATGATCTTTCTCGAACAGAACGCACACACGCTTTCCCTGCGAACCCTGGCTGGTTGGCACTGGTGGCCTGGCCGGCTGCCTATCGGCGGGTCCCAGGATCTATTAATGCTGCCCGTGGGGCTACTATGCTTTGCGGCTTTCACCAAGGCAGCCCAGTTCCCGTTCCAAACCTGGCTCACCGGGGCGATGGTCGCTCCCACACCGGTTTCCGCGCTCTTGCATTCCAGTACCATGGTAAAGGCTGCTGTCTATCTCGTGATCCGATTGGCGCCAGCCTTCCGGGCCACCACTTTAGGTATACTCGTGGCGGTCATCGGCGGTTTCACCTTTTTGGCGGCATCGGCGGCAGCGATTGGTCAGACTAACGGCAAACGCGTGCTGGCCTATTCGACCATCGCCAATCTGGGCCTGATTATTGCGATGGCCGGAGTCAACACTCCCCAGGCTATTTCAGCAGCTATTTTGCTCACCATTTTTCATGCGCTCTCCAAAGCATTGCTTTTCATCTGTGTGGGCACCATTGAGCACGGGATCCGGACACGGGACATCGAGGAGATGGAGGGCCTTTTCTACAAGATGCCCATGACCACAGTCATCACCGTGGTAGCCATGACCAGTATGATGCTGCCGCCCTTCGGCGTCCTGATCGGCAAATGGCTGGCTATTGAGGCTTCCGTCCGTTTTCCGCTCCTTCTCCCGTTCGTGGTGCTGGGGAGTGCGCTGACGATAGTCTTCTGGTCGAAATGGCTTGGGAGGATTCTTACGGTCTCGTACCATCGGAAGTTCCACCTGGAAAGACTGCCCTTTCTCATCATCGCATCGATGATGGTTCTGGCAGCCACGGTGGTGGTGGCCAGTTTCGGCATCGCCAGCGTTTTTGACCTCCTGGCGGCGCCGGTTGTCCGCGGGCAGTTCGGTATAGCCGGCGTCGCCACCCCAAGGGCGGACCTGGCTACCGGCATAGGGGAATTCATACCGTGGCCCATCTTCCTCCTGATCGTCCTGGTGGTTTTAGCCATCCCTGTTTCGTTTTCCAGGGTGAAGCCGGCAAATATCCGGCCACCTTACATGTGCGGGGAAAATGCTGACGAAAAGCCAGGGACCTCCTTTTATAGCGCCCGAGACGAGATCAGCCTCACCAGGACTGGAAATTACTATATAACCGGTATTTTTGGGGAAGCCAGCATCAACCGGTGGGCCTATCCCATTGCCGTAGGCCTGTTACTTCTGATGATTGGAGCAATCAAACCTTGATTGACGTGACAATCGCCACCCACGAAATAAGCTCGCTTTGGGTGACACTCGCGACGGTGGTGGCCGCCCCGGTCGTCGGAGGCCTCTTGACCGGTATCGATCGAAAACTCACGGCCCGCCTTCAAAACCGGGTTGGGCCGCCGATCTGGCAACCTTTCTACGACCTGATCAAACTGTGGGGCAAGGAGCGCATCACCGTCAATCAGGTGCAGTTGCTCTATGCATATGCTCATCTCTTCTTTATGATTGCCAGCCTGGTCGGGCTGATGCTGGGACAGGATCTGCTGATGATCCTTTTCATTTTCGCCTTTTCCTCGGTTTCGCTGATCCTGGGAGGGTTCAGCGTACGATCACCCTACAGCCGGATAGGGAGCCAGCGCGAAATCATGCAGCTCATGGCGTATGAGCCGGTGCTGGTCCTGATGGCAATCGGCATCTATCTTGCAACGGGGAGTTTTTTCGTCCACGATATTCTGACCAGCGGGACCCCCCTGTTGTACTCGCTGCCGCTGGTTTTTGCGGCCTACGCCGTCATTCTGGTGGTCAAGCTCCGGAAGTCTCCTTTTGACCTGTCCACCGCGGTGCATCATGTGCACCAGGAGGTCGTCAAGGGACTGCTTACCGAATACTCGGGGCCATATCTGGGGTTGATCGAACTGGCCAACTGGTATGAACTGGTCTTCTTGCTGGCGCTGGGTGGCCTCTTCTGGGCAACCAACCTGTGGGGTGCGCTTCTGGCAGCCGCCGCCCTATTCCTCTTTCAAATTTTGGTCGATACCGTTTCGGCCCGTGTGACCTGGGCCTGGATGTTGAAGTTTGTGTGGACGGCGGGGCTTGGCCTGGCGGCGACAAACATCGTCTGGCTCTACATGTAGTAATGCGCTGTACAAGGGAACCATAAGGCGTCATAAATACCAAAGCACAAAGGAAGGAACCCTTGGAGTGGAACTCGTTTCTACCGCCAGGGCCAGATCGCCCTGGATCATGCATTTTGAAACAGGAAGCTGCAATGGTTGCGCCATCGAGGTTCTGGCGGCCTTGACCCCGGTTTATGACCTGGAGCGCTTCGGCATCCTGAACACAGGCAACCCCAAGCACGCCGACATCATGCTGGTCACGGGATGTGTCAGCTACCGGGCGGGACGCGCGCTTCGCAACCTCTACCATCAGATGCCGGGGCCTAAAGCGGTAGTGGCGATTGGCGTCTGCGCTTTGACCGGCGGTATCTTTCACGACTGCTATAACCTGGCTCCCGGCGTCGATAAAGTGATTCCGGTGGACGTCTACGTTCCAGGCTGTGCTGCCCGGCCGGAGGCAATCATCGAGGGTACGGCGATGGCGCTCGACCGGCTGGCGGGGAAGGCCGGCCCGCCGAACATCGCTCCCGGCGAACCCCGGCGCGGGCAAGAAGAAGGCCGGACCGTGGAAATCGTGCCAGGCAACAGCGATAAGCGGTAAGACCAATAAGCGATATGGGGGGAATTTCTTGATCGACAATGTCGTCCCCGTGACACGGGAGACCCTGCTGGCCGAGGTGCAGCATCTGGCTGACGGCGGGCAGCGGCTCATCTCCGCCACAGCTATCGATCAGGGGGAGTACCTGGAGATCCTGTATCATTTCGACAAAGATCTCAAGCTGACTCACCTCAAACTTGAAGTGAAGCCGGGAGAAGAAGTCCCGAGCATCTCCCGCATCTACTTCGGCGCCTTTGTGCCGGAAAACGAAATCAAGGATCTTTTTGGGGTCAACATCACCAACATGATCATCGACTACCAGGGCAAGTTTTTCCTGGAGGATGACGCTCCCAGGACACCTCTGTTGAAATCGAAACCCCCGGAAGAGGGAGACCACCAGGAGGTGGCCAAGTGATGCCCGGACGCACCGTAATTCCTTTTGGCCCGCAACACCCGGTGTTTCCGGAACCGCTGCAATTGCGGCTAACAATGGAGGAGGAGCGGGTTATCGACGCCGTTCCGGCCCTGGGATACATGCACCGGGGGATCGAACAGCTTGCCCAGACGAAGGATTATGCCCAAAACGTCTTTCTCATGGAACGGGTCTGCGGGATTTGCAGCTTCATGCACGCCCTCTGCTACTGCCAGGGCGTCGAAAGCCTACTTGGCATCGAGGTCCCGCCAAGAGCCAGGCTCATGCGGACGATCCAGGCTGAACTGGGACGGTTGCAGAGCCATTATCTGTGGCTCGGGCTGGTAGCGGACGCTTACGGATTTGAGAGCCTTTTTATGCAGGTCTGGCGTAACCGTGAGATTATTATGGACTGTCAGGAGGCCTTAAGCGGCAGCCGGGTGACGATCTCCACCTGTGCCATCGGCGGTTGCCGCCGCGACTGGGACGACGGGGTGCTGCAGGAGCTCAAGCGCCGCCTGGATGACGTGGAACGCGCCATGGACGCCGTCGCCCCGGTCTTTTTTGAAGATCCGCTGGTCAAGCAGCGCACGGTCGGCGCAGGGATTATCACCAAACAAGAGGCCACGCTTCTGGGCGCGGTGGGGCCCGTGGCCCGGGCCAGCGGCATCGCGGAAGACATGCGGATGCTTGGCTATGCCGCCTACGGCGAGCTGGACTTTAAGCCTATTGTGGAAACGTCGGGCGACTCGTACGCCCGGATGATCGTACGCCTGCGTGAGACATTTCAGGCGATCGACCTCATCCGCCAGGCTCTAAAAAAAATGCCCGCCGGCGAGGTTCTCAACAAGTGGAAAGGCACCCCCGAAGGCGAAGCCATTTCACGCGTGGAGCAGCCCCGCGGCGAGTTGATGTATTACATCCGGTCAAACGGCGGCAAAAATCCCGAGCGCCTGCGCATCCGCACTCCAACCTTATCAAACATACCACTCCTTGTCAAAATGCTCAAAGGCAGCCGGTTGTCCGATGTACCGGTCATTGCGCTGTCCATTGATTCCTGCATCAGTTGCACGGAGCGATAAGAACCGGCAGGACAGGATATGGAACTATAGGGACCGAATGAGCAGAACTAGACGTAAGAACCGGAAAGATCAGAGGAGAGACAAGAAGATGATCTTCCTTGTTTGAAATGCTTCGGACTGTAGTGGAAAACCTCTTTTCCCGGCCGGCGACGCGACTTTACCCAAAAGAACAACGTGAACCCTTCCCATCCGCACGGGGCCATATCGAGAGCGTCATCGAAAACTGCATCTTTTGCGGCCTGTGCCAGAAGCGATGCCCGGCTGACTGCATCGTGGTTGACCGGGCCGGAAAGAATTGGAGCCTGGACCCGTACCGCTGCATCATCTGTGGCGTCTGTGTGGAGGTCTGCCCAACCAAGGCTATCGTGATGAAGACCCATTTTCGCAAGCCAGCCCGGATGCGCGAGCCTTTAATTTACCATCAGAAAGAGCGGGAACGCCCGCCCAAAGCAAAACCCGGGCAGGACCCGAGCGAGGCGAAAGACCAGTTATGATTTCAGGGGCTACCCCGCCCGCTCACACAGTTTTTGCAAGATAGCGATCTTGGTTGCCAGCATCTCCAGTTCCAGGTCGGTCTTGTTTGCCGCAGTCTCGATCTCCGCGCGCTTGCGCGCAAGCTCCTTGAGCTCGCCGCGGAACAACTCAAACGCCTTCTCGTGGCTGGCTACCAGGAGTTCCTCCGTGTTTTGCAGGTCCCGGGCCTGTTTCATGATCGTCTCCCGCCGTTTGAGCAACTCATCCTTCTCCTCCAACGACCGTTGCAGGAGTTCCGGGAAATACGCTCCAGGAGAATAATCAGCCTCTCCAGGCATTCTTTCAGCTTTTTCCAATTCCGGCTGATCCCCAAAAGGCATAATCATTCTCCCTCCTTCTTCACTTTTTAGCTCTCTCACTTCTCAAGGGTAAACTTCCAACCGCAGAAAAACTCTTCAGGATGCTCATCCGGCGGGCAGGCGATTACCTCCGTCCGGATCCTTTCATCAATGGTCTTTGCAAAATTGGTGTATTCCACCAGGCCCACGGGCTTGCAGGCAAAATCCTGAAGGCCCTTCCGCTTGCGGGCATCCTGCACCCGGCACTTGTTCATGTAAAAAAGGAGGGTCCGGTCATCGGGACGCTGAATACTCTGTTTATTAATCAGGGAATAGAGCCGGAATTTCAGGGCCTCTTCCAGAGCATCCAGCCCCCCGCCCGGTTCCAGCCCCAAAAATTTCATGATCCGCTTGGCTTCAACGACCGTAAATTTTTCCCAGGCCTCGATGTCCAGCTCGATAGCATTGTCTATGCCAAACTTACGCTCTATCGCCTGAAACCACAGCCCGTCATGAGCCAGCCATCGCTTCCCAAAGTCCTTTAAAAGCTCAACCAGTTGTTCCTTTGAAAGGTCCGAAATCTCCAATGCTTCTCTCCCCCTGAAATTTATTTATTTTTCATTGTCCTGGCTGAGGCTTCCTCTTTAAACCTGGCCACCTCTTCGGCCGTCAGCTCTATATACTGGCCATCCACAAAATAGCCCCGGAGAATGTGGACGTTATTCACATCGGTATGTACGACGTCGCTTTCCGGAATTTTTGCCTTCTGGCCATTGATCACCACATAGAAGTCCACTGTGCCGGTGGCCCAATCCAGGACCCTGGCCGCGGCGGCAACCTCCACATTCCAGTTGCCCGCGGTCTGGTAACCGACAATCAGGTTAACCGGCCACTCTGAGACGCCGATCCGGGGATCCACCGGAAACTGTGGATCCGGCGAAGGTTCTGAGCCGGAAGAGGGATCTTGAGCCGTGGAGGCATCTTCGCCCGAAGCCGCGCTGGCCACCGGTCCCAGTATCGGAGGAACGGCCGGCGCAAACCATCTGAGCAATGGCGACAATACCATCAGAGAAATCAACATTACCGCCGCGGCCAATGCCATCCGCTGCCACTTCTGCATCAAATCCCTCCTGTCCTTCCCGATCCTCACTATTCGCTGCTTATCCGCCTGCCGCGCCGCTACTTCGACCCGCCCTCTGGATATTTCACCCGTCCGGCATGGGTGTAGATGTTCATCTTGCGCCCCCGGACAAAGCCAATCAGGGTGATGCCAAGTTTATCGGCAAATTCCACCCCCAGGTTGGTGGGCGCGGAGCGTGAAACCAGAAAAGCCACCCCGCCTTTTGCGGCTTTCACCACGATCTCCGAGGAGACCCGGCCGGTTGTGGCCAGGAGCTTGTCCTCCATCGGCCACCCTTCAAGCAGGGCCCGGCCGATTACTTTATCCACGGCGTTATGCCGCCCGATATCTTCCCGCAGCACCAGAAGCCTTGGCCCGGGCATCTCTCCGGCAATCAAGGCGGGGCTGACGGAGCCCGCGCCGGGCTCCGCCGGGGCCACCAGCCACAGAGCCGCGGAATGAGCTGCCCCAGTGGTTGCAAAGAGTTCCGTCTTGCTGTCCTTCCCTTGCCAGGTGCGCATCAACGCAAAGACCGACTCCGCAAAGACCTGCCCCTCCCAGGTATTGGGTCTGGTTTGCAGAGCGTCCGACGCCTGGTAGAAGACGGTTCCCCGGCCGCAACCACTGGTCAGGGTCCGTTTCCCATATAGCAGCTCGCCAATTGCAGTGCTACTCCGGGTCTCCACCGAGACCACCAGCTTCTCAGGGTCAACCCGGAGCGAAGCCACGTCGCCGGCGGTTTTGATGATCCCCTCCGAATAGAGGAACCCCACCGCCAACTCGTCAAGATGTTCTGGCGTGCTAAGAAAGGTTAGAAACTCCCGGCCGTTGAGTTCCAGGGTAACAGGCGTCTCTTCGATCAGGAGATCCTCTTCTTCAGACACCGCGCCCTCCCGCACCTTGATAATCCGCCGGGTTACCATTAAAGCCGGGGTAAGCCTTTCTTCCGACATTACGCGCCTTCTCCCGTTGCGGCCACCAATTCCGCCCCGGCGCCGGTGAGTTTCTCGATCTCCGCCGCCGTGGCTTTACGTACATTGACCGCCGCCACTTTGAATTCCGGAATCTTGGCCACCGGATCAACCGCGTTGTTGGTAAGGATATTGGCCGCCGACTCCTTGAAATGGAAGGTCATAAAGACCACTCCCGCCGGAACCCGCTCCGTCACCTGAACCCGGGTGGTCACCTGCCCTCGCCTGGACTTCACCACCGCGAAGTCCCCATCGGCCAGGTCAAGCTTCTCGGCGTCCACCGGATTGATCTCCGTCCGCTCGAAAGGCTTCAGCGTTCCGATCCCCTTGGACCGCCTGGTCAGGGTCCCGGTGTGATAATGGAAAAGAATCCGCCCGGTCGTCAGGATGAACGGGTAGTCCTTGTCCGGCAATTCCGCGGGCTTGCGGAAGGTGATCGCATGGAACTTGCCTAGCCCGCGGGAGAACTTGCCGGCGTGTAGATACGGCGTACCCGGATGTTCAGGCGTTGGGCACGGCCATTGCAGCCCTTCGTCCCCCAGCCGTTCGTGGCTGATCCCGCCGTAGATCGGGGTAAGGGCGGCCATTTCCCGCATTACATCCGCCGGTTTCCGGTTTTTCCACGGCTGGCCCATCCTTTCGGCCACCTCAGCGATGATCTCCCAGTCCTGCCGCGCCTGGCCGACCGGAGGAATAGCTTGCCGCACCCGTTGCACCCGGCGTTCGGTATTGGTGAAGGTCCCGTCTTTTTCCGCAAAGCTTACCCCCGGCAACACCACGTCCGCCAGGGCCGCGGTTTCGGTGAGGAAAATGTCCTGTACCACCAGGAAATCCAGCTTCCGCAAAGCCTTTTCCACATGGGTGAGATCCGGATCACTCACCATCGGGTTTTCCCCGAAGATGTACATCCCCCGGATCTGGCCTGCCTCCGCCGCGGAGATGATCTCGGTGACCGTCAGGCCCGGCTTCTCGGAAAGTTTCACCCCCCAGGCCGCTTCAAACTTCTCCCTGTTCTCCGGCTTATCCACCGCCTGATAGCCGGGGTACACGTTGGGCAGGCCGCCCATGTCGCAGGCCCCCTGGACGTTATTCTGGCCCCGCAAGGGGTCGACGCCGGTATACGGCCGCCCGATCTGCCCGCAAAGCATGGCCAGATTGGCGATGGACAACACATTGTCGGTACCGGTGGTATGCTGGGTAATCCCCATGGCGTACAGAATCGTGGCATTGGCCGCCTTTGCGTAAAGACGAGCCGTCTCCCGGATCTTCTCCGCCGGGACGCCCGTAATCTTTTCCACGTACTCCGGCGTATACTCGGCTACCGCCTCTTTGAGCTGGGTGAACCCTTCGGTGCGGCTGTCGATGAACTCCTGGTTCTGCAGCCCCTCGGCCAGAATCACGTTCATCAGGCCGTTGAGCAACGCCACATTGGTCCCCGGCGCCAGTTGCAGGTGCAGATGAGCCAGCTCGGCCAGTTCGATCTTGCGCGGGTCGGCCACAATCAGTGTGGCGCCGTTTTTCAGGGCTTTCTTGATCTGAAGGCCGATCACCGGGTGACCCTCGGTGGTATTGGAGCCCATCACAAGGATCACGTCGGATTTGTCAATCTCATCGATTGAATTGGTCATAGCGCCGCTGCCGAAGGCCATGGCCAGGCCGGCCACCGTGGAGGCGTGACAAAGCCGCGCGCAGTGGTCGATGTTGTTGATTCCAAAGACACTGCGGGTCAATTTTTGCATCAGGTAATTCTCTTCGTTGGTGGCCTTGGCCGAGGTCAAACCCGCCAGGGCGTCTGAGCCGTATTTGTCCTTGATCTCCCCGAGCCGCCTGGCCACAATGCCCAGCGCCTCTTCCCAACTGGCCGGCACCAGTTCCGCGTCCTTCTTGCCGCCCTTGCGAACCAGCGGCGTGGTCAACCGCTCCGGCCGGTGGATAAAGTCCCAGCCAAACTTGCCTTTCACGCAGATCCGCCCGCGGTTAGCCGGACTGGCCTTGGAGGCCGAAGCGCCCACCACCCGGTCGCCCTTCACATGCAGATCGATGCTGCAACCAACCCCGCAGTACGTGCAGGTGGTCTGCACCTTGTGAATCTCCCAGGACCTCCCGGCGCCGATGCTCTGTTTGGGAGTGAGAGCTCCCACCGGGCAGGCGTCCACACACTGGCCGCAAAACTGGCACGAACTGTCCTGTAGCGGCATGTCGTACGCCGTGGCAATCTTGGTGTAAAAACCGCGGTTGGCGTAGTCAATGGCCGCCACACCCCGCACCTCCTGGCAGACCCTCACGCATTTGCCGCAGAGGATGCACTTTTGATGGTCCCGGATAAAGAAGGGGTTTGACGTATCAGCGGGGAAGGTCCGCACTTCGCCGCTTTGGCCCGCCTCCGGCCAGTTCACCTGATAACGGTAGGCGTAATCCTGCAAACGGCAGTCACCGTTCTTTTCGCACAACAAGCAATCCTTCGGGTGGTTGGCCAGCATCAATTCGAGAACTACCCGGCGGGCCTTCTGTACCCGTGGGCTCTCGGTATGCACCACCATACCCTCCATTACCGGCGTGGCGCAGGCGGCCGGCAGGTTGCGCGCCTTCTCCACCTCCACCACACACATCCGGCAGGCGCCTGCCACGGTCAGTTCCGGGGCATGGCAAAGGGTGGGGATTTCGATCCCCAATTGGGCCGCCGCATCCAAAATACTGGCGCCTTCCGGGACCTGTACCGCCCGCCCGTCAATGGTCAAATTGATCATCTTCATGCACTTCAACCCCCATTCCGCGCTGGAGTTGCCAGGTTACGCCCCCTCCGGCCTGGCCAGCTCCAGGAGCCGCTCCTTGATCTGGCGGATCTCTTCCACCGCGCCAGCCCTGGTGTCCACCAGCGACTTGCCCTGGATGTCCGCCTCGGATACGCGCCGGTCATAAGTGACAAAACCAAGAAACTCGAAGCCGGGAAGCTGCTCCTTGATGAAGCGCTCCTCTTCCGGGGTATTCACCTTGTTGCCCACCACCCAGACCCGGGTGATGCCGATGTCCGCCGCCAGCCTCCGGATCGCCTTGGCCGTGGAAAGGCTCCGTTGTCCCGGCTCCACAACCACGATAAAGGCGTCCACCGACTGGGCGGTGGCCCTCCCCAGATGCTCGATGCCGGCCTCCATGTCCAGGATAACCACTTCCTTGCTGCGCAGGAGCAGATGGGTCACCAGGCTTTTAAGCATTACATTCTCCGGGCAGACGCAACCGCTGCCGCCCGTCTTGACCCCGCCCATCACCAAAAGACGCACGCCGTTGTGCTTGGCCGAATACTTTTCGGGAATATCCGCCACGTACGGGTTCAGTTTGAAGTACCCGCCCGAACTGCCAGGTTTCGCCCCGGTCCGTTCGGTGATCAGTTCCCGCATGTTGGCCAGAGGCACAATCTGTGCGGCAAGATCCGGGGGAAAACCCAGCGCCCCGGCCAGATTGGCGTCGGGGTCGGCATCCACCGCGATCACATCGTATCCGTCGTCTTTCAGCAGCAGGGCCAGGGTGGCGGCGATAGTAGTCTTGCCCACCCCACCTTTTCCCGTCACCGCAATCTTCATCGTGCATTACCCTTTCTTGATGGCGTTAAACTTGCATTTTTCGATGCAGGCGCCACACTTAATACATTTCTCCCCGTCGATCACGTGCACCTGCTTGAGCTCACCGGTAATTGCTCCAGTGGGACAAACCTTCTTGCAAACGCCGCAGCCCTTGCAGGCTTCCGCGTCAATCCGGTAGTCCAGAAGCGCCGTGCATACCCCGGCGGGACAGCGTTTCTTGTTGATGTGCGCCTCGTACTCATGCCGGAAATAGCGCAAGGTGGACAACACCGGATTGGGCGCCCCCTGGCCCAGTCCGCAAAGGGAGGTATCCTTGATGACCTGTCCCAGCTCTTCCAGGCGGGTGAGATCCTCGGGTTCACCTTCGCCGGCGATAATCTTGTTGAGAATCTCCAGCATCCGCTTGGTGCCTTCCCGGCAAGGAGTGCATTTCCCGCAGGATTCATTCTGGGTGAAGGTCAGGAAGAACCGTGCCAGATCCACCATGCAGGTGGCCTCATCCAGCACAATCAGCCCTCCGGAACCCATGATGGCCCCGGCCTGCACTATGGAATCATAATCCACCGGCAGATCGAGAAGCTGGCTTGGTAAGCATCCACCCGCCGGGCCGCCGATCTGCACTCCCTTGTACGCCTTGTCGTCTTTGATGCCACCACCGATGTCGTAGACGACCTCACGCAGGGTGATACCCATCGGAACCTCGGCCAGGCCGGTATTTTTGATCTTGCCGGCCAGGGCAAAGACCTTGGTGCCTTTGCTCTTTTCGGTGCCGATCGCCGCAAAGGCAGCTCCACCCTCCCTGATGATCCAAGGGATGTTGGCGTAGGTCTCCACATTGTTGATATTGGTGGGGCAGCCCCACAACCCCTTGATGGCCGGGAATGGGGGCCGCGGCCGCGGCATGCCGCGGTTCCCTTCGATGGAGGTTAGAAGGGCGGTCTCTTCTCCACAGACAAAGGCTCCCGCCCCTTCTTTGATCTTCAGGGTGAAGTTGAACCCGGTTCCCAGGATGTTCTTCCCCAGGAAGCCCTTCTGAGTCGCCTGGTCAATGGCCAGGTACAGCCGCTTGATCGCCAGCGGGTACTCCGCCCGGCAGTAGATATAGCCTTCGTCGGCCCCGATGGCATAGGCGGCGATCAACATCCCTTCAATAACGGCATGGGGGTCCCCCTCCAGGACGCTGCGATCCATGAAAGCTCCCGGGTCCCCCTCGTCCGCATTGCAAACCACGTACTTCTTATCCCCCGCAGCTTTGGCGGTGGTCTCCCACTTGAGGCCGGTGGGAAAACCGGCCCCACCACGGCCGCGCAGCCCCGAGGTTTTAACTTCCGCAATAACATCCGCCTGTTTCATCTTGAGGGCTTTCTTGAGCGCCTCATAACCGCCGTGGGCGATGTATTGATCGATGATCTCCGGATCAATGGCGCCGCAGTTGCGCAAGACCAGCCGCTTTTGTTTCTTCAGGAAAGGCAGCTGATCAAAAGGTATTAGATCCGCGTACCCTGTCGGCAAATCCACCTTTGGCGCCGGAATCTTTTCCTTGGTGGAGGTCACGCCGCCCCCCGCGGCGACAGCCCCTTCGGTGCCGGTAGCCGCCAGCTCCGGACGGCAGATCGCCCACTCGGCCACCACCCGGTTGTTCACCACATGCTCCTCAATGAGCCTGGGCACCTTATCTTTGGAGATCCGGCCGTAGGTGACGGTTCCCTGACCATTCCGGCGGATGTCCACCAATACCTCTTGCTCGCACATGCCGATACAGCCGGTTTGAATAATTTCCGCCTTGATCTTCCGCCTGGCCAGTTCGGCCTCGATGGCCGCCATGGTTTCCCTGGCGCCGGCCGCGATCCCGCAAGTGCCCATTCCAACGATAATTTCTAATTTATCCAAGGCCGTTCACCCCCTAAGCCGATTCCGCCGTCCGGGCATATTTGGCCAGGATCTCCGGAACCATCTCCGGCGTCAGGCGCCCATAGGTATCGTCGTTGATCATCATGACCGGCGAGAGGCCGCAGGCGCCCAGGCAAGCCACCGGCTCAATGGAAAACCGCAAATCCGGAGTGGTCTCGCCGGGACCAATCCCCAGCTCCTTTTGCACCGCCGCAAGAATCTTGGCCCCACCCCGCACATGGCAGGCTGTTCCCTGGCAGACCCGGATAATATTCTCGCCGCGGGGCTTCAAGTGAAACTGGGCGTAGAACGTGGCAACACCATAGAGCTTGCTCATGGGGATCTTCAGCTCTTGCGAGATTCGCGCCATCGCCTCGCGCGGCACGTAGCCGTAAACCTCCTGTGTCTTTTGCAATACCGGGATTAAGGCGCCCTTTTCATGTTTGTACCTGGCAAGAAGTTCCGCCAGGGCCGCATCCTGCTGGGGAGTCCCGATCCGCGCCGGCTTGACCGCTTGGGAAGCTTCGGACATCTTTCCGCACCTCCGCAATCTTCTTACAAAAAACGAATTCTCTGAAACTCCAATCCTACTGTATCACAAGATCATCAGCCGCACAAGGCAGGCTTTTGGTATAGCTGGTTGCCTCTGGCAACACGGGTCATCGGGCCATGGTGGCGGCTTCCACCGTGTTCTTCATCAACATGGCGATGGTCATCGGGCCCACCCCGCCCGGAACGGGGGTGATATAACCGGCCACCTCTTTGGCGGCCTCGTACTCCACATCGCCGTAGAGTTTCTTGCTGCCCTCCTCGCGGTTGACGCCCACGTCAATCACCACCGCGCCTGGTTTAATCCAACTCCCCTTGACCATCTCTTTTTTGCCGACCGCCACTACCAGGACATCGGCCTTACGGCATTCCCCCGGAAGGTCGGCGGTCTTGGAATGACATATAGTCACCGTGGCGTTTTCCGCCAACAGCATGATGGCCACCGGTTTTCCAACAATATTGCTGCGGCCAACCACCACCGCCTGCTTGCCTTGCAGAGAAATCCCGGTCCGTTTGATGAGTTCCATTACACCATGGGGAGTGCAGGGCAAGAAGGCCTTCTCGCCCACCATCAGCTTCCCGACGTTCACGGGATGGAAACCGTCCACGTCCTTGCGCGGGTCAATAGCGTTCAAGACTTCTTTTTCGTCGAGATGCTTCGGCAAAGGCACCTGGCAGAGGATCCCATGGATCTTGGGGTCGTTGTTAAGCTTTCTGATTAGGTTGATCAACTCAACTTGCGTGGTCTTCTCCGGTAGGGCATGCTCCTCCGAATAGATCCCGATCTCCGCGCAGGCCCTCTTCTTGGAATCCACGTAAACCCGGGAGGCCGGGTCGTTGCCGACAATAATCACCGCCAGCCCCGGTACAAATCCCTTTGTCTCCTTCATCTTCGCCACTTCGGCGCGCAATTCCGCCTTTATGGAGTCAGAAACCGCCTTGCCATCAATAATCTTGGCCGACATGGGACAGACCCCCTTCGCATGTTATTTACACATAATTAAATGCCGAAGAACAGCTTGATCTCCCGTACCGCGCTCTCCGGCGAATCCGAGGCGTGAACAGCATTATCCGGCAGGGCAATGGCATAGTCGCCGCGAATCGTTCCCGGCGGGGCAACAGCCGGATTGGTGGGACCCACCAGAGTACGGACCACGCTGACCGCCTCCGGGCCTTCAAGAATCCCCAGCACCACCGGGGTGGCCGTAATGGCATCCAGCACCCCTTCAAAGAATGGCTTATCCGACAGGTGGGCATAGTGCTGCCTGGCCACCTGGCGTTCAATCTGCCGCATCTCCAGACGGATAATCTTCAGCCCCTTTTGCTCGAAACGTTGCAGGATCGCCCCGATCAATCCTTTTTGAACTGCATCGGGTTTGATGATGATGAATGTCCTCTCCAAAAAAGCTCCCCCTCTGCTTAAATACTTGGAGATATGGCGGTATACCGGTATGTTAGGAGACGTACTTCGGAGCCCTTTTAACGGTTGCGCCGGCCGGGCCGGGAAACGCGAAAGGCTCCGAAGCACGTTGGATACTTGTCAGATATTCAAAGTACGGAACGCACAAAAGATTCTAGAACAATCCCACGATCTTGCCGTCGGGGAAGATGTCCACCCTCTCCGCCGCCGGTTCCTTGGCCAGACCGGGCATGGTCATGATCTCACCGGTGTAGACCACAATAAAGCCGGCGCCTGCCGAGACCTTCGCCTGCCGCACGGTCAACTTCCACCCCTTGGGCGCCCCTTTGAGATCCGGGTTGTCGGTAATCGAATGCTGGGTCTTGGCCATGCAGATGGGCAACTTGTCGAAGCCCTGCTTGTTCAAGGTCTCGATATTCTTCTCGGCCTCCGGGGTGTAGACCACGCCGTCGGCGCCGTAAACCTTGGTAGCCAGAATCTCCACTTTGTCCTTGATGGGCAGCTTCGGATCATATAGTGGCTTGAAGTTGGCCTTCTTGGACTCCAGCGTTTCTAAGACTGCGTTGGCCAGTTCGACGCCGCCGTCTCCGCCCTTGACCACCACTTCGGAGAGGGCCGTGCGAACCCCCATCTTTGCACAGTAGTCCTCCACCATCTTGATCTCTTCCGGGCGGTCGGTGGGGAACTTGTTGATGGCCAC
>JBLNCV010000035.1:0-21031 GCA_050260975.1 Syntrophothermus sp. | reverse complement strand
TGTGCGCCTCCTTTGGGCACCTGATCGACGATAATCTCCCCTTTACCCACCTGCTTTACCCGCAAGCCCGCGGCCGTGAGGGCAGCCAGAGCATCGGGAGTGTTATAGTAACGCACATTGGGAACGACAACCTGCTTTTCGCCTTTTGAGCCGGTTATCGCCTTGGGCTTTGGCTCCATCTTGAGCGGAATCTTCATGTACGGAAAGAGATCAGCGCCCAACCGGGCGAAGACCGGTGCTACAATCACCCCTCCAAAGAACTCGCCTTGAGGTTCACGCAGGGTGATGATCCCCACCATGCGCGGGTCGTCGGCGGGCGCCACCCCCGCAAAAGAAGAAAGCATCTTGGAATGGCTGTACGCCCCTCCCTCCACCAACTGCGAAGTGCCGGTCTTACCCCCCACCCGGTAACCAGGGACGTCCGCCCTCTTCCCGGAGCCGTTGGCTATCGCGGAACGCAGCATGAACCGCATGGTATCGGAGGTCTTTTTGGAGATCACCTGCCGGATTACTTCCCGCCCGAAGCGCTTTACCAGAGTCCCGTCGGCTTTGCGGATCTCTTTGACCAGGTGAGGGCGAAGCAAGAACCCGCCGTTGACAATGGCCGCATAAGCGTTTAGGAGTTGGAGAGGGGTGAGGGTCATGCCCTGGCCAAACCCAATATTCGCCCAGGTTACCAGGCCCACTGTTCCAGGTTCCCGGACGCTGCCCGGAGCTTCCCCCGGGAAATCAACGCCTGAGGGCTCACCAAATCCAAAAGCGCGAATATACCGGTAAAAACGCTTATCGCCCAGTTCTATGCCCAACTGGGCGAAGACCGGGTTGCAGGAGTTTTGCAGGGTCTCCACAAAACTCTGGCTGCCGTGGCCGCCTCCGGCCCAGCAGTTAATGGTCCAGCCGCCGACAATGATAAAACCCGGATCGAAAAAATGGCGATCCAGAGTGGTAATTCCCTCTTCAAGAGCCACGGCGGCGGTAACGGCTTTCCAGGTGGAACCGGGCTCGTACTCGTCGGTTATCGCGATATTGCGCCGGTTCTCCGCCGGGTAATCTTCAAAAGAATTTGGGTTATACCCGGGCTGTGCGGCCATGGCCAAGATCTCTCCGTTATTGGGGTCCATAACCACGATGGTGCCATTCTTGGAGCCCGTATCAGCCAGGGCCCTGGCCAGCTCCCGCTCGGCAAGTTGCTGGATCCGCTTGTCAATGGTCAGGATCAGGGAGTCTCCTTCCTGAGCCGGCACGTACTTCTGGCTCCCCCCCTTGATCCGGTATCCGGTGGCGTCACGCTCGGTAATCACCATTCCCGGTCTTCCCCGGAGATACTCGTCATACCAGAGTTCCAGCCCCTCCAGGCCCTGGTTGTCAATGCCGGAGAAACCGATCACCTGGGCCGCCAGCGGCCCGTTCGGGTAATAACGCTGGGGGTTTTCCACAACGCCGATGCCGGGAAGGCCCAGATAACGCACCGCTTTGGCCTGCTCCGGCGTAATCTGCTTCTTGATCCACTCCGCGGCGGAGAACCTGGTAATCCGTTCACGAATGAGCTCCTTTCGAAGATTCAGGATTGAAGCCAGCTTCTCGGCCGTCCCTTCCGGGTCCCTTACCTCGGCGGGAACTGCATAGACCGCATTCCTGCTTATACTTACCGCCAGTTCAAGCCCATTGCGGTCGTAAATCGTCCCGCGCTTGGCGTCGACCTGGATCGGCCGCATCCGCTGATCCCAGGCTTTGGAGGAGAGCCAGTCGGTCCGATAAATTTGCAGATAGACCATCCGAAAGGCCAGGAATATGACCACCATGGTCGCTGCCAGAAACAAGACGGCGATTCGCTTTTTTACCGCCAGATAGGTGATCTTGCCCATCTACTCCTTCCCCTTCCATAAAAGGGCCAACCGGTTCCCAACCCTGCCGAAAACTTGTAAATCCCTCTCCTGGAGCCCACCCGATATCGCCATCCCCAGCAAGTACACCACCGCTCCCGCCATGACCGCCCCCAGGGTGCTGACCGCGTTGTTCACCCGCGAGTTGTAGAGGATGCTCACCGCCCCGAGGAAGCTGTATACGGAATTGACTACAATCACCATCAAAAGAAGATTGAAGGCCGGTTTCGCCACCAGATTCCACAGGTTGAACCTTATTCCGGTCTGGCGGTAGACCGCGCGGAGGTTCAACACAGCTGTAACGGCAAAACCGATGACGGTGGCCAGCGCCGCTCCACGCACTCCCAGAGAAGGAATTCCGGTAAGAACGTAGGTGAGAACCCCTTTGACCACCGCACCATAAAAAAGGTACCAGACCGGTTCCCGCACCCGGCCCATCCCTTGCTGGATGCCGACAGTGGTATCCTGAAGGCACAGAAACGGTATCCCGGGCGCGAGATACACCAGGGGAATTGCTGCGGCAGGATCGTTGTAGAGCAAACTGCAAATAGGTTCGGCCAGGATTAAAAGTCCGGTTGCCGCGGGCAGGCCAAACATGATACTTAGACGGATGGCGTCCTCCACACGTTCGTTTAGAAGTTTATGGTCTTTTAAAGCCATCGCCCCGGCCACGGCGGGCACAAGGCTGATCGCCAGCGACTGCGTCAAAAGCGAAGGAAAGATCGCCAAAACCATGGCCATGCCGTTTAATTCCCCGAAAAGACGCCGCACAACCTCCATGGTTATCCCGAGCTTTTGCAACTGCCTGGGGACAATTACGGCGTCCAACAGGCTCATCACGGGGGCAATTAACGCGCCGATCACAATGGGAACCGCAAGATAAAGAACCTGGTGGAGGATCCGGATGGTGCTGGTTCCCGTTAGAGGACGCGCCGGGCCGATCTCCTTCCGCAACTTTTTACGGCTGCGCAGATAGGCCACCACCAAGATCGCAGCTCCCGCCCCGGCTCCCACCGCCCCGCCCAAAGCCGCCCCCGCTGCCCCATACTCCACCCCATAGGGCAGCAAGGTTACCGCAAAAAACAGAATGGAAGGCACCCGGACCACTTGTTCCGCAATCTGGGATATGGCGCTGGGAACCATATCCTGAAGCCCCTGGAAAAAGCCACGAAGCGCGGCGGCTACCGATAGAAAGACGATCGCCGGGGCAAAGACCACGATGGAATAGAAGGCGCCAAAGTCCCCAAGGACCCGGCTCGCCAGGCTGCGGGCCGAAATGATTAACAAAAAGGAGAAAGTGATCCCCACAAGGATAAAGAAGGCCGTAGCGACATGAAAGACCCGAAAGACCCCTTCGCTGCTACGTAAGGCGGCTTGTTCCGCCACCAGCTTGGAGACCGTGACCGGAAGACCGGCTATGGCAATCACCGTAAACAGGGTATAAACGGGTGTAGCCATCTCCAGGACCCCGATGGCTTCTGCTCCCAAGAGTCGCGGCAAAAGAATGCGCAAGATTGCTCCGAGTAAGCGGCTGGCCAGGCCAGCCACCACGAGGATCGCGGCCCCCTGTAGGAAACTTTGTTTGCGCACGGGCGTTGTTGTCCTCTCTTATGGCTTTTATTATTAGTCAACAACCTGCTAGCCGGTTATGAGGGTGTACAGCCAGCGCCATATTTTGAACAGCACTCCCGCCCGCGGCACTCGTTGGCCGGCGACCAGATCGGTCTGGCCGATCACTTTCCCATCTTTTTTAACGACCAGACGGCCAATACTTTGGCCTTTTTTTATGGGAGCCTGCGGAGTTTTGGTGAGCATCACCACTTTTTCAAAGAGGCCGTCATCATCTTTATGCGTCAGGGTCGCCACCGACCGTTTGGCGATGAGGGGAACCCCGGCATAACGCCCGTTGTCGACCTGGGAACGAGCTACCGTCTCCCCCTCCCGGACCACTACATTTATAAAATGTTCAAAACCGTAGTTCAGCAGCTTTTCGGCGTCATTCCAACGGTCACGGCGGGTGTCTTCGTCCAGGACAACCGCAATCAAGCGCCGCCCTTCCCTGGTGGCGCTCCCGACAAAAGCATGGCCCGCCTCGCTGGTAAAACCGGTCTTTACGCCGTCTGCCCCTTTGAAGGTTCCCAAAAGAAGGTTTGAGTTGGAAAGCGAGACATCCTGGTACGCCAGTTTAGCTTGCTTTGTGGATACCAGCCGCGCAAAGAGCGGGTATTTAAGTGCCACACGGGTAAGCTGCGCTACATCATAAGCCGTAGAATAAGAACCGTCCCACGAACCTCTGATCCCCGTGGCATCCTGAAACTGGGTATCCTTGAGACCAAGGTCCCTGGCCCGGGCCGTCATCATGCCCGCAAAAGCCGGTTCGCTGCCAGCGATATATTCGGCCAGAGCAACCGCAGAATCATTGGCGGAGATCAACGCCGCGGAGTACAGAAGATCTTTTACGGTAATCTTGTCGCCGGCCTTGACTTCCAGTATCGTCCCGTCCATGGAAGCGGCATAGTCACTGATGGTGACCACATCTGTAAGCCTGATCTTCTTCTGTTCCACCATCTCCACCGCCAAAAGCAAGGTCATGATCTTGGTTAAACTGGCGATCCCCATGCGCCGGTAGGCATTCTTTTCAAAGAGGATCTGGCCGGTCTGGTAATCCACCAGGATCGCCGAGCCCGCCCTGATCTCCGAGGCGAGATTGGACGCTGCAAAAGTAAGGCCGGCAGCCGAGAAAAACACCGCCAGAATGGCAATTACCAGGACACTTTTCACGGATTGCGGGGATTGCAGCCATCTTCTCAACCCAAATTTCATCAGATTTCACCTCATCTTGGCCTGCACTCTCACACAAAGATCTATTACCGTCGGGAACAGATTATACCTTGGTACACGACTATATGATGGAGCGGCTCTCTTCCGGGAATTGCACCAAAACTTGAGAAGAACAATATGCTACTTCTGCATAAGTCACACCGCACCAGTTGGGGGAGGTGCTCTTTTTGAAGATCGTCCATAACCCGCCGCCCAGGGATTTCAACGCCTTTGTGGCGAAGTCGCCCAAAGGGCACATCTTGCAGACCTGCGAGTGGGGCGAGGTAAAGAGATTTACCGGCTGGGAACCTCTACGCCTGGCGGTGGAGGAAAAGGGGGAGTATAAGGGCGCCGCCCTGATCCTCAAACGCAGGCTGCCTCTCTTCGGCCGCTCCCTCTTTTACGCTCCCCGGGGGCCGGTGATGGATTTCCGGGATCATGCCGCTTTTGATCTGCTATCCTGTGAAGTACGCAAGCTGGCTGGAAAACACCGGGCGATCTTGTTGAAAATTGATCCCGACCTTGAGGCCAGGAGATCCGCCGACGTGGTCGAAGCCCTCAAAGCTCGGGGTTTTCGGAAGATCGACAAGGGGCCGAACTTCGAGGGGGTCCAACCGAAGTTCGTCTTTCGCCTGGATATCACCCGGTCCCCCGAGGAGCTCCTGAAGGCGATGGAGGGAAAGACCAGATACAATATCAGGCTGGCAGAGCGCAAAGGGGTTACAATAAACGATCACTGCACCAAAGAAGATCTCAAAGCATTCTACCAGTTGCTTCTGGAGACCACGAAACGGGACAACTTCCTGGTACGTTCCTACGAGTATTTTGAAAAACTCTGGGACACCCTGGTGGCCAAGGGTATGGCCAAATTGTTTATGGCCCGTTATCAGGGGGAATATATCGCCGGCACTTTAGCCTTTCTCTTCGGCGACAAGTGCTGGTACATCTACGGCGCCTCGGCAAACCGGCATCGGGAGGTTATGCCCAACTACGCCCTCCAGTGGCGGATGATTCTCTGGGCCAAGAGCCAGGGATGCCAGCTCTACGATTTCCGAGGCGTCTCCGGCGATCTTAACCCCGCCAATCCCCTTTACGGCCTTTACCGCTTCAAAAAAGGGTTCGGGGCGGAATTCACCGAGTTTATCGGGGAATTCGACCTGCCATTCTCCGCCGGGTGGTACCGATTGTGGATCTGGATGGAAGCCATGCAGGCAAAGGTCTATGAAGGCAAACAGGTCATAAGGAGGCTTCCAAGGCTTCCAGGGCGGCTTATGTCAGCGGCGAAGCGGCGTTTGAAGTCCGAATCGGGCGTCAAATCAGGCGCCAGTTCGGGTGAGGGTTCAAAAAAATGATCGCTGCCTCGGACCTCGGCAGGCTTCTGGGACCCGCATGGGTGGAAGTCGATCTCGATGCGATTGCCCACAACGTCAAAAAGACCCGTCGCCTGCTTAAACCCGCCACGGAACTGATCGCGGTAGTCAAAGCAGATGCTTACGGGTATGGCGCCGTGGAAGTCGCCAAAGTGGCGCTGGCCAACGGGGCCGGAAGCGTGGCGGTAAGCAGCGTCGATGAAGGCCTGGAATTGCGGCAGGCCGGCATCCGGGCGCCAATCCTGATCTTTACGCCATCTTTGCCGGAGCAGGCCTCCGATGTGGTGGAACACGATCTGGTCCAAACCGTCTGCAACCTGGAACTGGCTCAAGCTCTGGCCCGGGCTGCCAAAACCACCCGGCGCGAAAAGGCCAGACCCAAAGTCCATGTCAAAATCGACACCGGCATGGGACGGATCGGGATCTACCCCGAAGAAGCCGTCGGGTTCATAAAACGGCTTTTGGAAATGGGGCTGGAAGTAGCGGGGGTTTACACCCATTTTGCCGCGGCTCACCGGCGCAATCTACGTTATACCCGGGCACAGTTCGAGCGGTTTTTAATGGCCGCCAACCAGTTGCAGGCCGCCCAACTCCGTATCCCGTTACTGCACGTGGCGAATAGCGCCGCGCTTCTGGATTTTCCGGAGATGCATCTGGACGCGGTCCGCCCGGGAAATCTGGTGTACGGACAGTATCCGTCGGAACCGGCCCGGCGGCGAATTGAGCTCCGGGAGGCCTGGAAATTCAAGACGCGGGTAATCCACGTTAAAGAGGTTCCTGCCGGAACCAGAATCGGTTATGGAGCCACTTACGTCACTCGCAGGCCCACGCTGGTTGCTACTCTACCCATCGGGTATGCGGACGGTTTCAATCTGGAACCGGTGCATGGCCCCGTTCGCCCGGGGGATCTCCCGGACCTCTTGCGTAAGGGATTAAAAAAGATCGCGGAATCTCTGTGTCTCCCGTTGGACCCGGGCTCGATCTTTATCAAGGGGGTGAAGGCTGAGCTTATTGGAAAAGTCTCCATGGGCATGGCCACCATCGATGTCAGCGCGCTGAAAAAAGCTAGCGGAAAGATCTCCATCGGTGACGAAGTGGAGCTCATCGTCCGGCAACCCGCCATCAACCGGCAGATCCCGCGGCTTTATTTTAAAGACGGGCTTCCCTGGCGCCTCCGGCATAAAAATATTATCCAACAGATCGGCGGGTTGCCGGTCATGCCAATCCACCCGGCGGTATATATTTAACCCAGAGGTGAAGAAGATGCTCAACACCATCTGGGTAGCCCTGATTACCATCGGCATGGTAGCCGCGGTATTTACCGGAAAGGTGGATGCGGTCACCAACGCAGCTTTAAACTCTGGAGAATCCGCTGTTGGTGTCGCGCTCAGCTTGTTGGGCGCACTGGCCATGTGGTCGGGGATCATGAAGATTGCCGAGGAGGCGGGCTTGATCCGGGTAATCGGGAGGATCATCACGCCTGTCACCCGCCGGCTCTTCCCAAGCGTGCCCATGGATCATCCGGCGATGGGAGCAATCTTGATGGCCTACAGCGCCAACATCCTCGGCCTGGGAAATGCCTGTACGCCGTTATCAATCAAAGCCATGCAGGAGATGGATAAATTGAACAAAGCGCCGGGCCGCGCCACCGACGCCATGTGCACTTTTGTGGCTCTGACCATGTCCAGCCTGACCATCTTGCCGACCACCATCATCTCCATCCGGGCCAACGCCGGTAGTACCGATCCTGCCGGAGTGGTAGGGCCCATCTTTTTTTCCACGGCAGTCGCCACGGTGGTTGCACTGGTCATTGACCGGTTGCTGCGCAACGTCGGCTCAATCCCCGGTAAAAGAAACAAGTGACGGTAAAGCAGAGGGAAATAAGATGCTGATCGCGATTATTAAAGAGATCTCCAGGTGGACGATTCCTTTGATGCTGGTAAGCATCCCGGTTTACGGGTACCTGAAGGGTGTAAACGTCTATAACGCATTTATCAAAGGCGCCAGAGAGGGCGTGATGACCGGAGTGCGGATTATTCCTTATCTGGTGGCCATCTTTGTGGCGATCACCATCTTCAGGACATCGGGGGTTTTGGAGTGGACCACCCGGGCTATTGCACCTTTCACCCGCCTTTTAAGCGTGCCGGCGGAAGTGATGCCGCTGGTCTTGATCCGGCCCCTCTCCGGCAATGGCGCTTTGGGGGTGATGATCGAACTTTTGAAGGTTCACGGCCCGGATTCCCTTATCGGCCGCATGGCATCGGTATTGCAGGGCAGCACCGAAACCACCTTTTATATCCTTACCGTTTATTTCGGCGCCATCGGGATCAAAAACACCCGGCACACACTCGCGGTCGGGCTTTTGGCGGATCTGGCCGCTTTTCTGAGCGCGGCCTGGGCCACGCACTTAATCTTTAAATAAAATTGAGCCGCACAGGAAGGGCCTGGCGGCTCGGTCATGTCATTCTTCGCGCCGGGATTCACCGAAATTAAAGCTCATCGCGCGGAGAGGCGTAATCGTGGAAACCGCGTGTTTGTAAACCATCTCCTGCTTTCCGTCGCTCTCCAAAATAATCGTAAAGTTATCAAACCCCTTTACAACCCCTTTAAGTTGAAAGCCGTTTACCAGATAGATTGTAACCGGTACGTTTTCCTTGCGTACCTGGTTAAGAAAGCCGTCTTGCAGGTTAAGCTGGGGTTTTGTGTTCAAATTTATCCCTCCAGAAAAATCAATTAAGACTTTTTACAGTCTGGTCGTCTAGTCTAGATCTATTCGCCAAGTCCCGCCATCTTCCTTCAATGATTTGCGTAAGATACCTAAAGGCTTCCGCTTTAGTGGAAAAGCTCCCCAGATCAACCCAGATCACTCTTTTGTCCCGGCGAAACCAGGTGTACTGGCGTTTGGCGTAGCGCCGGGTCTCCCGTTTGAGCAACTCGATAGCATCATCAAGGCTATACCGGCCGTCCAGATACCCCGCGATCTCCTTGTAACCAAGAGCCTGCATGGCAGTCAGACCGGGCGGGTAACGTTCCAACAGCGCCCGCACTTCATCCACCAGCCCGGCCGCAATCATCCGGTCCACGCGGAGATCGATCCGCCGGTAAAGCTCCTGACGATCGCAAGTCAGGCCGATGATCAACAGATCGTACTTTGCGGGCTTGTTTCGGCTGGCAGCCTGCAAGACGGAGATCGGCGCCCCCGTCCGAGTATATACCTCCAGAGCCCGAATCACCCGGCGAAGATCGTTTGGATGCAATTTTGCCGCTGCTTCCGGATCAACCTGGGCCAACCGGCCATGCAGATAAGCATTGCCGTGTTGCGCCGCTTCGGCCTCCAATTTTTTCCTCAACTCCCAGTCCGCGCCGGGATCCGGAAAGAGCATGTCCTCCACCAGCGTCCGGACATAAAGGCCGGTTCCCCCAACCAAGACAGGCAGGCGCCCCTTTGCCAAAACCGCGTCCACCGCCTCCGTGGCGTATTTGTGATACTCCGCCACGCTAAACTCCTGATCCGGGTCCACCAAATCGATAAGGTGGTGGGGCACTCCCCGCATCTCTTCCCGGGAAAGCTTGGCGGTCCCAATGTCCATACCGCGGTAGACCTGCATGGAATCAGCCGAAATTACTTCACCATCGTAACGCAAAGCAAGCTCCACGCCAAAATCGGATTTACCCACGCCGGTGGGACCGACGATGGCTAAAAGTCGCGGGAGAGACTCTCCCCTCTTTTCCATGGCTTCCATGGCGTCAATCTTCCCTTTCGATAATTCCGTAAGCGACATGGCTGGAATTGCCGCCGGCAATGCGGGCAAAGCCCAGGCGAGCGAATTCCGCGCTCCCCCGCCGCTCCTTCATGACCACCCGGCGCCGGGCCACCCGCCTGGCCTGGGTGATGAGATCCGCGGTAACCCTGCCGGGATCCCCAAGTTCCCGCAAGGGAACCATTCCGGGAGAAGCGTCTACCGTGGCTCGGAACATCGGATCGAAATAAACTACGTCAAAACTGCGATCCGGCAGGCACGGCAGGTATGAATGACTTGAAGCATGGACGGCGATGACCCGCCGCATGGCCTCGTCAATAGCCGGATATCCGAAACGATAGTGAGCAAGGCCTTCCTGCACAAGGATCGCCAGGGCCAGGACACTTTCCAATCCCACGACCTTCCCTGCGGCGCCCACCACGTGGCTTGCCACAATGGCGTCACCACCCAGACCAAGAGTGCAATCCAGCACCAGATCGCCGGGATGAAGCCCCATGGCGGAGACCATGGTGTCAGTTTCTCCGCCCACCAGCCTTTTGATGCGTAAGGCAGCCATTCCCGGATGAAAATGGTATTTGCTGGATGGTGTTTGCAAAAAAAGCCGTTCTCTCCCGACGATCAAAAGAAACGGCGGGATGGCCTCTTGCGAGGTGGTTTTAATCCTGTCCCGCGGGGCAAAGCGTAGCCGGTAATGATCTGCCAGAGCGCGCGCGGCTTTCACGGTCTCCTGGGCGGCCTTGCTGGATGTGGTTACGATGATCTCCGGCATCAGCCACCTCCTTTACCCGAGGTTGCTCAGAGAATCCACCTCTTGGGCGAGAGTTTCACTTCCGAAAAAACTGCCGGTGGAGATCTTCCAGGGAGAACTCCAACAGGACCGGCCGCCCGTGAGGACAGGTGAAGGGCTGGCTGGTGCCCGCAAGATCCGTAACCAGAACCTGCGCTTCCTGCATGGTTAGCGTTTGGCCGGCCTTGATCGCGGTCTTGCAGGCCACTGCCATGTACAGGCGTTCCAGCCGGGCGGAGGCCGGGGAAGATACATCAGGTGCGGCCACCAATTCGGAGATCAGGTCACGCAGCAAAGCCTCATCCTGCAAGCGCCTGACCATTCGAGGCACCGCCCTGATAAGGTAGGTGTTCCCGCCAAAGGCTTCGACCTCAAATCCCATTTCCCGCAAAAGTTCAAGGCTGCCGCGCATAACCTGGCTCTCCGCCGGCGAGAGATCCACGGTAACCGGCAAGAGGAGGCGCTGGCTCACCACCTGCCCCCTGGATCTTAACAGCGACTCATAAAGGATCCGCTCATGGGCGGCATGTTGATCGATTAACCAGATCCCTCCCCGGGACTCAGCCACCAGGTACATACGGTGCACCTGCGCCAGGATGGTGAGATCCGGAAACCGACCGATTTTTGACTTTTCTTGTTTATCCGACACGAATTCCGTGCCTGCGGTAATGATTCCGGCTTCCCTGACAAGAAGATTTCCGTGTTTTTCAAGACCCGTAAAGGTCCCTTGCAGGACTATCGGATTATTACCCGGATCCACGCTCGCCTGGGCGGTCTCCCCGGCCGCCACCGCGGCTTCCGTCGCCTCCATCGCCGCCCCGGCCAATCCCCTGCTGTAAAACTTCCCTTCCGCAGCCAGGGAAGCCCCAGCAAGGGTGCTTCGAACCGCCTCGTGCAAGATCCGGTGGACGTCGTTCTCCCGGGAGAAACGGACCTCCCTCTTCCCCGGATGTACATTGACATCCACCATGCTGGTATCGATGGCCAGCGCCAGGATCGCCACGGGGTACCTTTTGGCCGGCAACAGGGTCAGATATGGACGTTCAAGGGCATTTTGCAACATCCGGCTCTGGATCACCCGGCCGTTTAGGGAAAAGTACTGGTACCCGCGGGTCCCGCGACTCAGTTGCGGCTTGGATATGTAACCTGCAACACTCAGCCAGGGACCGGGGCTGGCAAGCTTTAACAACTGCCTGGCCACCTCTTTGCCGAAGATCGAAGCAATCGCCGTCAAAAGATCCCCGTTGCCTGGGGTCTGCAGCAGCTCGCGGCCCTCCTGGCTCAAGGTGAACGCCACCTCCGGGTGGGCCAGGGCCAGGGAGGTTACCACCTCAATAATCTGGGCTGATTCCGCCTGGTCAGACTTCAGATACTTTAAACGGGCGGGAGTGTTGAAGAAGAGATCCCGTACCACCACGGTGGTCCCGGCCGGCGAACCGGTCTCTTTAACCGGCAGAAGCCGCCCTCCTTCCACCTCCAGTTCCTT
The DNA here is from genome assembly GCA_050260975.1 of Syntrophothermus sp. GTDB lineage: Bacteria > Bacillota > UBA5301 > JAMCQP01 > JAMCQP01 > JAMCQP01. The sequence goes on along the minus strand of JBLNCV010000035.1, from coordinate 8,924 downwards.
GCCGGAAAGTTGTTCACGGGTCCGGCTTACCAACTGAACCCTGGCCACGCTGCCGATGCTTGGCAAGGCCTCACCCCGGAAACCCAGCGTCACGATCCGGAAAAGGTCGTCCGCCGTCTTCAATTTGCTGGTGGCGTGACGTTCAAAAGCCAGGGGAAGATCCTCCGGGGCGATGCCCTCGCCATCGTCGGTAACCCGGATGAGCCCCTTTCCGCCGTTCCGCACTTCGATCTCGATCCGACGCGCGCCGGCATCAAGCGAATTTTCCACCAGCTCCTTCACCACCGAGGACGGCCGCTCGATAACCTCGCCCGCCGCAATCCGGTTGGCCAACTCTTCGGAAAGAACCTGGATCTTCCCCATTTACCGACCGCCCCCTGTCTTCGCGGCGGAGACACGCTTCTTTGACTTCCCCGCTTCGGCCAACGCCTTTTGCTGCAACTGGTGCAGCTTGTTGATCGCCTCGATAGGCGTGAGGTTGGAGATATCCAAACGGCACAACTCCTCCACCACCGCGCTGAGCCCCCGGTCAAAGAGCGCCAGCTGAACAAGGTTGGCCGTTCCGGCCCCAGTGGCCGTCCCCGCCACCGCACCGGCCCCTGTAACCGCCACCGCGTCATAGGCCAGTTCAGCTTCCCGGATTCCGGCAAGCCCGGCAATCTTTTGTCCTTCCGCAACCTCCGCCTTTCGCCCGCCCAGACGATCTTCCTCGCGTTCTGCCTCTCTGCGCCCCTCAAGCTCACCCAGAATCTCCTTGGCGCGCTGGAGGATCTCCGCGGGCAGCCCGGCCAGCCGGGCCACCTCGATCCCGTAGCTCCGGTCGGTGCCGCCCGGGACAATCCGGCGGAGAAAGACGATGGATTCCCCTTCCTCCTCCACGGCCACGCTGAAATTGCGGGCATGCGGCAACCGTTCAACCATGTCCGTCAGTTCGTGATAATGTGTCGCAAAGAGGGTCTTGGCCCCCACCCTGGCGGGATCGTGCAAGTACTCGGTGACCGCCCAGGCGATACTCAGGCCGTCAAAGGTGCTCGTGCCCCGGCCGATCTCGTCCAGGATTACCAGACTTTTACGGGTGGCATTGTTCAGGATGTTGGCCACCTCGTTCATCTCCACCATAAAGGTGCTCTGCCCGGTGGCCAGGTCATCCGCCGCTCCCACCCGGGTGAAGACCCGATCCACCACTCCAATCCGGGCCTCCGAGGCCGGAACGAAAGAGCCTATCTGGGCCAGCAGGACAATCAGCGCCACCTGGCGCATAAAGGTGGACTTCCCCGCCATATTCGGCCCGGTGATGAGCAAAAACTGGTTTTCCCCGTGATCCAGGAAACAGTCGTTGGGAACAAACAGGCCATCCTGCATCATCTTTTCCACTACCGGGTGACGGCCTTCCACAATCCGGATTGCCTCCGAATCATCCACCACGGGCCGTACATAGCCGTTGGCCACTGCCACCGCCGCTAAAGCCGCCAGCACGTCCAGTTGCGCCAGCACACCTGCTGTTTGCTGAATGCGCGGCGCGGCTTTGGCCACGGTCTGCCTGACCTCCACAAAGAGCTGGTACTCCAGTTCAACCAGCCGCTCTTCCGCGCCAAGAATCCGGTTCTCATATTCTTTCAAGTCCGGAGTGATAAAACGTTCCGCATTGGCCAGGGTCTGCTTCCGGATATACCGGTCGGGGATGAGCGAGCGGTTGGCGTTGGTCACCTCGATGTAATAACCGAAAACTTTGTTGAACCCGACCTTGAGCGATTTGATGCCGGTCGCTTCCCGCTCCTTGGCCTCCAGTTCGGCAATCCATCTCTTGCCGGAAGTGCTGGCCTCCCGGAGCTGGTCGACCTCGGCGTGATAACCGGCCTTGATCAAATTACCCTCCCGGACCGAGATGGGAGGGTTGTCCGCGATCGCCGCCTGCAAAAGCTCAGCGATATCCAAAAGCGCGTCCAGTGACTCCTCCAGCCGGCCCAACAAGGGATCTTTGACCCCGCCGGCCGCGGAAGCGTTGGCCATTCGCAGCGCTTCTTTAATCCTGGGCAGCACGGCGCAAGAATCCCGCAGGGCGATAAGATCCCGGCCGTTGGCCACACCGTAGGTCACGCGGCTTACCAGCCGTTCAAGATCGTAAACAGCCGCGAGAAGCTCGCGTAGTTCTTCCCGGAACAGGATATCGCCAACCAGGGTGTCTACCGCGTTCAGGCGCTGCTGGATAGCCGCCGGGTCCACCAGAGGACGTTCCACCCAATCCCGCAGCATCCGGCCACCCATGGACGTCACCGTACGGTCCAGCACCCACAAGAGCGATCCCTTGCGGTTTCCGTCCCGGATGGTTTGAGTGAGTTCCAGGTTGCGGCGGGTAGCTATATCCAGGGTCATGAACTGGTCGGTCGTGTAGGTGGCCAACCGGTTGATATGGCTCAAGTTGGTCTTTTGGGTTTCCTCCAGGTAAGCGAGAAGGGCACCGGCGGCTCCAACGGCCAACGGCAGGGATTCGCAGCCGAACCCCTCCAGGGAAACCGTGCCCAGATGTCTGGTCAGGCGCCGGTATGCCCTCTCCCGGGTAAAAGCCTGCGATTCATACCTGGTCACAAAGAGCCTGGGCAGGACGCGCGTTAGCGCGGACAGCACAGCATCCGCCTCATCGGAGACCGTTCCGGCCGTCTCGGCCGGTTCATCACCCCGCTTTTGCCCAGCCGGCCACAGACATTCCGATGGCTGGAGGCGGACGAATTCGTTGACCAGCCGCTCCAAAGCTCTCACACCCCGGATTTCCGTGGTGGCAAAGACGCCCGTGGATACATCCGCGTAAGCCAGCCCGAAGTTCCCGTGCAGATCGGAACTAACCGCCGCCAGGTAGTTATTCTTCTTCTCCTCGAGACTGGCCTGCTCAATCACCGTCCCCGGCGTGATTACCCGGGTCACCTCGCGCTTGACGACTCCCTTGGCGAGTTTTGGATCCTCCACCTGGTCGCAGATGGCCACCTTGAACCCGCCGGCCAAAAGCTGCGCGATATACCCTTCCACTGCGTGGCAAGGCACGCCGCACATCGGGATGCGTTCGGCCTTGCCGGCATCCCGGGAAGTCAGGGTGATCTCCAGGACTTTGGAGGCCACTCTGGCATCCGTATCGAACATCTCGTAAAAGTCGCCCAATCTGAAGAGGACTATGGCATCGCGGTATTGTTCCTTTACCGCGTAGTATTGCTGCAACATCGGCGTCAGTTGCTCGCTCACTGGCACACGACCCCTCCCTGCCTTAATCCACCGCCGTTTTCAACGGTGAACCAACCAGATCGCCGTACAGACTCCAGGTGTGGATATTGGTAATCTTTACCCTGACTAATTCGCCGGTAAGCCGGGGATCCCCTGCAAAATGCACCAGCTTGTTGGTGCGGGTCCGGCCGGTGAGCATCTCCGGATTGGTTTTGCTCTCGCCTTCCACCAGTACCTCCACCGTCCGGCCGTCGTATTCCTCATTTTTTATCCGGCTGATCTCCTGCTGGATCTCGATCAGCCGGTAGATCCGCTCCCGCTTTACATCCTCCGGCACCTGATCCGGCATCTTCGCCGCGGGCGTCCCTTTGCGCGGTGAATATATAAATGTAAACGCCCCATCAAACTGGACCTGACGCACCATGCGCAGGGTCTCTTCAAAATCTTCCTCCGTTTCTCCGGGAAAACCTACAATCAGATCGGTGGTGAGGCTGATCTCGGGGATAGCCTCTCTGAGCTTTCCTACCAGGGCCAGGTACTTTTCGGCGGTGTAACCCCGGTTCATCAGCTTTAGAATCCGGTTGCTGCCCGCCTGCAACGGCAGGTGCAGGTGCTCGCAGACCTTGTCCGACTCCCGCATGGCGGCGATCATCTTGTCGGAAAGATCCTTGGGGTGGGAGGTGGTAAAACGGATACGCTCTATACCGGGAACCGGGTTGAGCAGGCGCAGCAAATCCGCGAAGTCCACCCTCCGGTCGGCAGGCAGATCCCGCCCGTAAGAATTCACATTTTGTCCCAGGAGGGTGATCTCCTTGCACCCGTCCTCGCCCAGCGCGGCCACCTCCGCCTTGATCTCCTCTGGATCCCGGCTCTTCTCCCGGCCGCGCACATAAGGAACAATGCAATACGAACAGAAATTGTTGCAGCCGTAGGTGATATTCACCCAGGCCTTGAGCCGGCTCTCCCGTTTGACCGGCAATCCCTCCATAACCTCGTCGCTGTCTTCTCGCACGGCAACCACCGGCCCCTCGCCGATGGAGACTTTGCGCAGGAGTTCAGGCAATTCGTGGATATTGTGGGTTCCAAAGACCAGGTCCACATGGGGCAATTTCGTTTTAATCCCGGCCAACTCCTCCGGTTGCTGCACCATGCAACCGCAAATCCCGATCTTGAGGTCTGGTTTGCGCTGCTTTAGCCCCTTGAGATCGCTGACCTGCCCGTAAACCTTGCGCTCGGGATTGTCGCGGACACTGCAGGTGTTGAAGAGAATCAGATCCGCCTCCTCCCGATCCTGGGCCGGCTCATATCCCATGGCTTCTAGAAGGCCGGCAATCTTCTCCGAATCGTGCTCGTTCATCTGGCACCCAAAGGTATTGATCAGGTATTTTGGCTTTGCAGCAGGCATTCTTTTCACCCCATGAGGTATTATTCAGGAGTTAAGTTGTATTCAGGGTTATTATATCCCAACCTGCCCACCAGGGCAATAAAAAACCCGGACTAAAACGCCCGGGTTTGCCAGTGGACCTCCTTACACGATTACTTCTTCGCTTTAGGCTTGAAGGTCTTGCAGGACGTGGCTGCTGATGTCTTGGAGGGTGTCTTCCCGATTTCTCCAACCTCCATCATGGTGTTTGCGGCTGTGTCGCTGGTGACCGTAATCTCGCCAGCGTCGCAAATGTTGCCCTTTCCCCAATAGGTGCAGTCGCTCACCGTGCAATTGACCGATGTCATTTTACCCATTCTCCTTTGCATCTCCTTCTTGCTTGCAAACTATACTTTCGGCCAGGTTTACAGGGAGGCCGTCTCTAGGTTGGCCAGATCTTCCCTGCAGTATACGTCCACCATAAGCCTATTTTGGGTGCAACGTTTTACGACTGCACTATCTAAATAGCCCCGGCAGGCTGGTGATTACCCAGACCACGGTGAGAGCAGCCACTCCCACGGTACTCGCCCAGGCGACGCCGTTAAAGAAGCGGCTGTTCACATACCCCCCCATCAACCGGCGGTTGTTGACCAAAAGCAGAATGAAGGCCAGGATCACCGGCAGCAAGATGCCGTTGACCACCTGGGACAAAAGCATCAGCAGTAATAGCGGCGCTTCGGGAATCAGGACGATCGCCACTCCGGCAATAATCAGGCCGGTGTAAAGCCCAAAAAATTGAGGCGCCTCCCGGAATCGCTTGCTGATTCCCGTCTCCCACCCCATCCCCTCGCACACGGAATAGGCGGTCGAGAGGGGCAAGATCGAGGCCGAAAAGACCGAGGCGTTGAACAACCCGAACGCGAAGAGCGCCGCCGCAAACTGGCCGGCCAACGGCCGCAGCGCGATTGCCGCATCCGCCGCCGTCTCAATGTTGATCCCTTTGACAAAAAGGGTGGCGGCGCAGGTGATGACGATGAAAAACGCCACCAGATCAGTGACAAAGCTCCCGACAATCACATCCAGCCGCGAATACTTGTAATCCCTGATCTTGATCCCCTTTTCCACCACCGCCGATTGCAGGTAGAACTGCATCCAGGGCGCAATGGTGGTTCCCACCAAACCGATAACCATCATCAGGTAGTCCGGCTTAAAACTCAGCCTGGGAGAGACCGCCTGGCGAAAGACAAACCCCCAATCCGGCCTTGCCAGTATCCCGGAGATCAGATAAGTGGCATAAAAAGCCGAAGCCGTCAGAAAAACCTTCTCCACCAGATCGTAAGTTCCCCCCACCACCAGCCACCAGACCAGAAGGGCGCTGATGGGCACGGAAACATACTTGGAGATCCCGAAGATCTCTCCGCTGGCGGCCACGCCGGCAAACTCGGCCACAATGTTACCGAGATTGGCAAAGAGCAATCCCAGCATCAGGTAGAAGGTCACCTTCACCCCGAAATTCTCCCGGATCAGGTCAGCCAACCCCTGGCCGGTCACCACTCCCATTCTGGCGGACATCTCCTGAACGACAATCAATACAATTGTAATCGGGATCAACGTCCACAAAAGGCTGTAGCCGAAATGCGCACCGGCCACCGAATAGGTGGTAATCCCGCCGGCGTCGTTATCCACACTGGCGGTGACAATTCCGGGGCCAATCACCGCCAGGATGGCGAGCAAATTTTTGAGCCTGGCATTCATGCCACTCACCTGCCTTTTCGCGCCACATGAGTTCCGTACCTGATTCCACTGCAAAAAGTCTCCTTCCTGCTCCAGAAGCTCTTCGCCGACCAAAGCTTCATTCTGCCACTAATCTTTATTTTGCAGCTTCTTAAGCCATCTTGGCGTGAGAACCTGGTCAACCACGTCGTATACCGAAACTATTCCCAGAAGCACGCCCTTTTCATCCACCACCGGAACGGCGAGCAGGTCGTACTTGGTCATCACGCTGGCAATCTGCTGCTTCTCCATGTCCACAGGGACACTGACAACCTTGGCAATCATGATCTTTTCCAGGGGCGTGTCCGCCGGGGCGACGATCAGGTCGCGAAGCGCGATTACACCGCACAAGCGGCCCGTCTCGTCTACCACATAAACATAATAGATGCTCTCGGCCGATGGCTGCCGCCTCCGCAACTCCTGGATGGTCTCATCGGTGGTGAGTTGCGCCGGAAAGGCTATAAACTCGGTGTTCATCAGCCCGCCGGCCGTATCCTCGTCATAATCCAGCAACTCCCGAACCTCTTCCGCATCCTCTTTTTCCATGAGGTTCAGCAACTCTTCGGCCTTCTCCTCGGGAAGCTCTCCCAGAGCGTCAGCAGCATCATCCGGCGCCATCTCCTCCAGGATGTCCGAAGCCCGCTCGCTGGCTAGATCTTCTAGAATTGAAGCCTGCAAGCGAGGGTCAACCTCGCTGAGCGTCTCGGCCGCCGTCTCATTATCCAGTGACTGAAAGACCGCCCTCCGCTCTCTGGCATCCAAATCGCTGACAATGTCCGCGATCTCCGCCGGGTGAAGCTGGGCCAATTTTTGATGCGGCACGGATAGTTTGACCCGGCTAAGATCCGTGGCCAGCGGGTCCACCAATTCCCAACTCACCAATTGATCAGCGATCCGGCAACCAAACACCCGGCAAAGACCGTCCACCGCCCGCTCATAGCCCAGCCGGCGCAATAACCCGCGGGTTCCGATATCCACAGCGATCAGCCTCATGGCCCCATGAACGTCTTCCAATAAGAGGTCATTGACCCGCACCACCTTCGCCCCATGAGTGTCCACAATCTGTTTGTCCAGAAGGTCTTTGCGCAAATAGATCTCCTGGTCACTTGCTTTGGAGGTGGCCACCTCGTTGGTGTTCAGGTGGATCTTCAGCGCATCCCGGGAAGCGATCTCCAGTTGACTCCACGGAACTAAAACCGGCGTCCTGCGCCGTTTGGCGGTAATCTCCACGCTGGTGACCCTGGGAAACGTCTCCCCCAAAACCACCAGTACATCGGTTACCCTGCCAAGGGTCTTAAAACCGGGCACGAGAACCGCTTTGTCCAAAAGCTCACTCAGAAAGAGGCCGCCATTTGTGGACATAGAATCACCTCCATCTCCAAAAAGGCAAAAAAAGGCGAGGACCTTGCGAAGGTCCCCGTCTCCAGCAAAAATTTCCTGTCCAGGATTCAGCCAATACTAAGCTAAACCGGGTTTGTGACAGGGTACTCCTGGAATACTTTCGCAGGTGTAAAAATGGACCTCCCCAAGTTCAATCCTGTTCGTTGGGCCACCGGACCAAGAAACGCGGCATATCCGCATTTATTACTAGGGCTACCGTCCATTTTACCACCCCCCAAACCCTAAATTTAATCATAAACCTTTTTGAACCTCATTGTCAAGTACTTGTGCCAAATTTGTACCAGATAGGACGTTTTTGGTCGTTCTGGCTCACTGGCCCGCCATCTCATCCGCCGTCTTGCCCGCCATCAATTTCTGGTAGAAGGCCCGCTTACGGACATTTATCGGACGGCCCTCTTTATCCACAAACGCGTGAACAGTCCGCCCTTCCGCCAAAAGCCGACCGTCGGCAGGACGCAAAACCTGATAGGAAAAGGAGATCCTGGCTGCCCCAACATCTTCCACCCAGGTCCGGACGGTTAGCAGATCGTCGTACCTTGCCGGCGCCTTGTACTGGCAGAAGGTCTCCACTACCGGCAAAAAAACGCCTTCCGCCTCCAACTCCACGTAGGGCAGGCCGAGCATCCGAAAATGCTCGGTGCGCCCCATCTCAAACCATACATAGTAATTTGCATGATAAACCAGACCCATCTGGTCGGTCTCCGCGTACCGGACTCGGGTCTGGATCTCCGAAGTCTCCATATCGATATTCTCACCTTACAGTTTATAGTTTCCCCTGAAAAAGTCGACCCTATTGCGACATAGCTCCGAGCCGGTACCAAAGGAGAGGAAACTGGCTAAATATTAGTCCGAAGCACGACCTTCCCATCCGAGTCAAAAAGCGTAGCCGTGATCTTGCCCTCGAAGGTCTTCTCCCGTTCAAACCTGGTTCCATCGGTAAAATTCAGGTGGACGGTTCCCCGGCTGAGGTCGGCCGTCTTGATCACTTTTCCCTGCAACAATTGCTCAAGCTTTTCCTTGTCTCTTTCCATCCCACTACCTGCCTTCAGATAGCCCCTCCGTTCCTCATTTGGCCAACGCCAGCACCGCGGCCAAAATGATCCCTCCCAGAAGAAGCCGGTTGGTGGATTTTAAATTCTCGATCTCCTGCTCCGTGTTGCGCCTGTAGCTGGACATT
>JBLNCV010000034.1:0-7228 GCA_050260975.1 Syntrophothermus sp. | reverse complement strand
GGACCAAGGGGTACCTCGGCAATCTCTGGTGGCTTCTGGGACAGCAGGGATGGGAGTACCTGGAACTGGGCCGGATCTGGCAGGTGTTGCTTGCGGTGGGATTGGCCATCTGGCTGGTGCTTATGTACCGCGGAATCCGTGGCGCGATGATTAACGAAGGGGAGCGGGGCGGCTTGACGCACCTTTTGTTCTACAGCGCGGTGGCGATTCCGCTCTTTTATGGCGCGGCATTCCTGATCAACCCGGGGACCAACATCACTTACGCCGACTATTGGCGCTGGTGGGTCATCCACCTGTGGGTAGAAGGGATCTTCGAGGTCTTTGCGGTGGTGGTGATGGGCTTCCTGATGGTGGGGATGGGCCTGGTGACCTACCGGTCCACGTTGCGGGCGCTGTACTTCCAGTTGATCATCCTTTTGGCCAGCGGGATTATCGGCACAGGCCACCACTACTACTGGATCGGCGCGCCTTCCGTGTGGATTGCGCTGGGCGCGGTTTTTTCAGCCCTGGAAGTGATACCGCTCACCTTGTTGGTCTGGGAGGCCTATCAGCAGTATAAGGCAGCCAAAGACGGCGGGAAGAACTTTCCCTACAGGGCGACCTTCTGGTTCCTGGCGGCCAGCGGGATCTGGAACCTGCTGGGCGCCGGTGTGCTAGGCTTTTTGATCAATTTACCAGTGGTCAACTACTTTGAGCACGGTTCGTTTTTGACCGCGGCTCACGGGCACGGCGCCATGGCCGGCGTGTACGGGATGTTTGCGATAGCGCTTCTGCTCTATTCGATGCGGAATATTACGGTATCCGGAGCCTGGAATGAGAAGCTGCTGCGCTTGTCGGTCTGGGGTCTGAACCTCGGCCTCTTGGGGATGATTGTCATCACCCTGCTCCCGGTGGGGATTATGCAACTGGGAGCCAGTTACAATACCGGTTTCTGGTTTGCCCGGAGCCTGGCCTTCTACCGCGAACCAGTGGTTAATACGCTGCTGTGGCTGCGGCTGATCCCGGATACGGTGTTTATCGTCCTGGGAGTGGTGCCGTTGGTCTATGTGGTGGTCAAGGCGGCGTTCAACACCAGGCCGGTGGTGGAGGCGCAGGCGGTCTTAACGAAAGGAGGAGACATCGTTGGAACAAGCAACCGTGGTTGACGTCCGCGGCATGCCGCCAAGGGACCGGCATCCCCTGATCTTTTCCACCTTCGACGGGATGCCGGTAGGGGGCGAAATGATCCTTGTCAACGACCATGACCCGCGGCCTCTCTGGTACCAGTTCCTGATGGAACGCAAGGATACTTTCGACTGGGCGTATCAGGAGGAAGGGCCGGAGGTCTGGAAGGTGAAGATAACTAAGACAGCGTAAGCTTGTGGAATTAACGGGGCCAAACTCGTAAAGGTGATGGTTGACAGCCCATGGCTCAGCCGTCCGGAGTGTACGGCTGAGCCATGGGATTTTTGCGTTGCTACTGGATGGTGATTTGTGGTATAATAACACCGCAAGCCTTTTAGACGGCCTATGGCTGCTGACCTGCCATCCGGCAAGATTAGAAGGTCAGAATTACAGAAGGTGTATCAGGCCGTGAGGAGGTCGCCATGGACAGCGCAAAACACCACATACCGGTCTATCCCATCGGGGTGGCTGAAGAACTTGCGGGGCTTACCGGGCGGCAGATCCGGTATTACGAAAAGATGGGGCTACTGTCGCCGCAGCGTTCTCCAGGGAACCAGAGGCTATATTCTGAAGCGGACATTGAGCGCCTCAAGGAGATCAAGGCATTGTTGGCCAAAGGGTTGAATATTGAAGGGGTGCGAGCAGCCCTGGGAACCGGCCCAAACGGCTCTCAGCGGGAACCAGGCGGGCAGCCCGTGCCGGCTGCCGCGGAAGGCCCGATCTCAGCTGCCAATGATGCGTATGCGCGCTTTTACAGGCGGGCGGGAAAGATATCGCTTTATTCCGGACGGGATCCGGCGCGCCTGGAAAGACTGCTGCGGCGCAAGCAGTTGGGACCGGCTTCCGATTCCACCGATTCGAAGGGTAATTAAAACGATCTAAAGACAAAGACGGCCGGGCAAGCGACGCTTGCCCGACTTTGCTCCAAGGCTGAGATTGAGTCAGGGATTAAGGTCAGGCTTCGTCTGGTATCCGGAAGATCTCGGGGAGTTGGCGTTTGTGCTCGCTCTGCCGGTGCAGCCGTTCGACGGTTTCCCGGACCCTGGCGGGGCCTTCGCCGGTGAGAATATATTTGTCCAGTTCGGCATAGGTCATCCCCATCTCGCCTTCATCGGTCTGGCCCTGCCACAACCCGGCAGAGGGGGCTTTTTCGATGATCGGCTCCGGGATGCGGAAGTAACGAGCAAGTTCCCGCACCTGGCTCTTAACCAGGCCACCGATCGGGAGGAGATCCACCCCGCCGTCGCCGTATTTGGTGAAGTAACCAACTGTCAGTTCGCTGCGGTTGCCCGTTCCCGCCACAAGGTAATTTAATTTTGCCGCGTGATAGTAGAGGGTGATCATGCGCAGCCGGGGCTTGATGTTTGCGGTGGCGAGATCTTTCATTCCGGCCGGGTTTCTGGCGTGAACCTCGTTTCGGTTGCCGGATAGAGGTCCGGTGGACAGCGCCTCATCCAGCCGGGTGACAAACAGGTCATAGATCCCGGAGAGATCTACGGTTGTGGTCCGAAGTTTCAGGCTTTCCGCCAGGAGCCTGGCATCCGCCTCATCCTGGGGATTTGAATGGCAAGGCATTAATACGCCGAGCACCTCCTCTGGAAAAGCGCGCTGGCAGAGAGCGGCCGTAACCGCTGAGTCGATTCCCCCGCTTAACCCGACTACCAGCCCCATGGCGCCGGCTGATCTTACTTTTTCCCGCAGCCAATCCACTATGGCCAGGCTCAAGCTTTTACTATCCATTTGTGTTCGGATACCTCCACAAGTTTTAGCGCACATCTCTATTTAAGATACCATCTATCCCGTAGTATCTGCATAGTAGTTTTCGCCTTGCACAGCATTTTTCCTGCCAGTGAGGACGAAAAGTTTAACATGAATTTGACATAAAACTATCACCCGGCCAGTTCGAGGCGGATCTTCTGGCCCCAGGCTGGGATTCGGAATTGGGAGAATGTGATTAAGTTATACCAAATCAAGGCGGCGAGATGGCGGCTGGGGTACTCTATAGCCCATTCCGCGCGATGACATCCCGGTACCACAATGCGGATTTCTTCGGGATTCTCCTTTGCGTGGCATAGTCCACGTAAACGATGCCGAACCGCTTGGAATAGCCGAAGGCCCATTCAAAGTTGTCCAGGAAAGACCACACATAGAAACCCTTCAGCGAAACCCCCCGTTCCAAGGCTTTCCAGGCGCTCCGGAAATGGCCTTGCAAAAACGCGATACGCCCCGAATCGTCGACCTGATCGGGAAAAGCCGCTCCATTTTCCGTGATATAAATCGGTATGTCGCCGTAATCCTCCTTGATCCGCACCAGCAGATCGGTCAGGCACTCCGGCGTAATCTCCCAGCCCATGTCGGTGAGAGGCGCTGTGGGCGGTACCCCGCCAATCTGGAGGCCAGCATCGGAAGGATCATCCTTTGCCACGCTGCGGGTATAGTAGTTAACGCCCAAAAAGTCGGTCGGCGTGGCGATGATCCCCAGATCCCCGGGCCGGATATAATCCAGCGGCGCCCACATGGAATAAAGGGCGACCATATCCGCGGGATACTCTCCCTTATACAAAGGATCCAGAAACCATCGGTTCCGGAATCCATCCAGACGCCTGGCGGCCGCCTGATCGGCCTCGCTTTTGGAAGCAGCGTATACCGGCGCAAGGTTTAGAACAATACCTACCTTGGCGGAAACAGGAGCGGCCGCCCGGAACGCCTGGACCGCCAGCCCGTGCGAGAGCAGCAAGTGATGGCTTGCCTTCACGGCGCCGGGCTTGTCTTTCAACCCCGGTGCGTGGTCTCCCGTCGCATAACCGAGAAAAGCCGCACACCAGGGCTCATTATGGGTGATCCAGAGCGGAATCTCGTTGCCAAATTCTTTGTAAAGAGCAGCGGCGTACTCGGCAAACCGGTATGCGGTATCCCGGTTCAGCCACCCGCCTTTCTCCTGCAAGGCCTGGGGCAGATCCCAGTGGTAGAGTGTAGCTGCGGGCTGGATGCCGTTAAGCAACAATTGCTCGATCAAACGGCGGTAAAAATCCATGCCTTTCATATTTAAGGGTCCTGTTCCCTCTGGGAAGATGCGGGGCCAGGCGAAAGAGAAGCGATAGGACTTGATCCCGAGCGAGGCCATCAACCGGATGTCCTCCGCAAAACGGTGATAATGATCGCATGCCACATCCCCGTTTTCGTTATTCCAGACCTTGCCCGGCGTGTGGCTGAAGCGATCCCAGATTGACTCGCCTCGGCCATCGGCGTAAACCGCACCCTCGATCTGGTAGGCGGCGGTGGCAACACCCCAAATAAAATCGCCAGGAAACTTCATAATGTAACCTCCTATTCATCAACGCAACACGACAGGCATCATGTTGGAAACCGGTTTCATCACTCGGTAGATTATTCGCTGTGGCCTTTTGAAAACCTCCCGCGTTGCTAAATAATTTTTCTTCTGAACCTGGATTTTGGGCAGATTAGGAAGGAAATGGGTTCTCCATGTTGAATAATATGCATTGCTAATAATGAAACCGGTACCAGTTTGGCCGGAAAATTTAAAATGGCGATGGAAAGTAGGTATCTTGTCAATGCCGACGATTGGCGACGTTGCCCGAGAGGCTAAAGTATCCAAAGCTACGGTGTCCCGGGTCCTCAACGGAATTCAGGTCCGCCATGAAACACACCGGCGGGTGCTGGAAGCGATCGAAAAGCTTAAATACAGGCCCAATGCCCAGGCCCGGGGGCTGCCTTTGGGCCGGACATACGTAATCGGGATGATTGTTCCGGAGATCAACCGTGACTTTTACAGTGCGATTGTCGCTGGTGTCATGGAGATCCTGGATCCGCTCAATTATTCAATGATCCTCTATGAGACGGGCAACCGGAAAGGTAAAGAGGTGGAATACGCAAACCTCTTGCGGGAACGCAGGGTCGACGGGCTCATTGTCGTTACTCCGCGCGAAGTAGACGGCCGTTTCGTGACCGATCTGGTGGTAAACGATCATTTTCCGGTGGTGTTGGTGGACGGATTTGTAAAAAACGCTCCGGTTTCCAGTGTGATGGTGGATAATTTTCGCGGGGCTAAAGCTGTTACCCAGCACTTTTTGGAGTTGGGGCACAGGCGCATCGGTTTTATCATGGGTCTTTCTGAGACCCGTGAAAGCCATGATCGTTTCGAGGGGTACCGGCGAGCCCTGGAGAAATTCCATGTAGAATTTAACCCTGCTTATGTCTGGCATGGGGATTATTCGAGGGAGAGCGGCAAGGCGGCCGCTGGGCAGATTCTTGCTTTGCCTCAATCGAAGCGCCCCACAGCGATTTTTGTGGCCAACGACAGCATGGCGGTAGGCGTGGTGGAAGCTCTGGAAGAAGCGGACATTAAAATTCCGTCCCAGATGGCCCTGGCCGGGTATGATGACGTGGAGCTGGCAATCACGGTCCGCCCTCGGCTGACCACGGTCCGGCAACCGTTACGGGACATGGGACGGTTCGGAGCGCGAAAGTTGATCAATTTAATCAACGGTGAAGAACCGGAAGCTACTCGAATCGTGCTGCCACTCGAACTCGTGGTTCGAGAGAGTTCGGGGGGGACGGCGGGAACATATCACATTGCCTAGCGACTGAAACCGGTACCGACAAACCAGTTTTTGATTTGGCAAGGGGGGTGACAAAGCATTCCTAATGGTGTAAGGAGGTGAATTGCAGATCTTGCAGTCTCCCGGTCGGCAAATCTCGAAGATGGAGGGATGGAAATGTATCGAAAACATTCACTGGTTGCCCTGTTTTTAGCTCTGGCGATGGTGCTTTCCTTTACCGGGGTCTCTCTGGCGGCTGAGAAGGTGGAACTGAACATCTGGTTTATGCCTAATGGCCCCAAACCCATGGATGCCCTGAAAGTGGAACTTGACGCTTTCCAGAAGTTGCATCCCAATGTGACGGTCAAGGCTACCCAGCTGGACTGGGGTTCCGCCTGGACGAAGATTACCACCGCCGCCACCAGCGGGGTTGGCCCTGACGTGCTTCAGTTGGGGACTACCTGGGTGGGCGCGATTAGCGCCATGGGCGCGCTTTTGCCACTTAACAGCTATATAAAGGAGTCCGAATCGAAAAACTTCCTGCCCGCAGCGTGGGAGACGTCACACCTGAAGGGGAGCAAGGAGATTACCGCCGTCCCGTGGTTTGTGGACACTCGTGCCGCTTTTTATCGCACCGACGTGTTTAAGCAACTGGGTATCGATCCGAAGGAAGCATTCAAGAGCTGGGATACCCTGACCGCTGCTTTGCAGAAGATCAAAGACGCCAATCTGACCATCGAAAAGACCAAAATTGAGCCGCTTGGGGTTCCTGGGAAGAACGATTGGAACGTGATCCACAACTTTGCCCCCTGGATCTGGGGTGCTGGCGGCGATTATCTGACCGCTGACGCCAATAAATCGGCTATCGATAGCGAAGCATCCATGGCGGGCGTACTGGCCTACATTGAACTGGCGAATAAAGGATTGATCCCGCGTTCGGCCCTGGAACTGAACACCGCCCAAACAGAAGCAAACTTCACCAACGGCATGTATGCCGTGACCTTCTCCGGCCCGTGGCTGGTCAAGAATCTGACGACGCCCGTCAAACTGGGAGGCAATGACAACACCATTGCCGCCAAGAATTTTGCAGTAATCGAATTCCCGGCCGGCCCCAAGGGTCGCTATGTCTTCTTCGGCGGCAGCAACCTTGCCGTGATGAAGAGCTCCAAACATAAAGCGGAAGCGGTTGCCCTGGTTAAATTCTTGGCTTCAAACGAATCCCAGGTGCGTTATACCAACGGTATCGGCATGCTGCCGGCCCGTGTTTCCGCCCTGAATGCCGACTGGATCACCAGCAATCCCAATATGATGGCTTTCAAACGGCAATCAAGCTCGGGCCGTTCTTATCCGGCAATCGCCGGCTGGGGGCCGATTGAGTCGGTGCTGATGAAACGGCTCGGCATCGTGTGGGATCGTGTGGCGGGTGTGAACGGCGCGTACAGTGTTGACGCCGTAAAACAAGAACTGAAAGACACTGCTCAGGAAATGAATTCGGTGTTGGCTGC
>JBLNCV010000033.1:0-4122 GCA_050260975.1 Syntrophothermus sp. | reverse complement strand
GGGGGTTAAGCATGACAGAGATTACTGGTCCTGGTTCTGATATGCCGGAGAAGGTCACCGGCGCTCCAAAACCCCGGAACTGGGCGCGTTGCATCATCTACAGGACGGCCAACGTGCGCCTGATCCCGGTGCGGCCTGAGTTGTCGGGAGTGATGGCCGCGGCGGACATTCACTTTGACACCGGGCAGGTTTACCTGGAGGCGCGCGGTTTGCCGGATCCGGCGTCCCTCGGCCCGGACCCGGTGACCAAACAGCCGCTTGCCTGTTATGTGGGCTGGCTCGCCAACCCCAATACCCGGATTTACAAGAACCTTGGCGCCTTGCAGCCGAGGGCGGTGGGAGGCTTTGGCCTGGGAGCAAGTTGCGACGAGGATTTGGAGTACCTGAATCTGCTTCTGGTTACGGTTCAGGCCAATGAGGGAGGGACGCAGCCGGGTCCTCTGGTAATCCTGGTTGGGGCGGTTTGTGCCGCGACCCCCATAGCGGGAAGCGAAGGGCCCGTTGAAGAGCCTGTTGAGGAAGAGGTCCACGAAGACCATCCGGAGACGGCCCAGCAAGGCGTTCAGGAGGCGGCCCCGGAGGACGTCCAGACTGTGATTCCGGGAGAAAACCAGGGTTATCAAGGGCATCAAAGAAACCAAGCTTATCCGCCAAACCAGGTGTACCAGGCGTTTCCACAGGGATGGCCTCAACAGCCACCGGCTTCCTATTACCCACCAACCGCCTATCCCCCTGAGAACATATACGTAGTTCAGGCCGGCGATACCCTGGTTCAGATCGCCCGTCGTTTCGGCACCACCACGGAGGCTCTCGCCACGCGTAATTTTATCACCAACCCTGATTATATCTACCCAGGGCAGATCCTTTTTGTGCCATGGCGATAGTCCAACATCGCGATAGTCCAACGGCAGCGCAAAAAAGCGAAAGTGAGGTGAAGGGTGTGGGCAAGGAAAACGAGAGCAAGGAGAATGACAGCAGTCAAGAGATCCTTGACGCGCTTTTGGCCGCCGGCCAGGGAGAGGAGGTCATGGCTGTCGTGCCGGCGGAAATACAGCCGGGGATCGCAACCATAGCACAGGAAACCGGCATGGCCGAAGAAGCTTCCCTGGCTCAAGAAGATTCCATAGCCCGGGAAGCTGGCGTTTCCGAAGGGTCCTCCCCAAAACAAGGCTTGATTGTCTGGAAGGGGTTTCCGAAAAAGTAAACAAATCCGCCCATGTTTGCTGCAAATCGAATTTGGGGCAAACTTCACCTTAAGTTTGACGGGAATGTGACGATTACCAAATAAGGAAACGGTGGATGCCGGAGTTAGCTGGAGGCGTGCAGGATGGGCGAAGGCGAGGGCGGGTTGACATACCGGAAGCTTCTGTGGGGCGGTATTTTCGTTGGCGTGCTTCTGGTGGCCATGTTGGTCAAGGGAGCCTGGTCGATCTATGCCGATGGGCAGAAGAAACCTATTCCCAAAGAGTTTCAGGCAGCTTTGCAGGTAGTGCCGGAGTATGTGGCATCGGCCAGGCAAAACGACACGGAGGAGAACCGGGCCAAGTTGCGCGAGGCCGGCCGTTCCGTACAGGAAGTGATGGACAGGTTGTACGGATCCAGGAAAGTGTCGCTGCATCCCTGGCCCCTGTGGGGCGGAGAACCGGACCTGGACGCCGCGGCGGACAAGATTGCTTTTACCGCGGTCCGTTTTAAAAAGTATCGGGTTATTGATTACACCAAAATGGACATCTACCTGATCGATCTCCACAAGATGGCGCTTATCCAACTTACCGCCGACAGCCGTTATGATTCGTCCCCGAAAGTCTCGCCGGGCGGACGCTTTGTCGCTTACTTGAACGATTCGGCCGGGGATAGCCCGGAATTAATGGTTGTAAAAGCTGACGGAAGTTCCCTGGCCCGGGTGGCAGCGGGAGTGGCCGCGGATTTTCAGTGGCGCGGCGAGCAGGAACTTCGCTTCCGGGTCGAACCGGCGTCTTCGGGCCGAACGGCCGGCAAGGGCGGGGGAAGAACGATGATCGCCAGGCTGTCTTCTTCCGGCAAAGTGATTGAATTACGCGATGCGCCGGGTTATTAGAGGTTGAATCTATTGGGTCTATAGATTTTCCAATTAACGCGGATTGATTGAACCAGAGGCGCCCGATACGGGCGCTGAATTTTTTTCTGTGTATCAGGCGATTCTGTGATAAAATGATAAAATGAAAATACGGACGAAATCCTCAGGAAGAGGTGCGATCAGCATGTCCAACAAAAGCAGCCCTGAGATGTTCCATGGCGGATCCGCGGTGCTGGCCATCGATGTCGGCGCCGGGACGCAGGATATTTTGCTTTGGGAACCCGGTAAGCCGATAGAAAACTGTGTTCAGCTGGTACTTCCGTCCCAGACCGTGATCGTCGGGCGAAGAATCGCCAAACTTACGGAGGAACGCAAAGACATCTGCCTGGGTGGTCACACCATGGGAGGGGGCCCGAGCACCATGGCGGTGCGCCGCCATATCGAGGCAGGGCTCAAAGTTTTTGCGACGTTGCCCGCGGCCAAGACTATCCGGGATAATCCACAGGAAGTCGCGGCCATGGGTGTGCAACTTGTGGACGAACCGCCTGTTGGAGCCGTCCAGGTGCCGATGGCCGATGTGGACCGGGAGGCTTTAAGCGAGGCGCTTGCCCATTTTGAAGTCCCGGTTCCGGATCAAATGGCCGTCGCGGTACAGGACCATGGGGAGACCTTGACAGGCAGCAACCGGCAATTTCGGTTCGCCTGGTGGAAGAGTTTTATTCAAAGCGGTGGGCGCCTGGTTGACCTGGTGTACAAAGGGGAGATCCCACCGCAATTTACCCGGATGCTTGCGGTAAGAGAGTATTTGCCCGGAGCCATACTCATGGATACAGGACCAGCCGCACTGTGGGGCGCGCTGTGTGACGAGGCGGTATCTGAAAGGAAAGAGCGGGGGGTGGTTCTCATCAACATCGGCAACGGGCATACGGTTGCGGCTCTGGTCAAAGGCCCCAGAATGTGGGGGTTGTTTGAACATCACACGAGTTGCCTGGATCCCGGGAAGCTGAGCGACTACCTCGGCAGGCTTCTGAACGCCGCCCTGTCAGATGCGGAAGTGCGCGAAGATGGCGGCCACGGGGCGTTCATCCATCCGGACTGGAAACCGCTGCCTGGCGAGTTTGACTTTGTAGCCGTTACAGGACCCAACCGCCAGCTTGCCGGGGAGCTTGGCTTTCATCAAGCAGCTCCCTTCGGAGACATGATGCTGGCTGGCAGTTTCGGCCTCCTGGCGGCGGCGGGGTTTATCAAAGTCTTATAACCACAAGTGGGCTTAGAAAAACAATTTTTTGCGAGGAAAAGGATCGGGCGGCCTCCGGGCGAATACCTAACATATTTTTATGGCGAAGATAAACATTATGGGTTGGGTAGGAGAAGATCATGCTGGTAGATTATCACGTCCATGTGGAACGTGGGCCGTACAAAATCGAATGGCTCCGCCGGTTCTGGGAGACGGCGGCAAGCAGGGGGATTGGGGAGATTGGCATTTCTGAGCACTGCTACCGGTTTAAACAGGCCGGGCACCTCCTCGATACCGAATGGGGACGCCAGCGGTGCACGGAGAATATCGAGGATTATCTGCGCCTGATCGAGCTTGCCAGGTCGGAGGGGATTCCGGTGAAACTCGGGGTGGAGGTGGACTACCTCGAGGAGAAAGAAGAGGCCACCGCACGGTTCCTGGAAGGTTACAATTGGGATTACGTGATTGGCTCGGTGCACTGGATCGGCCAGTGGGGCTTTGAATATCCCGGCGGTGAGTGGGAGGTCCGCGGGGTGGACAAGGCATACCGCGATTATTTTGAGGTCTTTAAAAAGGCCGCCCGCAGCGGGATCTTTGACATTCTTGGCCACGCGGATCTCATCAAGATTCACGGCTATCGTCCGAGCGAAGAGATTACCGTGCTGTTGAGCGATATGGCTGGAGTAGTGGGGGAGCAGGACCTATGCGTGGAAGTGAGCACCGGGGGCCTGCGCAAGACGGTGGGGGAGATTTACCCGTCGCAGGCTTTATTGAAGCTATTTGCAAAAGCCGGGGCCAAGATCACCCTTTCCTCGGATGCCCACGAGCC